>JBBSPE010000266.1:0-4416 GCA_038259155.1 Gemmatimonadales bacterium
GGAAAATGCGTTTGCCGGAAACTGGAAGCCCGGTGCGCTTCCGCGTGAATTGAAAGCGGCCGGTCCGAGAGCTCTCGGACCGGCCGCTTTCAATTCACGCGGAAGCGCACCGGGCTTCCAGTTTCCGGCAAACGCATTTTCCCTAGTTCGAACGCCCGCTGGCCGCCCGACCCGCTTCCACCGTCCGGAACCCAGACTCGCCCCAGCCCATGACAAACACCGAAAAGCCCTGTGCCATGCGCTCGGCGATGTCCGCCTCGTTGGCCGGATAGCCGCAGGGCACATTGAACTCCTTGCACGCCGCGAGCACCTGCTGGATTGCGGCCTCCCACGCGGCCGCGTCCGTCTCTCGTTCACCGGCCGCGTTCGTGGTGGAAAACACGCCACGCAGCGTGCCGGCGCCCGGAAAGAGCACGCCAACGCCCTCCACGGCCGCAATCTCGCGCACGTGCTCCAAACCGACCTTGCTCTCCACGACCACAAAGTTCACCAGCTCACCGTTCGGGTTGAGCGGCCAGAGGTCGGCCTTTGCCTTGTACCCCGCGTCATCCATCCCCCAGCGGGCGGGGGCCTCACCCGTCGCGTCCGGGCGGGAGCCACCGTTCGAGGCGAACCGCATCGCGTTGATGCCGGTGCGCAGTTCGTCGGCACTCTCCACCCCGACGAACATGATGCCACTGATGCCCAGATCGAGCTGCTTCCAGATGCGCTCCTTGGCGAGGACACTGTCCGGCGCGATCTCCGGCGTCTTCACGATGAGGGGCGCCTTGAGCCGGGCGGGCGACGTCTGGAGGAAGCCGGCTTCGGCCATTCCCGCTGCGAACTCCGCGTAGACCGGGTAGGCGGCGTCGAAGTTCCCTTCCATGCTGCCGTCGAAGATGTAGTCGCTGTTGGGCTGCGTGAGCGCCTCGGTAGCCAGCTGGGCGGGCGTTTTGACCGAATCCGGCGATACCGGCGGTGCACCGGGCCGAACGCGGCGGTTGGCTGGTGCGTAGAGGCCAAACACCGGCTGCTTGGCGGCGAGCAGGGTGACGACGGGGTTCAGGTGCTGTTCGCCAGCATCCGCCACGGTCGCCGGCGCCTCGGCGCTCTCCGGAGCCGGGTCGCCGTTGGAACAGCCGACGATCAACGTTGCCGCGGCGATCATCGTTACTACTCGGATGCAGGTCATCGATCCACTCTCCCAGGGGCTTGGCCAGGTCAGCAGGAAACTCTCAGGTTCAACGTCCGACTCCCGCATTGCGCTGAGTGACCGTCTCATACCGAACGGCGTCTCTCAGGCGGGAACGGAGCGTTTGGCCCGGGAACGGGTACCTCAATAGGTACGTTCGTCGTCTTGCCCACTAGCTCGACTCCTACCAATATTGGCGTCTACCGCGCCACTCCCGCCTTTCCCCGGAGGTTAAGGGGATGAAGTCCGCAACTATCGCAGCATTCGCGACCCTGCTCGTTCTGACCGGTCTCACGGCTTCTGATGGAGCTGCCCGGATCAGCGCGCGCTTTGCGACGCCCGCGACGCCCTCCGCCCAGACGCCCCTCACGCTGCGCCCGGCGGTTTTTCGTACCAACCCGACGCCGCTGGCGCCGAGTGCCGTGCACACCCCGTCGGTCAACGTTCGAGCGGGCGCGCCGGTCGCGACCATCTCGGACGACGCGCTGACGGAGGTGGTGAAGAACACGTGCATCGGCTGCCATAGCGACCGTCGCAAGCAGGGCAACCTGTCGCTCGAGACGTTCGACATGGCCACTGTCGCCGCCGAGCTGCCGGAGGTTGCCGAAAAGATGATCGGCAAGCTCCGCGCGGGTATGATGCCGCCCCCGGGCCGTAAGCGCCCCGACGGCGACACGCTGCAGCAGCTTGCCCAGTCGCTCGAGCGCGTGATGGACGCGAAGTATGCGGCCAATCCGAATCCGGGTAGCCGTGCCTTTCAGCGCTTGAACCGCGCCGAGTACCAGCAGTCGGTCCACGACCTGCTGGCGCTCGACATCGACGCGTCGTCGTGGCTGCCGCTGGACACCAAGAGCGCCAACTTCGACAATATCGCTGACGTGCAGATGCCGTCCGCGACCACGCTCGATTCTTATATGGATGCGGCGGCCGAGATCAGCCGCCTGGCCGTGGGAGATCCCAACGCCACGCCCACGTCGCAGTCGTACCGCGTGCCGCGTCTGGCCTCGCAGCTCGAGCCGCTCGAGGGCGCGCCGCGCGGAACCCGTGGTGGCGTATCCGTCATTCACACGTTCCCGGCCGACGGCGAGTACACCTTCGCGATCACGCTGCACGTGGTGCCCACGGGCCAGTTGTACGGCTCGGCGTCACCCTTCGATGAGCGCATCGAGGTGTCGGTGAACGGTGAGCGCGTGGCGCTGCTGGACATCGACCGCGGCATGTCGCAGGCCGATCCGGAGGGGATGGACATCACCACGGTGCGCATCCCGTTGAAGGCCGGGCCGCAGCGCATCACGGCGACGTTCCTCCGCACGTTTGAAGGGCCGGTCAACGACGTGATTGCGCCCATCGGGCACAGCATCGCGGACACGCAGATCGGGGCGCAGGGTGGCATCACGATCCTGCCTCACCTCCAGAACTTCACGGTCACGGGGCCGTTCAACCCCACCGGCGTGTCCGACACGCCATCGCGTCGGCTCATCTTCAGCTGCCGGCCGCTCGCGCCGTCCGAGGCGCGGCCGTGTGCCGAGTCCATCATCACGCGCCTGGGTGCCGCGGCGTATCGCCGCCAGCTCGACAAGAGCGATCTCGACGGGATCATGGCGTTCTACGATGAAGCCGTGCAGGATGGCGGCGGCTTCGAACTCGGCGTGCGGACGGCGCTGGAAGCGTTGCTGTCCAGCCCGCACTTCATCTTCCGCGTGGAGCAGGTGCCCGCCGGCGCCAAGCCTGGCGACCGCATCGCGATCGACCAGTTCGACCTCGCGTCGCGGCTCTCGTTCTTCCTCTGGGGCTCGGCGCCGGATTCCACGCTGCTCGCGCTCGCCCGTCGCGGCCAGTTGAGCGACACGGCGGTGCTCAGCAAGCAGACCATGCGCATGATCGCCGATCCGCGCTCCGAGGCGCTGGCAACGCGCTTTGCCGCGCAGTGGCTGCGTCTGCAGGATATCGAAAAGGTGCATCCGGACGCGCTGCAGCATCCGGACTTCCACGGCCAGCTGGCCGAGGACATGCAGCACGAGACGGAGCTGTTTTTCTACAATCTCGTCAAGGAAAACCGCAGCATCCTCGAGATGCTCAACGCGGACTACACCTTCGTGAACGAGACGCTGGCGCAGCACTACGGCATGCCGGGGGTCGTAGGCACGGAGTTCCGCCGGGTGATGTATCCGGACGCGTCACGCACCGGCCTCCTCGGCCACGCGAGTGTGCTCACGCTCACCTCGCACGCCAACCGCACCTCACCGGTGCTGCGCGGCAAGTGGGTCATGGAAGTGATCATGGGTACACCGCCGCCTCCGCCGCCGCCCAATGTGCCCGACTTGGAAAAGACGGGTGAAGCGGTGGAAGGCCGCATGCTCACCACGCGTGAGCGCATGGAAATGCACCGCGCCAACGCCTCGTGCAAATCGTGTCACCAGTTCATCGATCCGATCGGGCTCGCGCTCGACAACTTCGATGTGACCGGCAAGTGGCGCATTCGTGAAAATGGATCGCCGCTCGATACCCGCGGTGACTTCTATGATGGCACCGCTATTCAATCGCCGACGGAACTGGCGGCCGCCCTGCTCAAGCGGCCCACCCCGATCGTGCGCAACTTCGCGCTCAACCTCATGGCGTATGCTGTGGGACGGCGCATGGAATACACCGACAATCCCGCCATCCGCCGCATCGAAGCGGCGGCCAAGGCCAAGGATTACAAAATGGACGAGTTCATTCTTGGCGTGGTCAAGAGTGACGCGTTCCGCTTCAAGCTGCTTCCCGTTGCCCAGGCCGATGAAGAGGCCGAGGCCACTGTTTCCAATCGCGGCCGCTGAGCACGCCGCAGTCTATTCATCGGAGTTACCTGTATGCATTTCCTCAGCGGCAAGACCATCCCGCGTCGTCGGTTCCTTCAGGGCATGGGCGCCACCGTCGCGCTCCCGTACCTGGATGCGATGATGCCCATCGGCCGTGGCGCCTGGCGCGCGGCCGCCAACAACGCGCCGCGACTCGTGGCCATCGAAATGGTGCACGGCGCGGCGGGTTGCAACGAACTCGGCGCCAAGATGAACCTCTGGTCGCCTGCGGCCACGGGTCGCGACTTCGACCTGTCGCCATCATCACTCAACCCGCTCGATCCGTATCGGCAGCACATGACGATCATCAGCAACACCGATGTTCGGAACGCCGAGCCCACGTCGCCGGAAGAAATCGGCGGCGACCATTTCCGGTCGTCGGCCACGTACCTCACGCAGATGCATCCC
>JBBSPE010000267.1:0-4368 GCA_038259155.1 Gemmatimonadales bacterium
CACGAGCTCCGTGACGGGCAGGGCGTCCATATCGGCACGCAGCGCCACCACGGGCCCCGGTCGTCCGCCTTTGAGGATGCCAATGACGCCGGTGCGTCCAACCTCGGTGCGCACCTCCATGCCCAGCGCGCGAAGGTGCGCCGCCACAAGCGCCGCGGTGCGCGTTTCCTCGTAGCCGAGTTCCGGATGCTCATGAATTTCGCGCCGCCAGCTCACGACCTTGGGCATGACACGTGCAAGCTGGGCATCGATCTCGCGAACAGCGGGGGCGACGGCCGGCGATTGTGCGGGCAGGTAGGAGGCTGCCGTGAGCACGGCGACGAGCGGGGCGGCGGCGAGGAGGCGCATGGCAGGTTCGTGGAGGGAGCAAACGATTGACGCTCCGTCCAACATGCGTCCGCGGGCGCTGAGCGGGCAACACCGCTGCTCCTGCGGCTCAGAACGGAGCCGGCCGCTCCACCACGAGTGATGCGCCCGTCACGGGGTGTACGAATGCCAACCGCTCCGCGTGCAGCAGCAGTCGTTCGCCTTCCAGCGGCGGCGTGCGTCCATACAACCGGTCGCCCACGATGGGCGCGTCGAGCCCCTGCGGATGCGCTGCATGCACGCGCAGCTGATGCGTGCGTCCGGTGAGCGGCGTGAACAATACACGTGTTCGTCCGGCCTCTCGTGCGACCACCGTCCACGCGGTCCGCGCGGGCTTGCCGTGCACCGGATCGTGGATCTGTCGCGGTCTGTCGTCCACGTCCACACGCAGCGGGAGTGCGATCTCCCCGTGATTCGCTGCAACGTTTCCGTCAAGCCACGCCACGTACTGTTTGTCGACTTCTCGCAACGAGAACAACCGCTGCAGCGCGGACGCCGTAGTGCGATCCTTCGCGACCAGCAACAATCCCGACGTGTCCAGATCGAGTCGATGCACCACCAGCGGGCCGGTGGCGTTTGGGTAGCGCTCGCGAAGACGTGTGACCACCGAGTCCTGCAGCAACGCACTCCTGCCCGGCACGCTGAGCAAGCCGCTCGGCTTGTCCACGACGAGCAGGTGCTCGTCCTCGTAGACCGTGACAGGTTCGGCGGCATCAATGGCCGCCGAGCCGAACAACGGCGGTGGGTCGGCCGGCAAGCCCTCGAGCATGTGCGTGAGAATGGGCAGGCACTTGCCGCGACAAGCCGGATAGAACACGCCGGCGACCCGGTCACCCGTGGGCGACGGCGCACCCCACCAGAACTCGGCCAGCGCGAGCGGACGCAACCCCTGTCGATACGCGTGTGCGAGCAGTTTGGGTGCGGCGCAGTCGCCTGCTCCGGCCGGCGGTTCAGCGGGTGCAAACAGTGCGCGCAGCGAACGCACGTTGCCGCGTGCGTTCACAAAGTGGTAGCTGTCCTGGATCTGGCGCATCAAAGTTCGAGAACGGACGGTTCGTGCGTCGTCGAGTGCCTGCACGGCTGTCGCAATCCGATCCGAGGTCGCCGCATCGGCGTCATGGTTTGAGGACGCGAGCAAGGCCGCGCGCTGTCGGGCGAGCTCGAGCATCTCCACCTCGCCCGGAATCCAGACCTGGTCGCGTGCCTGCTGGTCGAAACTGGGAGGTGCCCAGCCGTCAACGTGCCACTGGCCGTTGATCATTCCTGAGAAGCCGCGCAGGTAGCCCACGGTGCCATCTGGTGCCTCGGCAACCAGCACGCCAAACATCTTCCCATTGCCCGCGTCGTGCAGGCGCCACGACTCCACGACATGCGACTGCAACGACTCCATCAACTCCAGCGCCGCGCGCTGTGCGAGTGGATGTACCGCGCTGCGGTCGAAGGGACTGGAGAAGCGAGCTGGCAGCTCGGCCGGGCCCGGGGCGGGGGAGAAGGAGATCACAGCGGAAGCATAGTGCGTTCCAGCATACGCTGAGCTCAACCACGCGTGCCGCGAGCCCTCGTCCGTGCACCACCTGGTTAGCTATGGACATAAGAAATGACCATGGTCATAATTAACTGACCATAACACGAGCCTGTGCCAAAGAAAGCATTGACCACCCAATCAGAGCCCGTCACCACGATCGCCGCCAGCGTCTTCAAAGCGACATGCCTTGAGGTGATGGACGACGTGGCGGCGAGCGGCGCCGAGATCATTGTCACCAAGCACGGGCGGCCGGTGGTGCGGGTAATCCCGGTGCAGGAATCGTCGGCGTCGCCAGTTGGGTTCATGCGCGGAACCGTTGTGCGGCATGGTGATATCGTCAGCCCGGACCATTCGGTATGGGAGACGTCCGCCAGCGACCCGCTCACGCGCCGCTCATCGTGACGCCGGCAAAGAAGAAGTCCGCGCGCCAGGTGCGCGAACCGGCACCAGAATACAGCGGTACGCCAGCTCTGTGGCGTGCCGCCGATTCGCCAACCCGTGACACGCTCTTGCTGATGGACACCCATGTCTGGCTCTGGACCTTGGATGACACACGCGGAGCCCTTTCGAACGCGGCGACGCAGCTTATCGCGAGCGCCGCGGCTGCGGGTCGGCTGTTCGCAAGCGACATCTCATTCTGGGAAGTCGCGATGTTGGTGGCAAAGGGACGCCTGGAACTGGCGGCGGATCCATTCCTCTGGTTGCAGCGGGCGGCGCAAGCGCCGGGCATTCAGCTGCTTCCGTTGTCGCGCGAGGTGCTGGTCGCGAGCACATCACTGGCAGGTACGCTGCACGGCGATCCCGCCGACCGCATGCTGCTGGCGCAGGCCCAGCGATACGGGTGTGCGTTGCTCACCTGCGACAAGGCGCTCGTTGCATACGCGGAGCGACAACCAGGCGTGCCGGTGTGTGATGCGCGGTGAGATGCTCTAGTTGGCGGTCACGATGCTGATGCCCTCGCCAACACCCTTCCCCCCGCTGTGATTCAGAGTGGAACAGCAACGAACGCGCGCACCGGAAACGTGCCCATCCCCTTCACCTTCACGGGTACCGCCGAGAAGTGACCGCCCCGTTCCGGCACTGCCGAGAGACCGCGCATGTGCTCGACGATCGGGATGTCGCTGCCGAGCAGTGCGGTGTGGACCGGGCGCTCACCGGTGGCGTGGCTGTCAATGTTCATGGAGTCGATGCCGACAATTGCCGCGCCTGCCTTCACCAACCACTCGGCGGCGCGTTCCGTGAGGAACGGATAACCCTCGCCGTACGCCTCGGTGCGCCAGTGGCGATCCCACCCCGTGTCGAAGAGCACCGCGCGTCCTCCGACGATTGATGCCGGCAGCGGCACCGCATCAATGGCTGGTCCCGCTGCCCGGTCGACACGCACCACCACACACTCGATGTTCGCGACCGACTCAAGCGGGAGCTCCGAGAGATCCTTGCCATGCGCGTAGCGGTGAAAAGGACTGTCCACATACGTGCCGGTGTTGGCGATCATCTCGATCTTGCCAATCTGGAACTCAGCGCCAGGGGCGTAGCGCTCGCGTGACGCCTCACGGCTCATCCAGTCACAGATGATCGGCGCGGGAAATCCCTTGAAGGTGACCATGCCGTGTTCCACGGTATGGCTGACATCGATCAGGCGCTGGCGTGCGGGCATGGGCATCTGATTGGTGAGAGGGAACACCCGTACGATATACGCACGCGTCACACCGGCGGCACCTTCCGAAGCCGGGGACGGGTGATCGCGCATGGTGTGCGCGGCGGGTTCCTCGTGCTACGGCTCCAGCGGTTTCACGAACTTGAGGCTCGTGGCGGTAAACCCATGCCGCTCGTAGAACGCGTGGGCATCGGCGCGCGCCCGGTTGCTCGTCACCTCGAGCAGCACGCAGCCAGCGGCGGTCAACCGTTGCACTGCCTCCTGCATCAACGCGGTGCCGGCTCCGGTCCGTCGCGCTTCGGCGGTGACGACCAGCGACGTCACCCGGCCCACGGGCCCGGCGCGATGCAGCACCCGCGTCACGTGGAGCGTTGCCACCGCCACCGCGACGCCGTGTCGCTCGGCCAACAGCACCTGGTCTCCAGCGGCCCGCACCGCCGCGAACCGCGGGGCGAGCGTCGCGGGATCGGTGGGATAGCCGAGCTCAGCCAGCAGGCTGCAGAGGACGGGAAGGTCCGCTTCCTGCGCGTCTCGAACGAGGAGTGCGTGGATGGTCACGATGGTGGAGGTTGGTGTGCACCCGAACGCCGATGATGATATTCGCCTGGCGCGCTCGCGGCCGACAGGTTCAAGACGCACATTTCCGCCTCCGCTTACACACTTCTCGCTGGAGTAGACATGGTGACCGTTGCACTCGTCGTCGAGCTCGAGGCGAAAGCCGACAAATCCGAGGAGCTCGCCGAGTTCCTGAAGTCCGCGCTGTCGCTGGCTCAGGCTGAGCCCGCGACCACGGCGTGGTTTGCCATGCGCACCGGTCCGA
>JBBSPE010000268.1:0-4354 GCA_038259155.1 Gemmatimonadales bacterium
CATCGTGGATGAGGCGATCAACGCGCAGGCGGAAATCGGGTGGGCGCTGCTCAAGCAGGATCGTCTGGATGAGGCGGAAACCCTGCTCAACGATGTGCTGGCGCAGCGGCGCGCACGCTATGGGGACGCGCACTACGCCGTTGGCGATGCGTATGAAAAGCTGGCGCCGATCTACACGGCACGGCGCGACTTTGCGAAGGCCGAGTCGTTGTCGGTGGCCGGGTTGAATATTCGACGCACCGTGTTTGGACCGCGAGCAATTCAGGTGGCCGGCCAGCTGCAGAACGTGGCGTTCATGCGGGAAGCGCAGAACGATACCACGGGTGCGGTACCGTTGTTGCGCGAGTCACTGTCCGTGTATGCGGCGTTGCGTCCGGCCACCGACAACAATGTGCTCCTGGTGCAACGCTGGCTTGCTGTTGACCTGTGCACCACCGGTGCAGCGGCCGAGGGCGATTCGCTGGTGCGTGTCGCGCTGGAGAATGCGGCGGACAATCCGTCCGCGAGCCTGCCGTTTCGTATGCAGGGTGTGCATGGGTACTGTCTGGTACAGCAGAAGCGCTACGCGGAGGCGGAGCCGGTGCTGCTGGCGGCGGAGCTCGGCCTGCGGGAGTTGTCCAGTGCCACGGCGTCGCAGCGTGATGAGGTGGTGCGCTGGCTGGTGCGTTTGTACGAGCGCTGGGGCAAGCCCGAGGATGTGACGCGCTGGCGGCTACGCGCTGGCGGCTAAGCGGCGTCCCGCTTCTTGAGCTCCTTCACCAGTGAACTTCGCGTGGCGAGCTGCATCGCGCTCACACCGAGGGCCATGGCCACCGTGCCGAAGAACACCGGGAGATTCGTGCGCCAGTAGCCAAGCACGAGCCAGGCCAGGATGATCAGTCCAAAAATGCCAGTGATCGTGTTCTGCACGATCTTGATCGCCCGGAGCTTTGCGCAAAGCTCTTCCGTGGGCGTGTCGGCGAGGGTCGTTTTGGCCATCAGCGGCACGGGATTGGGGTGTCGGGCGATCGGGGGCGGGCTGCGCGCGGTGGCACGCGCGTCTTTGGGGTAAATACGGAGACCGGCTGTCCCGTTTCCTGACCTACCATAACGCCCGGAGCACCACATGGCCCGACATGACGTGTCCTTTACGATCCCGCAACGCCAGGTCCTCTCGCGCGACGTGGTCTTCGAGGTCAAATCCAACGGCCGCAAGCTGGGCGAGTTGCTCATCAGCAAGGGCAATGTGGAGTGGGTACCCGTGCATCATGCGGTGAAGAAGCGGCGGCTGAGTTGGGAGAAGTTTGCGGCGTTGATGGAGGAAGAGGGGCGGGTGAAGCGGATCAAGTAGGTGCGCGCAGCAACGGCCCCGGCGCGCAGAGCGCCGAGGCCGTTCATCGTGATGCTGCGGTTGCGTTGTTGAAGCGCAGGTGTCGCGGTCGCGGTGCTGCAGCCGCGTGGCGACGCGTGGTTACGCGTGCCGCCGACGCGCCACCACACCGAGTCCGGCCAACCCTGCGACGAGCAGTGCAACGGAGGCCGGCTCAGGCACCGCGCTCGGCTCCGTCGTCGTCCACACGCTCACGTTGTCGAGGTGGTCGCCGTACGTGGGGTTGGTGCCCATGCTGCGGAACTCAAGCGTGCCGCCGTCGTTGTCGGCCGTGAACATCGCCGAGAAGTCGTTCCACTCGAAGCCGTTGGTCATCTCGCCGGTGGAGAGCACGAAACCACCGTCGTAGTACACGTCGATCTGGCTGTAGTTGTTGCCCTGCGCGCGATGTCCTGCCGAGAAGGTGAGCGCGTACTGGTTGCCGGCGACCGTGTTCAGGTGCTGCGAGAGCGTGGTGGCCTGGTTGACCTTGAGCTCAACGTGCCCGTTGCCGTCTTTCGAGACAAAGCCGTCGAAGCCGCCGACCCAACGCTCAACGACGCCGGCCGGATTGGCCGTCCAGTCATTGAGGGGCGCGGTCGGATACGTGGCGCCGTTGTTGATGTCCGGGTTCTCGAAGCTGCAGTTCTGCACCAGGTTGCCCACCACGTCGGTGCAGGACTGGGCGGAGGCAGAGGCCGGGAGCAGTCCGGCAGAAACAGCGACAACGGCGGCAAGACGGAGTGTGATGTGCATGGCAGAAGAAGTCGAAGAATGGAGCAAGACCTGCAGATGACGCTGTGTGCCGCAATCCATGGGCCGAGGTGGCCGTGTGACGCGAACGGTGGTTTGCGGAAGAGGCCGGTGAGCGTTGTTGCCGCCAGCGTGACGTTACCCGTGGAAGGGTGTGGTGCGCATGCTGCGGTGTGTTGCACCGCGGCGGCATGAGCCATAGGCGCGGGTCTGTACGTTCGCTCGTCGACTCGCGTCTCCACCGGTCCGACCCTTCGCGCGACTGAGCGCGGCTACATGCTCCACGATTCGTGTGGTCACCACGCATCTGCGAGCCGATCTCCAGCGCGGGCCGAGGCCGACCGGAATTGCGGCATCGCGGGGCAAAAGACGATCGGAGCCAGCCTCGGCAGCCGCATTCCCGTGATGCCGATGGCTCCCGGGTGTTGTGGGCGGTGGGCAACTCCACGCCGCCGCAGGTGACGCCGGCAGAGTTGCAGTACCTGTCGTTTACGACGGTGCGGATGACGTGAGGGGGTGCTCATGCGCCGTTCGGACGTCGGCCCGTTTCCTACGGCTGCTGTCCGTCTTCCAGCGCCGCCAACAGTTCCGGCAACCCGAACACTTCCCACGACTGCTTCCTCGGCGACCCGGGGAGCGGCAGAAGGACGCCAGCGGTTTCCAGCTGACTGAGGGCTTCGTACACCGACGCCTTCGCTCGACCGGTGGCCGCGGTGGCCACCGGTGCCGTGATCACCGGCCAGCCCGGCAGGATCTCGAGAACAGCCCACGCCGCGGCGCCGGCTCGGGGGGCCACCCGTGTCGCGCGCAGCATCTCGTGCCACGTCGCCGACAGCGTGGCCACGCGCCGCAGATAGCCGCGCGCCAGCGTGGCCGCGCTGGCCATGGCCTCAGCGAACTGCGCAATCCACGTTTCGACCTGGTTGGTGCGGTAGTGCGTCAGGCCGCGGATGTACCGGTCTTTGTGCTTGGCCAGCACCACGCTGATCGGCGGCACGTATTCCGGCGCAATGTCCCGGCGCCGCAGCACGACGTGAATGAGCGCTCGGCCCGTGCGCCCGTTGCCGTCGTCGAACGGGTGAATCGTTTCGAACTGCGCGTGCACGAGCGCGGCCTGGATGAGCGGTGACAGGGTGTGGTCATTGAGTGCAGCGCACAGGTCATGCAGCAGGGCCGGGACGTGGTCGGCCGGCGGCGGCACGAAATCGGCACCGCACGGCGTGTAGTCGTTGCCACCAATCCAGTTCTGCGTGTTGCGCACCCTGCCCGCCATGCTGGCCGTATGGCGCGAGGTCCCCATGAGCTTGGTGTGAATGGCGGCGACCTGCTCCACGGTGAAGAGCTCTGTGCTCGCGGCGTGGTCCACGGCGAGCTGCATGGCGTCGATGTTGGCGAGCACGTCCAGCGCCGTGGCGCCGATCTTTCGCCCCGTCTCCGATCGCACCTCGGCGCGCGCCAGCTCCCCGGCGCGCAACTGCAGCCCTTCCACCTTGGAGGACGCGATGGCTTCGGTGCGCAGCAGCAGCCGGGCGAGCGGTGCAAGCGCGGGATGCGCCGAGGCGTTCAGGTCGTGAATGGCCTGTTCCGCATCAGACACAAGGCCCGTGGTCTCGGCGCCAATGCGGAGGTCGAGCTCGGCCAGCGGGGCCGGTACGTACGACTCGTATCGACACGCCCTCCGGTGTCGGGCAGGGGCGTATCGTGTGGGATCGGAGGGCCAGATCAGGCTGAGGCGTTGGACGGGCATTCCGGACCGGTTGGAATGTTTAAGTTCGGAATATACTCTAAAACGAACTTAATACTACCTTCTGGTTCGGTTCTGGTGGACCTGGCGAAGGCGGTGGAGAATCACCTCACACCCCCAACTCCCTCCGCAGCCGCGCCACGTCCATCGCCATCAGGTTGCCATGCGGCCCGCCGGCCTGGCGCGCCTCCATGTCCTTGAGCAGCGCCACCAGTCGTGGACGCATCCGTTTGTCGCGGGCCGCCTCGCGCGGCGTCATGCCGTCCAGCGCCGGCAGCTCGTAGTCCGGCCACCGCACCTGCTCCTGCTCGGCCATGCCCGCCAGCGCCTCGCGCACTTCTGGAGGCAGGTTTGCCGGATCATCGAGCGAGCTGAACGACATGCCGGGGGACCCACTCGGCATGCCGCCGCCAACCGGACCGCCCCAGGGCCCGCCGCCAGCGCCCCCACCCGCTGAGTGCCGCTCCTCCAGCGCCGCCTGCAGATCCTCCGCCGCCCGCAACCGGAAC
>JBBSPE010000269.1:0-4333 GCA_038259155.1 Gemmatimonadales bacterium
CAGCAACACGGCCGGTAGCGCGCACAGCGCGAGCCCGCCGATCACGATGACAGCCCAGAAGACCTGCTCCCAGTTGGTGGGACGATAGGCAGGCATGCACAGTTCTACGGCTCGAACGCAGATCAGGCAGGACCACCGAGCGCTACACCAGCGGCAGTTCCAACGCCTTGCGTCCGATCGACGCCAAGACTCCCCTGTCGGCGGTGAACGTCGCGTCCGGGAACGCACGCTTGGACGCCTGCAGCAGCAGACGCCGTTCTTCGATCGTATCGCGCGCGACCCGAACGTCCCCGCGTGGTCGCGGGGCGACGGGGGCGGCCGTCCTCACGCACCGCTCGTGATATCGCCGGTCGGGCGCGGTAACGCGCCCCGCCTCACGGGGCCCGCGTCGATGATGGGCCCCGCGGGCCGGCATGCGACTCGCCGGCGGCGCGGGTCCGGAGGTGGGACGCCTATCGTTTACGTACACGAGCGCTGTTGGACGCGCTCGCTTGCCGGCCGCCCTACGGGTTCGGCGGCGTGTTGGGATTGCCGGACCGCTCATTCAGCGGGTACGGCAACCAGCTGACGCGCGCCTCCTGCGCGCGGCCGAAACGACGCAGGTCAGCCCACGCGAGCCCGGAGGCAAACAGCGAATAGCGGCGCTGCAGCGCGATCTCCGAGAGTATCAGTGGCTGCGTGGGCAACTCTGTGGATGTTCGGGGCGCGAGACCGGATCGTTGGCGCACGATGTTCACCTGCACGAGCGCGTCCGGCACTCGGTCCAGGCGCGCCAACGCTTCGGCGCGGATCAGCGACATCTCGTCCTGTGTGAACATGGCGTAGGCTTCGGTCTGCGTGGCGAAGATCAGCACCGGCACAACACTTGATCCGCCGAACGACGGTTGCACGGTCGACCCAAGCAACTGCGCAACGCGCGTGTCGCCCGCTTCCGCTTGCGTGCGCAGCGATGCCTGCGCTGAGAAGTAACGAAGCCCCGTGAACACGGACCACAGCGGACTCTGATCGGCGGTGGCGTATCGATACTCACTCACCGCCGTCGGCGATACCTCGTTCGCAAACGCCAGCGCTTGATCGTTGCGTCCTGCGGCGAGCGCATATCGTGCCTGCCATGCGCGCACAAGGTTGGGCAGATCAATACCAGGCGTGAGCAGCTGCGACGTGAACTCCGCACTCACCGGTGTTGCGTCGAGCACGGTTCGCGCCTCCGCGAGCAACGCGAGACTGGTGTTCAACGCAGACGCGCGGTCCACGAAGGTTGACTGAAACCCGGTCACGTCAACCGGAATCTTCTCCCACGCCTCAGCCAGGGTGCCAAAGGCGTAGGCCTTCATCGTGAACGCGAGCGCGCGAACGCCGGACACCGTGCCTGGCGCGAGCGTCACGCCTTCGATGCTCGCGAGCAGCTCGTCGGCGGTGCGCACAATCTGGTAGTGACGACTCCAGAAGTTCAGCAGGTCAACGTTGACCTCTTCGAGCGGTGTGAGCGCGCCGGCATCAGGGAATCGCTGGAACGCGCGCTGCGGCGCCAGCGAGGCGTTGGTGACGCCCAGCTCGTTTGCCACGAGGCCGGGAATCCACACCGCATCCCCACGTGCATTGCCCCATCGCCCCTGGAGTCCGACGGCAAGTGCGCGAACACCGGCCGGCGTGGTAAGCACGTTCACTTCGGTTGCCGCATTGGGATTGGCAATGTCAAGGTTGCAGCCGGAAAGCAGCGCACCGGCTGCGATGCATCCAAGCATCGTGGTCCGCGACGCACGGCGTGCCGACCGAGGTGAAATGATCGTCATGGTCGGCATCTCAGTAGTTCAGGTTCACAGACATGGCGATGCTGCGCGGAATCGGAATGGCCGCAAAACCAAAGCCGCGCACAACCGTGCGCTGACCGCCCGTATTTGTTTCTGGATCCCAGCCGGTGTAGTCCGTCCAGGTCACGAGATTGCGTCCGGACACGGTGATCGACGCGTTGCGCGAACGCAGGCGCTGCGCGAAGGCGTTCGGAAGGGTCCAGGTGAGCGCAATCTCGCGCAGCTTTACAAAGCTGCCGTCCTCGATGTACTCCTCGAACACGGATCGACGCGCCGCAAAGTAGCCTCGCGGTACTCGGCCCTCGAGTTCGTCGGCGTACGCCGCGCCAACGCCAAAGGCGGGTGTTTCCAGCACACGACGATCAAAGTTGAACAGGTCGACATCACCCACGCCGTCGAACTGTACACGCAGTGACAGCGAGCGACGCACCGTGAACTCGTTGATCACCGACCAGTAGTTCTTCGGATTCGGGTTGCCAAGCACGGCGGCCGGTCCGATTGCAGGAATTCCGGTGATCGTTCCAGTGGCATCGGCAATCGGCACACCTGCCGATGTGAGAATCTCACCGGCTTCGTTGCGGCGATACGTGGTGCCCCAGAAGTGACCGGGCGCCTGGTCGGCGGCAACACGGATGATGTTGAAGCTCTCAGGAATGAAGAACGCACCACCCGAGGCAACTCGCGTGACAATCGGATCATTGGTCGCGTACGTGACCGTGGTGTTCCAGCTGAATGCATCGCGTTGCACGTTGAACGAGCGGAACAACACTTCGTTGCCCTTGTTGCGCAGCGAACCAACGTTCGAGAGCTGCTCCGTGAATCCGCTTGAGGGGGTGACGGTTTGCGGCAGAATGAGGTCGGTCACATTGCGATCGAAGCGCGTGTACTCAATGCCGACCCGACCGTTCAGCAGCTCTGCGTCAAAGCCGAACTCAGTCTCACGAGCGCGCTCCGGACGGAGCCCCTCATTGCCCTGCCGGGTGCTGTTCACCACGCCGGACAACGAGCCTGACGGCTCGAACAGGTAGTTCGACAGGCGGTCGAAGCTGCCCGGTGGCTGTTCGCCGGAGAACCCGAGTCCACCGCGAACACGCAGGCGGTTCACCCACGAGCCGGCGATGTTGCGAAAGCCGTCGAACTGGGTGACGTCGAGCGAGGCGCCGAACTTTGGGAAGTACTGCTGACGCTCATCGCGTCCGAAGGCGCTGGACGCGTCGGACCGAACGGCCGCCGTCAGCGTGAGCAGGTCACCATACGCAATTTGCTGCTGCCCGTAGAACCCGATGATGCGCCGCTCATCAATCGATTGACTCGCGAACTGCGCGCTACCCTGCACGGTGGTCACAAGCAAGGCGAGGTTTTCGGCGCGTGCGATCGTGGAGTTGAACGCCTGCTGCTGATAGTTCGATCCAACGCCAGTCACAAATCGCCAGTTGCCAAACTCCGGCCAGCGATAGGTGACGTCAACATCCTGGTTGAGCAGACGCGCTCGGAGAGTTGCCGAGATGGCCAGTCCCCCTTGCAGATCCGGTGCCGAGCTGCCACGCGGCACAAAGGACGACTGCGCGTCGGTGTAGTTGTCGATGCCAACACGGTAGTCAATCGACAGGGCCTCGAACGGCGTCGCGTTGAGCTGCAGACCGCCAGTGAAGCGCGAAATTTCCTGCGGCGCCCGCCAGTTGGCCATCACCTCGAGCGGGTTGGAGGCCAGCTGTCCGAGCGGATACAGACCCGTTTCGGCGTTCGGAAAGAGATTGCGATCGTTCGAGTTGAACAAGAAGTTGGTGAGCACACCGCGGTTGTTCACCAGACCACCGCTCGCCTGTCGATTCGCACGGCTCGTGACGTAACCGGTGCTGGTGGACAGCTTGAGCCAGTTGGTGAGCTGACGGTCCACGTTGAGGCGGAGATTCTGGCGCAGATAGTCGGTGGTGCGCACTATGCCATCCTGCGTTTGCACCGAGCCACCAAGGTAGAACTGCGTTTTGTCATCACCGCCGGACAGGCCAACGGACGTGTTCGACGTCAGCCCGCGCTGGAAGATCTGGTCCTGGTAGTCGAAGCGCTCGACCGCCTGACCGGCCGCGTTCACAGCCGCTTGGTTGACGGGAAGACGCGTTTCGACTTCATCTTGGCCCACAGAGGTGCGCACATTCACGCGCAACGCGCCGGGACGACCGCGCTTGGTGAAGATCTGCACTACACCATTGTTCGCACGCGAACCGTAGAGCGCCGCCGCGGCCGCGCCCTTGACGATTTCCATGCGCTCAATGTCGTTCGGATCAAGGTCGGCGATACGATTGCTGGTGTTGCCGCCGAGATCGACCAGCTGCGACGAGCCATTGTCGACGATGACACCGTCGACGATGTACAGCGGTTCTGCGCTCCGACTGATCGTCGACAAGCCACGCAGGCGCACGCTTGACCCGCCGCCGGGTGTGCCGGAGTTGAGCTGCACCAGCGCGCCTGGCACCTTGCCGGCGAGCGCCGCGTCCACCTGGGCGACGCCGGCGTCGGCGATG
>JBBSPE010000270.1:0-4313 GCA_038259155.1 Gemmatimonadales bacterium
GAGTGGCCTCGCGCGCTGGTGGCCCTCGTGCTCGCGATCGGCGTGTGGCTGGTGGTGAACGCTGAAGAACCGGCCACCGGTTGGGTACGCGTGCACGTGGGACTCACTTTGGACAGTGACGTCACGCTCCGCGAACCACCACCGCCGGTACACGCGCTCGTGACCGGCAAGCGCCGTGAGCTCATCAAGCTCTTGTCATCGCCGCCCACGCTGCGGCGCGCCATCACCGAGGAGTCGGGGGACAGCGCGCGTCTTGAGCTGCGCGTGCAGGACATCGAACTACCTGGCGGCAGTGACGTGTCGATTCGTGACATTCGCCCGCGCCTGCTGCACGTGCTGCTGCAGCACGCCGCGGCATCCGGCGAGGCGGTCCCGGCGAACGCTGGGCGCGTCCCTGGCGGCGCCCAGCCATGAGCACGGATACGCATCGCATTCTCGGCATCGAAACATCGTGCGATGAAACGTCGGCCTCGGTGGTGGAGCAGACGGACCACGGATTTGTGCTGCGCTCGCTCGTGATCCTGTCGCAGGACGTGCACCGGCTCTTCGGCGGCGTGGTGCCAGAAATTGCAAGCCGTCAGCACCTCACGGCGTTGCCACCGGTGGTGCGCACCGCCCTGCAGGACGCGGGCTGCACGCTCGCCGACTGTGACGCGATCGCGGTGACACACGCGCCCGGACTCGTCGGTGCCCTGCTGGTGGGTGTGCACTTTGCCAAAGCGCTCGGCCTCGCGCACAACCTGCCGGTGCTGCCGGTGCACCACCTCGAAGGGCACCTGTTCGCCACGGCACTCGAGCACCCCGACGCCGCACCGCCGTTCACGGCGCTCCTCGTGAGTGGCGGGCACACCCTGCTGCTCGACGTGCCGGCGTGGGGCGAGTATCGACTGCTGGGACGCACGCGCGACGACGCGGCCGGCGAGGCGTTCGACAAGGTGGCAAAGCTGTTGGGTCTGCCCTATCCTGGTGGACGTCCGCTGGAGCAGCTCGCAGAGAGCGGCGATCCCACGCAGCATGTGTTTGCGCGGCCGATGCTCCGCCGCAAGGCGGTAGCCGGCGATGCCGATTTTTACGACCTGTCCTTCAGCGGCCTCAAGACGGCGGTGTTGCTCGCGGTGCGATCCGCCGAGAGCGCCGGTACGCTCGACGTCGAACGCGCCCACCTTGCGCGCGGATTTCAGGACGCCGTGGTGGACACGCTGGTGACCAAGACGCTGCGGGCCGCACGGGAGTACGGGCGGACGCGGGTAGTGCTGGGAGGCGGGGTGGCCTGCAATCGCGCGCTGCAGCACGCCATGCGCGCTGCGGCGACGCGCGATGACCGCTCGCGCGTGGTGTTTGCGCCCTCTCCTCGGCTCGCCACGGACAACGCCGCCATGATCGCCGCCGCCGGTGCCTTCCGGTTCTCGCGTGGCGATTCGGTGTCACCAGACTTCTCCGCGCAGGCCTCGCTCGCGCTTCCGGGTATGTTAGACGCGGTATCGCGCTGACCACTGCTTCACACCTGAACCCACTGGCATGTTCGCTTCAGACGGCATCAGTGCCCTGCCCACCTCGTTCTCCCTCGGTCCGCTCGAACTGACGGGCTTCGGGCTCGCCGTGCTGGCGGGCTTCGTGATCTCGCAGATCATCTGCCAGCGCGAGCTCACCCGGCGCGGCCAGCTGGTGGAAGCCGAGGCCATTCCTGATGTGGTGCTGGCGGCGCTCTTGGGCACGCTCATTGGCGCGAAGACGTACTACGTGATTCTGGTGGGTGATATCAGCGCGTACTTCAGTCGCGGTGGCTTCGTGTTCTGGGGCGGCTTCATTGGCGCGGTGATCCTGTGCTGGCTGGTGATCGTACGCAAGAAGCTCGCGTTCCTGCGCATCGCCGATGTGGCGGGTATCGCGATCGCGGCGGGTTATTCGGTGGGACGCACCGGCTGCTGGGCGGTGGGTGACGACTACGGACGTCCCTGGAGCGGTCCGTTCTCCGTGCGCTTTCCGCAGGGCGCACCGCCGAGTACCGCGCAGAATCTGGAACAGATGTTCGGGGTGCCGATGCCGGCCGGCACGCCGCCTACGGAAGTCATCGCGGTGCATCCCACGCAGCTGTACGAGACGTTCATGGGTTTCCTCATGTTTCTGGTGCTCTGGCGGCTCCGGAAGCACACGCACAAGGAGGGCTGGCTCTTTGGCGTCTACTGTATCCTGGCGGGGACCGAGCGATTCATCGTGGAGTTCTTCCGGGCCAAGGACGACCGGTTCGTGGCTGGCCTCACGGTGGCGCAGGCCATCGCGATGACGATTGCGGCAATCGGCGTGGCCATTCTCATCGCGCGGCGCGGCGACGGCACGCCGCGCGCAGCAACGGCCTGACCCGACCGTTTCTCTCCCCATTGCACGCCCGAGTGTGTTTCGCTATTCTACGGTAGCACCGATTGAGAACCATTCTCATCTTCTACGCACCGCCTCGTGAGCACCTCACTCCCCGTCCTGAATGCCATCACGCCGACCGATCACGGTCTGCTCGACGGCGCTCGGACGTGTACGCTGGCACAGTGCCGGCCAGGCAGCCGAGCCACTGTGCTCGGCCTCGACGATTGCGGTTCCGATGAAGCCTGCCGCTTGCGCGCGCTCGGCCTCTGTGAAGGAACGTCGGTGAGTGTGATCGACGCGCGACACGCCATGGTGCTCGATGTGCGCGGTACGCGCCTCGCACTCGGTTCCGCGCTCACGGCCGGTATCACCGTTCGTCCGCTGCCCGCCGCCCGTCCGGCGCGCGGCTGATCCTGCGGTCGGCAGTGCCGCTCCAATCGTGAGCGATCTCGCGGTTCCTGTCGTCGAGCCCACGTCTCCGACACCGCCCGCCGCCAGCGAGCCTGCCGTGCTCCGGCTCGCGCTCATCGGCAATCCGAACACCGGCAAGACCACGCTCTTCAATGCGTTGACCGGACTCCGGCAGCGCGTGGGCAACTTTGCCGGCGTTACCGTCGAGCGTGTCGAAGGATTCTTCCGGACGGCGAGCGGCACGCGCGTCTCGTGTCTCGACCTGCCGGGCAGCTATTCGCTCTCCGCGTCGTCGCCAGACGAACAAATCGCGCTTGAAGTCCTGCTTGGCCGCGCACGCGACGGCTGGCGGCCTGATGTGATCGTGGTGGTGGCGGATGCCGTTCACCTGGAGCGCAATCTGTTCCTCACCAGTCAGGTACTCGAACTCGGTGTACCGGTGGTGCTCGCGCTCAATCAGATGGATGCGGCCGAGGCACAGGGCGTGTCCATTGACATCCCCGAGCTCATTCACGCGCTGGGTGTGCCGGTGGTGCCGATGATCGCCAAGCGTTCGCACGGGATCGACGCGCTTGCGCGTGCGTGCGAGACCGCCGTCACACTGCCGGTGCCCGCTCGCAAGTTCTCGCTGCCTCAGGCTGCGGATGACGCACTCGCGCCCGTGGTCGCGTGTCTCGAGGCCACCGGCCTCACGACCTCCGCGGCGCACCTCGAGGCGTTGCGCCTCATGTCGGTGCAACATGCCGAACCGCACCTCGAGGAGGTGGCGGGACTGGAGGACGTGCGACGCGACGCGGCCGTGACGCTCGCGCAGATCGGCATTGCACCGCAGCGCCTCGAGTCCGACGCGCGCTACGGATGGATTGGCGAGGTCATGGCGCGATGCACCACCACGCGCGAGCACGGAGGGCGCACGACGTCCGACAAGATCGACGCGTTGGTGATGCATCGCGTGTTCGGGCCCGTGCTGTTCGTGGTGCTGATGGCGTTCGTATTCCAGTCGGTGTTCTCATGGGCCACGCCACTGCAGGACGGCATCGAAAGCGCGATTGCCGCCGTCGGCGCACTCGTGGGCGGATGGCTGCCGCAAGGCGACCTGCGGTCGCTCGTGGTGGACGGCGTGTTTGCCGGTGTCGGGTCGGTGCTCGTGTTCCTGCCGCAGATCAGCATTCTGTTCCTCGTGATCGGCGTGCTCGAGGACAGCGGTTACATGGCGCGGGCGGCGTTTCTCATGGACCGCGTCATGCGACGTGTTGGGCTGCACGGGCGCAGCTTCATCCCCATGCTGTCAGGCTACGCGTGCGCGGTGCCGGGCATCATGGCCACACGCGTGATCGAGAACAAGCAGGACCGCCTGGCCACCATCATGGTGGTGCCGCTCATGAGCTGTTCCGCGCGGTTGCCGGTGTACACGCTGCTCATTGGCGCGTTCGTGCCGGCGTCCTCGCTCCCGTTCGGATTTGGTTTGCAGGGGCTCACGCTGTTGGGCATGTACCTGCTCGGAACGGTCACGGCGCTGGGCGTGGCGGCGATCTTCAAGCGCA
>JBBSPE010000271.1:0-4284 GCA_038259155.1 Gemmatimonadales bacterium
AACGCCGACCTCCGGCCCGAGTACTCGGCGGAGTTCGAGGGTGGTTTTGACCTCGCGCTCTGGAACGGTCGCACGAACTTCGACTTCACGTACTACAACAAGACCACCACCGACGCGCTCATCTCGCGCCGCATTGCCCCGTCCATCGCCGGTGTGACCTCGCGGTTTGAGAACATCGGTGAGGTGAACAACCGCGGCATCGAGGTGGTGTACACGCAGACCATTCTTGACCGCGAGTCGGTGGGTCTTGATTTCACGCTCACCGGCTCCACCAACCGGAACGAGCTGGTTGACCTGGGTGAGGGTGTGTCGCCGATTCCCTCGGGCAATCGCAACACGCAGATCAACACCAACGGATACCCGCTGTACGGATTGTGGGGACGCACCTACACGATCGATGACGCCAATGGTGACGGCATCGTTGTGGCCAGCGAACTCACCTACAACCCGGGAGACACGTCGGTCTTCATCGGCCCCACCTACCCCACGCGCGAAATCGCCTTCTCGCCCACGCTGCAGCTGCTGGATCGCAAGCTCCGCATCTCGGGCCAGATCGACAGCAAGTGGGGCATGCGCAAGTTCAACAACACCAAGCGTCACCAGTGTCAGGGCGGTCAGTCGTGCCAGGGCCGGTACGATACGAACGCCTCGCTCGAGGAGCAGGCGCTCGCCGTGGCGGCGCAGAACAGCGTGTTCACCGGCTTCTTCGAAGACGGCTCCTTCACGCGCTTCCGCGAGCTCTCGGTGTCCTACCAGATGCCCACGCGCTGGGCCAACGCATTCCGTGCGGATCGCTGGCTGCTGGTGGTGACCGGTCGCAATCTGGGCGTGATCACCAACTTCACCGGTGTTGACCCGGAGACGTCGGTGGGCAACGGCGACACGCGCGGCAATGAGGAGTACTTCTCCACGCCGCCGCTTCGCTACTTCACGTTCCGCATGAACTTCAACTTCTGATCGGCGAGCCCACACATGGCATATACTGACTTTGCGCGCCGCGTGGTTCGACCGGCGCTGATGTTCTTCCTCGCAGCCGGCGTCAGCGCCGGCTGCAGCACCGACACGTTGCTGGATGTGGTTGATCCGGACGTGCTCAATCCGCAGGATTTCGCCACCGCAGCTGGCGCGGACCCGCTGCGTTTCGGGGCCATCCAGGACTTTCAGGATGTCTTTGCCGGATCCGGTGACAGCTACATCATTGTGTCGGGTAATCTGGCCGACGAGATGTACTCCACGGACACGTTCGACGACCGCCTCTTCACGAACCAGCGGACGGCAAACGACAATCTCCCGGTGCTCGACGGTCTGTACCGCAGTCTGCATCGCGCGCGGGCTGGCTCTGCGCGGGCCATCTTTGTGCTCGAGAGTGTGGTGCCCGGGCAGGTGAGCAATATTGCGGAGCTCTACGGCTTGCTCGGCTACACGCAGAACTTCTTCGGTGAGCTGTACTGTTCAGGCGTGCCCTTCAGCGTGGAAACTGATTCGGGCACCGAGTTCGGTGAATCGCTCACCACGGCACAGGTGTACGAGCTGGCTGTCGGCAACTTCGACAAGGCGATCGCCGGCGCCGGTACCCGCACGGACGTCAAGAATATGGCGTCCATTGGCAAAGCACGCGTGCTGCTGAATCAGGGACAGTTTGCCGCCGCGGCGGCCGCCGTGGCCGGTATCCCCACGTCGTTCAAGTACCAGACCTTCTATTCCACGGCCAGCAACGGCCAGAACAACAGTGTCTGGGGGGCATTGCTCAATGGCGTGACTCGCTATGCCGTGGTGAACAACGAGGGCACGAATGGCATGGCGTGGCTGCAGACGCCGGCGGATCCGCGTATTCCGTGGCAGGCGTCCACGCGCACCGGCTTCAACGGCACAAGCACCAACCTCCCGAACATCCTCAAGTACGGCAGCGTCGCAGCCACACGCAACGCTCCGGTGACGCTGGCGGACGGCGTGGAAGCCCGCCTCATTGAAATCGAGGCAGGACTGCAGGCCAACACCCAGGCAGCGCGGGACGCGGCGTTCGCGTCGTTGAACACGCTGCGGGCCACCGGCATCTCGCCGGCCATGGATCCCATCGCCGGCTCGGCGCCCACCACGCAGGCGGCGGCCGTCGATCTCCTGTTCAAGGAGCGCGCGTTCTGGCTGTACCTCACCGGTCATCGCCTCGGCGATCTCCGTCGCCTCATTCGGCAGTACGGCCGGTCGGCCAACTCGGTATTCCCCACGGGCAATCTGCCGTCGCCACTCGCCGGTACGTACGGCGAGGGTGTCAACCTGCCGATTCCGTTTGACGAGACGAACAACCCCAAGTTCGACGGTTGTCTCAATCGTGATGCGTAGTCGCTCGTGATGGTGCAGTGACAAACGGCCGCCGGCACTCTGCCGGCGGCCGTTTGTGCTTCCTGGCCGTTCCGCGATTGCGCAGCGCTTGCGCAGCGCTTGCGAACTCTGCAGTCGTCGTGGGAACTTGCACGTATGCGAGTCCTCCTCCAACGCGTCTCCCGCGCCGAAGTCCGCATTCGTCCGGACGATGGCAGCGCGCCGTGGGTGTCCGGTCGCATCGGCCGAGGTTTTGTCCTGCTGGTAGGAATCACCCACAGCGACACAGAAACCGAACTCTCGTGGATGGCGGACAAGATCACGGGACTGCGTCTGTTTGCGGATGACGATGAGAAACTCAACTGCGATCTGGCCGACGTGCAGGGCGGGGCGCTCGTGGTCTCGCAGTTCACGCTCTACGGCGACGCGCGCAAGGGACGGCGACCGAGCTTCGTAACGGCGGCGCGTCCCGAGGTCGCGATTCCTCGCTACGAACGGTTCATCGCGCTGCTGCGTGAACGCGGCGTGCCCGTGGCCACCGGCGTATTTGGCGCCATGATGGACGTGGATCTGGTGAACGATGGACCTGTGACGCTGTGGCTCGAGCGTGAAGCCACGTCCGAATCCTCCTCCTGATTTTTCGAGGCGACTGCCTGTGTACAGAGCACCAACCTGCGCGGCCGCGATGTTTGCGGTGACACTCTCGCTCGGCACGACTGCGGCCGCTCAACCCCCCACCGCCGTTACCCGCGCCGCGTCCACGGCCGAGCGTTGGGAACAGGCACAGCTGGCCTGGGAGGCCGGCGATTACGTGCGTGCCCTAACCGGAGTTGGCGGCGTGCTGCGCGCGCCTGACGGGAGCGCCTATCGCAAGCGCGTTGCCTTGCTCACCGGTGAAAACTGGCAGACGGTGCAGGTGGCAGAGAACGCACGCGCACCACGCTGGTCGCCGGATGGAATGCGCGCGGCGTTCGAAGTGGGCGTGGGATCGGACCGGTTCACGCGGGTGGTGGACGTGCGCGACGGGTTCCCCGTGCTGGCCGAGGTGGTTGGGACGGGCGTGGTATTTTCTCCAGACGGTGCGCGCATCGCGTACCTCGCAACGCAGGGTGAAACCACACAGCTGATGGTACGTCAGCTCTCGCCAGCACCCGGGTCTCCTGTCGCGCTGCCTGGCCTTGTACCGGCACAGGCGGAGTTCCTCGCTGACGGCTCGCTGTTGGTGGTTGCCGCCATCGAGGGGGACACGCGCACCGCACTTTACCGGGCTCCAGCGGTCGGCAATCCCGCTCGTGTGAGCACAACCGACTCGGTGGTGGCTGATCTGGTGCTCTCGCGTGACGGATCGCACGCCCTCTACGGTATCGGGGGACGCAGCCCGGTGCAGATTGGCACGGGCCGTGGCTTCGCGCGCGGGCCCGCACGCTCGACCTTCGCGCTGCTCGACGTTGCAACCGGCGCCGAACGTGTGTTCGAAGGTGAAGGTGCCGTGCTCTCCGCTGACGGAAGCGCGGTGGCATTCCTCACGCGCCGCGCCGATACCTCCATTGTGCATCTTGGCACCTGGAGCGCGCCAGCGCGCGAGGTGCATCGCACCACGGATCAGGTGGAAAGCGTGGCCATCGCGCCGGACGGGGCGCACGTGACCTTCCAGCAACGTCCTCGCGAGGACTGGGAGCTGTTCAGCGTGTCGCGTGACGGCGGCGATCCGGTGCGTCTCACGCGCGAGATTCAGCACGACCTGTTGCCGCAATATCTGGACAACGAGCGCGTGCTGGCCGTGATGGGCGAAGCGCGCCATCGACGTTCGTACTTGTACACTGGTGGGGAACGCTTCCGGCTGTTCCACAACAACACCGTGCGCACCATTGCGCCGGAGTACGAGTGGGCGCCCAGCCCTGACGGTACCAAGCTGCTCATCGTGGCCGAGCGTGATGGCGATACGGTCACGCCCCATCGGCATCT
>JBBSPE010000272.1:0-4237 GCA_038259155.1 Gemmatimonadales bacterium
CATTGGCTGGCTCGTGATCAACAGCACGTACCTCTATCTCGACCTGGCGAATGATTCTCGCGTTGTGCTGGCCGCATACGAAGAGCTCATGGCGTCTCCAGCGCACGAAATTCAGCGTATCTGCGAGTTCCTCGACCTGGCGTACCAGCCGCGCATGATTCGGGAAGTCAATGCCGAGGCCGCGCGCCGTCGCGATCCACCAGAGCTGCCACCGGTGCTCGAGGCGGCGTGCGCCGCGTTGTGGCAGCAGCTCAAGGCTGCCCACCCAACGCTCACCGCCTGAACGCACCCAATACGACTCGTTGCAAGGAGCGCTTCACGTGAACAGCGGCGTGAACAGCGGCGTGAGCAGCGGCGTGAGCAGCGGCGTGAACACGCGCGTCAGCGTGGTCGTAACCTGCTTCAAGCAGGCAGACCTGATTGAGCGCATGCTGCCGTTGCTGCTCGATCAACTGCACGATGCCGACGAAGTGATCATTTCCGATGACGGATCGGATGACGGTTCCGCCGATCGCTTGGAGACGCGATTCGCGCACGACGCTCGCGTTCGCGTGCTCAGCAGCATCCCCACGCGCTCGGTGGCGCGGAACCGCAACCGCGGGCTGCGGGCGAGCTCCGGCGATTGGGTCACGTTTCTGGACGGGGATGATCACCTTCTGCCCGGCTGGCGCTCATCAGTGGCCGACGTCCATGCCGACGCGCCGTTGGATCTGCTGTTCGCCGACTACCAGTGCGTCCGCGACGGCGTGGTGGGTGCAGCCGAACTCGCATCACGGGACTTTGGAGAACTGCTGCGGCCAGTGATGCGCGAGATGGTGCACAACTGGCAGAGGCTTGACGGCCCCGCGTTCGAGGTGCTGGTGCTCGCCCACTGGGTGCCGTTCATTACCTGCAGCGTTGTCTATCGCCGAGCCTGGCTCTTGGAGCGGGATGTCTGGTACGACGCTCGATTTCCGGCCTCGGAGGACACGGACTTCCAGCTGCGCGCGCTGCAGGGTGCCCGCATCGCATTCCGGGCGGAGTCGCTCTCCCGCTATGAGCGACACATGGGTGGCCTCTCCTCGCAGCAGAGTGTCCCGTTCACACTGGCCCGCCATGTGCAGCGATTCAGCATGCTGCAACTGCCGGCGATGCGTCGCGGGTCCCCGGCGGAGGACGCAGTGTGGCGTCGTGTTGCACACTCCGAGCGACTGCTGGCCGAGGCACTGCTGCGCGAGGGCGATGCGCGGTGTGCGCAACGGCATGCGCTCCGGAGTTTCGTCACCGCGCCGGCTTACAACACGGCTTGCACCTGGTGGCGCGCCACGATCGCGCGTCTCACGGGTTGAAGCAATCGCGTGCGCACATGGTCAAGCGTCAGCTGTGAGCTGTCTCACCACGCGCATCAACTGGTCGGCCGCTGCCGCGCGCGTGTGTTGCGCGAGCCATTCCGATGATGTGGCGTGATGCGTTCCACGCGCCAGCAGCCCAGTGATCGCCTCACGTAGCGCTGCCGGATGGTTCTCGCGAACAGCGACGCCCGCTTGGGTGTGCGCGAGAATCCGCTCGATCTCGCCGCCTTGGCCATAGCTCAGCACCGGAGTGCCGCTCGCCAGATAGTCGTACAGTTTTCCGGGGATGTAGCGGGACAGACTGGTAGTATTGATGATCAGCAGCAGGTCGGAGGCCTGCATGGCCGCAATCGCGTCGGGCTGCGGCATCTCATCGCGTACGTCGAGCAGCTCCTGAAACGGAAAGCTCGCGAGAGCCTCCCTGGCGGCTCTGTCGCGACGACCGATGATCTGGAGCCGGAGTGATGACACACCCGCTTCTTGCCGCTCCGCCAGAAGTTGGGCGAAAGCGGTGAGAAACCCGTCCACAGGAGTGTGGCTGCCGATTGTGCCGGCGAAGGTAATTATGAGCACGCGTTCAATCGCGCGAACACTTGGTATTGGCTCTGGCACGGTTGCCTGATCCCACCCATTGGGAATCAGCCAGGCTTTTTCCGCGAGCGCCGGCCCGAACACGCGCAGGTGATGCTCCATCTGCATCTGCGAGACAAAGACGACTGCCGCGGCGGCGGCGTTGATTCTTCGCTCCCAGATTGCGTCGTGCGGCCCCACGCGCACGAACGCAAACGGGCACTCGGTCCACTCATCGCGGTAGTCCACAATGAGGGGCACCTTCCAGATTTTCGAGAGCCAATAGCCTGCCACGAAGTCATGAAACGGCGGGCCGGTGGCAAGAACCAGCCGAGGTTTTCTGTCGCCGTACAGTCGAAGGCACTCGCGTGCGAGTTCCATTGCCGCAGGCAGGCTCGAGTCCACGCGGGGAAAGGCTCGGTGGCTGGGCGTCCGGCGTCGGCCGTCTGGCAGACGGTGCACCCGCACCCTCGCATCAACTCGCTGCCACAGGGCGTCGCCTGCCGCACTGCGGCGTTCCGCCGGCTCCCGCGCGACAACGGTGACCTGTTGCCCAACACTCGCAAAGTGATTCGCGACGGAGAGCGGGCGATAGACGCCGCCGGACACGTCCGGAGGAAATGCCCATGCGATGTACAACACGTCGTCGCCTGCGGGCAGACGTTGCAGCGTCTGAAAGCGCGCACGCGACTGAAGATGCGCATACTCGAGCCAACAGCTGATGGTGTCGGCGAGAACCTCGCGATTCAACGTTCTCGGTCGCATCCGAGCAACGTTGACGGCACTTTATGAATGGCCGGCCACGGATCGGGCGCTTTCGCTGCGTCGGTGGCGAAAGTACTCTCGCACGCTTGTTTCGTGCGTCGGGTCGGACGGTTCCTTGACCGGATGCAGTACCTTTTTCCCCAGTCGTGCCAGCTCGTCCAGCGGCATGGGCAGGCCGCGCCAGTTGATTGCCATGACCTGTTCGCGGTCGGAAAAATCCGCGAGGCGGTATCCGGCGGCACAGGTATAGAGCGCGAGCAGCAGGTCGTCGGCCAGTCGTGAGTGACGCAACGCTGCGCCGCCTCCGGCCCAGAGCGCATAGGTATCGTCCCACGCGTCCTGCGAAAGGAAGAGCGCGCCGCCGGTGCACATGTGCCCGAGCTGATATCCGCTCTTTTGCGCACTCACGATCAACTGCACCAGATGCGCGCTCATGAGCGGATGCAGCAAGCCGGCGGCGGACACAACCTGCCGCCAGAGGCGCCGGCCCTGCCTCGCGAACGACGTACGCTTGTCCGTGCCATCGCCGCGACGCAGGTAGGAGCCAAGCATGCCAACATCGGGATGCTCGGCGAAGTAGCCGAGTGCGTCGAGATGGGGCGAGGGACCGGTGAAAATCGCGTCGTCATCCAACCGGAGCAGGCACCGCCATCGCAACGTGCGGGCCGTGCGTTCCAGTGCGCGCATCTGCTTGTACAACAGCACGCCACGCGTGCTGTGCTCGCTGCGGTGGCTCCGGTCAAAATCGGAGGCGCGAATGCAGAACACGTTGTCATGGCGGGGCAGCGGAGCGTCACTCGCGTCTGCTCCTCGGTCGTCCAGCAACAGCATCACGGTGGACGAGGCTGGCATGTAGTGCCGAAAGCTGGCTACGGTGTCGGCGACATGCTGCGCATCCGAGCGTGGTCCCACCGGCGTGAGCACAAGGCAATCAATTTCGCGACGAGTGACACTCACGGCAGCAGTGCACTCAGCGGACTCACGCCGACTCCGCCAGCAGGCGGAACCGCTCGTTGGTGGCCCGCAGCTCATCGTAGGTACCCGCGCCCACCAACCGCCCATGCTCGAGCATGTAGATCGTATCGCAGTGCCGCACGGTGGTGAGCCGGTGCGCAATCATGATGATGGTCTTTTGCCGCGTGAGGTTGCGCACCGCCTCCATTACCGCGTGCTCCGTGAGATTGTCGAGTGCACTCGTGGCCTCATCCATGATCAGGATGTCGGGATCATGGTACAGCGCACGCGCAATCCCGATGCGCTGCCGCTGGCCGCCGGAGAGCCGTATGCCCCGTTCACCAACCCGCGTGTGATACCCGTCGGGCATCTCGCCCACCACGAAGTCGTGCAGATTCGCGATCTTTGCCGCCCGCTCCACCGCAGCCATGTCGATCTGGCCGGCCGGCAAGCCAAACGCAATGTTGGCGGCCACCGTCTCGTCGGCCAGAAAAATGTGCTGCGGCACGTAGCCGAGAGAGCGCTGCCAGGACCGCACGTTGGCGCTCGAGACCAAGGTGCCGTCCACCCGGAGCGCACCGGACGAGGGCTGCAACAGGCCGAGCACCACATCCACG
>JBBSPE010000273.1:0-4213 GCA_038259155.1 Gemmatimonadales bacterium
CCGACACGCTTTCGTACGACGCCTACCGTGAGATCCAATTCCGGGACGACAAGCCGCTCTGGCGAACAGATCTGCCCTTTGCCTTACAACTTGACCACCATGGCGGGCCGACGGCCACGCCGATTGAGGTGGTGCTCGTCTCGCCGACTGGGCCCCAGCTGCTGCGGTTCGACTCCTTGCGGTTCGCCTACGGACGCACTGTCGACCCTGTCCGGCTTAATCTAGACGCGAGTTCCGGCTTTGGCGGACTCCGCATTCTGACCCGGATGAACCGCCCCGATCAGCTCGACGAGGTGCTGTCCTTTCGTGGCGCGTCGTACTTCCGCCTCATTGGACCAGATCATGTCTACGGGTCGTCGGCGCGCGGGATTGCTCTCAACACCGCCCAGGTGGAGCCGGAGGAGTTTCCCGACTTTGTGAAGTTCTGGGTTCAGCAACCCGAGCCGGGTGACTCAGTGCTGGTGGTACATGCACTGCTCGACGGTCCGTCCCTCGCCGGAGCGTACCGCTTCGAGCTGACGGCTGGGGGCCGCGTCGGCATGGAAGGCGAACGCCGGCCATCGGTGCTGCTGGTGCAGGCGCGCCTGTTCGCTCGTCGCACCGTGCCGAGGATAGGCGTAGCGCCGCTCACCAGCATGTATCTCCATGGCGCGCTCAGAGCCACGGGCCGTGATGTCATGCGGCCCCGGGTACACGACGCGGAAATGCTTCTCATGGAGACGCACGCGGGCGAGATGGTTGTCCGACCGCTGAGCAATCCCGGGCAGGTACAGGTCACGTCGCTGCGCGATCGGGACCCGCGTGGATTCGGGCTCGCCCAGCCAGAGCGTGGGTTTGACGAGTATCTCGATCTCGAGGCCGAGTACCATCGCCGACCCGGGTTGTGGGTGGAGCCGGTAGGCGTTTGGGGTGATGGCGGCGTGTTGCTGGCCGAGCTTCCCACCGAATCGGAGTTTGCCGACAATATCGTGACCTTTTGGGCTCCGGACGACACGCTGGAAGCGGGAGCTCGACGCGACTTCGCCTGGCGCCTGCGCACCTTTGACGTTCGCCCGGAAACCGTGGGCCCTGTGCTGGGCGTTGTTCTACGGGCGCGCGTTGGTCAGGCTGGACTACCAGGCGAAAGTCAGCCGCCCCCTCCACAGCATCGGCGTGTTTTCGTCGATTTCGTTGGTGCGGGACTCACAGCGTTGCCCGAGGGTGCTGCCGTCGAACCCGTACTCTATGCATCGACCGGTACCGTGCGTGACCTCCGCGTGGAGGTGCTGCCGAATGGCGGTCGGCGCGCCACCTGGATCATTGAGGGAGAGGCGGGCATACCGTCGGACATGCGTCTACATCTTCGCGCACAAAACGGCAGCACGGAGACGTGGAGTTATCTCCTCGACATTCCAGCCGGTGCTACCAACAACGGCACCCCGTGACGGTGGTGTTTCGTTTTCCAGCCCTCGGTTTCCGGCGGCTGGGCCTCGCATTTCTGGTAGTGGTCACGACTCTGGCTGGCTCGGGGTTGATGGCCTCCATCCAATCAAGCGGCGGCTTCTCGGTACTCGAGGTCCTGATCCTCGCCCTGTTCGTACCGACGTTCGCATGGATCGTATTGCCGTTCTGGACCGCCGTCACAGGTGCGCTGCTGCTGCTCCTGAAGCGCGACCCGAACACGCTGGAGCGGCTCGCGCGTCGCGACGCCACTCTTGGCGCACTGCCACCCATCTCGGCCCGGATTGCCCTCGTCATTCCTGTTTTCGACGAAAATCCCGACGCCGTGTTGGCGCGCGCCTCAGCGATGCTGGATGCGCTCAACGCTACAGGATGGGCACGGTTTTTCCACCTGCATCTGCTCAGCGATAGCCGCGATGATGCGATTGCCGCGCGGGAGCGTTCAGGCGCCGACGCGTTGCGTACACGACATCCCAACGCACAGATCGCCTACCGACGCCGACTCGAGAATACGGGGCGGAAAGCCGGCAACATCATGGAGTTTTGCGATCGATGCGGCGACCGTTACGACTACATGATCGTGCTCGACGCCGACAGTCTGATGACCGGACCGACGATGGTGGACATGGTCCGGCGCATGGAAGCCAATCCACAACTCGGTTTGCTCCAAACCGCAACCGTGCCCGCGCGCGCGCAATCGTTTTTCGCGCGGATTCTCCAGTTTGCTGGACACGCCTACGGGATGCCACTCGCTTTTGGTCAGGCGTTCTGGCAGGGCGATGCCGCCAACTACTGGGGGCACAACGCCATCGTGCGTGTGGCGCCCTTTCGGGAGCACGCCCGATTGCCACGGTTGAGCGGTGCACCGCCGCTGGGCGGCACAATTCTCAGCCACGACTTCATTGAGGCCGCGTTGCTGCGGCGCGCTGGCTGGCAGGTAGTGTTCGACCCCACGCTTCATGGCTCGTGGGAGGAAGTGCCTGAGTCGCTGCCGCAGTACGCGCGCCGGGACCGCCGATGGGCACAGGGCAGCCTGCAGCATCTCCGGCTGCTTGGCATGCCGGGGCTGCATCTGGCGAGTCGGCTGCATCTGGTGTTCGGGGCGATGTCGTACCTCTCGTCGGTGCTCTGGTTCATGCTGCTGCTCGCCGGTTCGGCGTATGTGCTCGCACCCGCCATGTCGTCAGCCACGTTCTCGACGTGGGAGCGAGCCAGATGGGTGTCGGTGCCCTCACTGCTGCTGCTCACCACCGTTGTGCTCTTCACCCCTAAGGCGCTGGGGTTGGCGTGGACGCTTCGCGCGAATCGGGTGAACGGACGTATTCGACTGATCGCGTCGGCGCTGATCGAGACCGTGATTTCGGTGCTTTTCGCTCCGATTCTGATGGTCTATCACACCCTTTTCGTCACGCAGATTTTGGCAGGGCGCGATTCCGGCTGGCACTCGGGCCGAAGGGAAGCGGTTACGGTTGGACTACGCGAGGCATTTCGAACCACCGCACCGATCTGGACGTTGGGTGTATTCTGGACCGGCACGACGCTCGCCGTGAGTCCGGCGTTTGTGCTCTGGATGAGTCCGATATTCGCCGGCTTGCTGCTTGCCCCGCTGCTGGTGCGAAGCACGAGCGGCAGCGCGTCTGGAGCGATGGCCGGCCGCCTCGGGCTTCTACGTACCGCTGCGGAGTTTGCCCATTCTACCGACCGCGCGACATCAGCCGCGGAGTTTCCAGCCAGCGCTGGCGTTCCCGTTTCACTCACCCCTGGCGCGTTCGGTGCCAACTCGATTTTGGAAGGTGTCATGTACAACGCAGAACGCGGTCTCTTTGAGCTACGACGCGGTCGCATGCTCCAGCTGCGCAAGGATTCAGGGGCATCCGGGACATCGGTGCTCGTGTTGGCCGTCGAAGGCCTCACAGACGCCCGGTTACGACGCTTGTTGGAGCTTGGACCTGGGGCGCCGCACCTGGTGGTCACACACCACCGCGCGGCGACGCTCGACTGGATAGATCGCGCATCGGCAGTGAAGTCGCCGGAGCGCGCTGCCGATCAAAACGCAACGGCCTGGAGCCTGCCGCTGGCTCGAAATACGTCGGCTGCGGCCGTGATCGGCCTGGCTACGGATCGGGCCACGGCATCGCCCGCGTTCCACAAACGCGCCCAGCCCGCCGGCGCCGAAGCGGGAGCAGCGCTGGCGCTGGCGCGACTGGCCCAGCTCATTCCGGCTGTGATTGCGGTGCCGGTGGACGAGGTGCCCACGGGCGCGCTGCAAGCGGCCCTGCGGTCGGGCGAAATACTCTCGGCTGACGCCGCGGAAGTGGCGCACTACGCGCGAATGGTCCGATCGGAAATCGTACGGGTGAGCGAAGCACCGGTGCCGATTCCTGGCGCTGAGGATTCGCGCTTCGTGCTCTATCGCGAAGCCAGTGGCCTGAGCGAACATGTGGCCGTGCTCGTGGGCGACCCGGCCGCACTTCCGAATCCCGTGCCCGTGCGCATGCACTCAGCGTGCCTCACCGGCGACCTGTTCGGGAGCCTGCGCTGCGACTGTGGAGAACAGCTGCGCGGCAGCATCGAGTACTTCGCCAGTCACGGTGGTGGTGTGCTGCTCTATCTGGCGCAGGAGGGGCGCGGCATCGGGCTGGGCAACAAGTTTCGGGCGTACTCGTTGCAAGAGACCGGGCTCGATACGATTGACGCCGACGGCACACTCGGTTTTGGTGCCGATGAACGGGAATATCACATCGCCGTGGGTATGCTGCGCGATCTCGGCATC
>JBBSPE010000274.1:0-4178 GCA_038259155.1 Gemmatimonadales bacterium
ACACGCAACGAGTGTGATGAGCCATTCGACGCCGTTGGGCAGGTTCACGGCAACGCGATCACCGGCTTCAATGCCGAGTTCCGCGAACGCGGCCGCGAGGGCCGACGCGTGGGCGTCCACCTGCCGGTAGGAATGCGACCGATCGCCTGCCACGACGACGTAGCGCTCCGGGTTCTCCCGGACGCGCGACTCGAACATGGTGCTCAGGGTCCACTGACTTGACATTCCGCTCCGGTGATGGGACGAACAATCATGTAAATTACCAGCCATGAACGAGATACGGAAGCCAAGCCCCCCGTATACACCCGGGCTGGCTGAGCCGAAACCGCCGCTGCCCCCTGCGCGTAGGGAGCACAACCCGGGTCGCGATGGTGCCGCGCTGCCACCGCGACGGCCCCGTACCCCGTTCCGTTCGCGGCTGTTTGCCATGTTGCTCCTGTTCGCGCTCGTGCCATCGGTTCTGGTCACGCTTGCCTGGGTGGTCACGACCAGCCGCACGCTGCCGCTCGTTGGGGCCACCTCTGCGTGGGAACGGGTTGGCGCCAGCGGCGAGCGCGCGCTGAGCACGCTCGCCGACGCTCCACTCACCTCCGCCCAGCGCGAGGCACTCGACGCCCATGAAGCCGAACTCCGTCGATCGGTCGAAATGGCCAAGCGCTTCGGCTTCATGGTGCCGCGCACCGTCCGTCTCGTTGGCATCGGTGCGCTGGTGCTGCTGCTCGGCGTCGCCCTGGGCGCATCTCGCGTGGCAGGTCACCTCGCGCGCCAGCTCAGTCGCCCGCTCGACGAGCTGGTGGGCTGGACGGGGATCATCCGCACCGGCGCGCCGCTTCCGGCGGCCACGCTCCGGCGCGGCGCGCCGGAGTTCGAGGTGCTGCGCAGCGGCATGCGCACCATGGCCGACGAACTTGCGCAGGGCCGGCAGCAAGCGGTGGCTGCTGAACGCTCCGAGGCCTTTCGCGAATCGGCACGACGTTTCGCGCATGAGCTCAAGAATCCGCTCACACCCATCCGGTTCGCAGTGGACCGCCTGCGGCGCGGCGCCCCACCGGAGCTGCACGACACGGTCGAAGTGCTGGCCGAGGAATCGGCGCGGCTGGAGGGCATGGCCCGCTCGTTCGCACAGTTCGGCCGGCTGCCCGATGGTCCGGCGGCCGACATCGACGTGGGGGATCTCGTGACGCGCACGGCGCAGGCCACGGTCCCAGATCGCCTGACGCTCGACGTGACGGTCGCCGAGTCACTTCCGCTCGTGCGCGGGTTTCACGACGCCCTGATGCGCGCGGTGTCGAACGTCCTCATCAACGCCGTGGACGTCTGCCCGGGTGCGGGTCGGATCACGGTGCGCGTACACGCCGACCACCTGGGTACACAGGACGCCGTGTGCATAGCGATGCGCGACAGCGGGCCCGGCATCGATCCGGCGCAGGTGGACCGTATCTTTGATCCGTATGTCACCACCAAGGCCGGCGGTACTGGCCTCGGGCTTGCGATCGCGCGGCAAACGGTCTCGGCACACGGGGGTGTCATTGAAGTAGAAAGCACGGTGGGAGTCGGCACGGAAATCCGCTTCCGCCTTCCCACGCGCGGCGTTCCCACCGCGACTGACTCGCCTCACCACGGAGTATCCGCATGAACCACCTCTCGGCAGCCCCACTCGCACGACCCGCGGCGCAGCCGGATCCAGCGGAGCTGGAGGCAACCATTCGGCAAGCCGTCGAAGCGGCGCAGTCTCAGGCGCAGTTGGCGCGTGAACAGGCACAGATCGCGCGGGATCAGGCACGCGCCGCGCGCGATCAGGCACAGCAGGGCGTCCAGGACGGATCAGATGCAGGGACGACGAGTGATTTCAACATCAAGTTGGGCGAGAATGGCTTGTTGATCACGAGCACCGATCAAAACGGCGTGACGACCACGCAGCCCTTCGACGCATCCAACGTGATTCCGCCACAGGTCCCGGACATCATCCTGATCAGCGTTCTCGGCGTCATCGGGATGATCATGGCGTTTCCAATCGGTCGCGCGATTGCCCGCTACATCGATCGCCGAGGTGTCGCGCCCCGCGTGCCCGAGGAGGTCTCCAACCGGCTCCGCTCAATTGAGCAGGCCGTTGACGCCGTGGCCATTGAGATGGAGCGCATGAGCGAGGCCAACCGCTACACCACGCGGCTGCTGAGCGAACGCGTGAGCGCACCAGAGTACTTGGCGGGCGCCTCGGCGCGGGACACGGAGACGGTTGCGCGCGGCGCCGACCCCGTGCGCCGATGATCACCTGGTCCTCGCGTTCGCCCGCCACTGCGACGGCATGCCCAGCGTTCTGATCGTCGACGACGAACCGAATATCCGGCGCATGGTGGGCGCGCTGCTGGGTGCCGAGGGCTACGACGTGTTTGACGCGGCGGATGCGCGCTCCGGATTTGCGCTGGCGGAAGGACAGGATCCGGATGTCGCACTCGTGGACCTGATGATGCCGGGCGACGTGGATGGTCTCGGCCTGCTGGAGCAGCTGCGTCGTCGGTTCCCGGACATGCCGGTGGTCATGATGAGCGGTCGCGCCGCACTCTCCGACGCGGTGAGCGCCACGCGCCTTGGGGCGTTCACCTGTCTCGAGAAGCCGCTCACACCCGAGGGCGTGCTGCTCGCGCTCGCCTCGGCGCTGGAGCTGCGGCAGGCGCGCCGCACGGCGCGAGCCTTGCGCGAGGATCTTGGATTCGCCGCCGATATGGTGGGTGACAGTCCCATCATGCAGGACGTACGCCGCCTCATCGCGCAGGTGGGGCCAACGGACTCACGCGTGCTGGTGACGGGTGAGTCGGGTACCGGCAAGGAGTTGGTAGCGGCCGCACTGCACGCCTCCAGCCCGCGTCGTGACCTGCCGTTCATTCGCGTGAACTGCGCGGCGATCCCTCGCGACCTGCTCGAGAGCGAGATGTTCGGCCACGAGCGCGGCGCGTTCACTGGGGCGACGGAGCGACGCATCGGCCGCTTCGAGCTCGCGCACACCGGCACGTTGTTTCTCGATGAAGTCGGCGATCTCGGCCTCGAAGCCCAGGCCAAGCTGCTGCGTGCGATCGAGGCGCGCGAAATCGAGCGCGTTGGCGGGGGCAAGTCCATCCATGTGGACGTTCGCATCATCGCCGCGACCAACAAGGATCTCGCGCGCGCGGTGCGCGACGGCGCGTTTCGCGAAGATCTGCTCTTTCGCCTGAACGTGATCCCGATCGAGCTGCCCCCGTTGCGTGACCGTCCCGCTGACATCCCGTTGCTGGTGCGACATTTCGCGGAGCGGCATCGCGCGCGCACGGGGCAGTCCTGCTGTGGGTGGCCGCCCGACGTGCTGGACGTCTTCATGCGCTATCGCTGGCCCGGCAACGTGCGCGAACTGGCCAACATCGTGGAACGGCTTGCCATCCTGTATCCCGGCGAGCCGGTGCACGCCAGCCAGCTGCGGCGTCTGTTGCCCGACGGCAGCGTGAACACCCCCGCCTCCATGCCGGCGATCCCCGCAGTGGACGGCGCCCCCACGCAGTCGCTGAGCGACGCGCTCGAGCAGTATGAGCGCGCGCTCATTGCGCACGCGCTGACGGACGCAGACGGTAGCGTCGCCGAAGCGGCGCGGCGCCTGCAGACCGACCGGCCCAATCTGTACCGACGCATGCGCCGGCTGGGGCTTGGCGGTGCGGGCGAGGATACGTCGCGTGAGTAGGCGCTCCCTCCGTGTGGTGAAGGCCACGAAATGGTTGGCGCGCATTGCCACCCTGACGACCGCCGGGGTGTGTTTCGCACTGGCGTGCACGGCACTTGTGCCCACGTCGCAACTGCAGGCGCAGCGAGGGGAGCCGCGCGTGGGGCGCGTGCCGGCCGAGGTTGGCCAGACCGTCGTCAACGGCTGGAATGCGCCGGCCACGCGCACGGTACGTGGTCGATTCGATGTCGCGTCGTCCGATACGATCCGAACGACGCTCGCGGTGCTCAACGGCCCGCTCGTGCTCAGCGGCACTGTGCTGGGCGACGTGCTGGCAATCAACAGCGACGTGCGCCTCGACTCCACGGCGGACGTGCGTGGTTCCCTCATCGTGGTGGGAGGCGTGGTGGTGGGGCGGGGACCCGGGGCCGGGGCCCGGGCCCAGCCTCTCTGGGGCGGGGCCGTAGCCAGCCCCGCGGGGGGGGGGCGGCGG
>JBBSPE010000275.1:0-4161 GCA_038259155.1 Gemmatimonadales bacterium
CGATGTCGAGGGCGCGCTCGGCCAGCACGGGGTCGTTGTGAAACGCTTCCAGCACCCGCGCTTCGAGGGTCAGCACATCAGGCGACGAGTCGGGCAGGCCCGAGCGCTGCCGACCGCCATCGCTGGCGACGTGCAGGTGGGCGATGGACTCCGGCGCGAGTTCGTCGTCCTCGTCGTCATAGCCGCCATCGGCGTCGTGCCGGCCGTAGGGTTCATCGAGCAGCTCCGGGTCACCCGCGTCGTCGCCGTCCGCGGCACGCCGACGGGCCAGCAGGCGATCCACGCCCCCCAGGCGATCCGCGAGCAGCGCGCCGGCCAGCACACCCAAGGTTGCACCGAGGGTGAGCAGCAGGAGACCGTTGGAACGCGAGGACTTACGCATGGTGCGAGGGGACACGGGGAAGCTCCGTCGTTGTGGCGCAGTACATCCATGAACGATAACTTGCCTGCAAGCGTGCGGCGACCCACACCGCGCGGTTCCTGACATCCTGTGCTACCCCGCAGGTTCCCGTTTCGTCCCGCCTCCCGCGCCCGGGAGGTGGGCGCTCCTTTGTCCGTGCCCCGTATGTCCGCATCGACCGCCGCCTCCGAGCAGATCGTTCTCACCCTCCCCGACGGCAGCACACGGGAGGTTCCAGCGGGAACGCTCGCCCGGGAGGTGGTCGGGTCCATCGGCGCCAGACTCCTGAGTGCGTCGGTGGCCGTCGCCCTCGACGGCGAGGTGCTCGACCTCATGACGCCGCTCCGCACGAGCGGCGCGTTTGTGGTCATCACCGACAAGGACCCGCGCGCGCTCGCCGTGCTGCGGCACTCGGGCGCCCACATCCTGGCCACCGCCGTCCGCCGGCTGCACCCCAATGCCCACATCGGCTTTGGCCCCGCCATTGACGACGGCTTCTACTACGATTTCGACATTGCCCGCCCATTCACGCCCGAGGATCTCGTGGCGATCGAGGGGGAAATGAAGAAAGTCGTCAGTGAGAAGTACCCGTTCGTGCGGGAGGAGGTCTCGCTGAGCGACGCGCAGACACGGTTCGCCAACGATCCCCTCAAGCTGGAGCGGCTGGCCGACTTCGAGGGGACCGACGAGGTCATCTCCGTCTACACGGACGGCCCGTTCGTGGACCTCTGCCGTGGCCCGCACGTCCCGGACACGGGCGCCCTCAAGCACTTCAAGCTGCTCTCCATTGCCGGCGCCTACTGGCGTGGCGATGTGAAGCGCCAGATGCTGCAGCGCATCTACGCCACGGCCTTCTGGAAAAAGGACGAGCTCGACGCGCACCTGCACCAGCTCGAAGAAGCCAAAAAGCGTGACCATCGGGTGCTCGGCAAAGCACTCGACCTGTTCTTTTTTCTCCCGGTGTCGCCCGGCTCCGCGTTCTGGACCGATCGCGGCACCACGATCGTGAACGAGCTCACGCAGTACATGCGCGACCTGCAGGCCGATGGGCATCTCGAGATCCGCACGCCGCTGCTCTACACCAAGCAGCTCTGGGAGCAGTCCGGCCACTGGGGCAAGTATCGCGACAACATGTTCCTGATCCTGAACAATGAAACGGGGGAGCACGACACCTCGCTCAAGCCCATGAACTGCCCGTCGCATCATCTGTACTACGCGGCCAAGAAGCACTCGTACCGCGAGCTGCCCATGCGGCTCAACACCTACGATGTGCTCCATCGCAACGAGGTCACCGGCGCCCTGTCGGGGCTCACGCGCGTGCGCCAGTTTCAGCAGGACGACTGTCACATCTATCTCACCGAGGCGCAGATCCCCGCCGAGGTGCAGCGCCTGGTGCAGTTCATCCTGGGCTACTACGCCACGTTCGGGCTCACGGCCACGCTCAAGTTTGCCACGCGCCCGGCTGAGCGCATTGGGACGGACGAGATGTGGGACCGGGCCGAAGCGTCACTGCGGGACGCCCTCGAGGGCACGGGGCTGCCGTACGAGCTCAAGGAAGGCGACGGCGCGTTCTACGGCCCCAAAATCGACTTTGACGTGCGCGATTCCATCGGGCGCGCATGGCAGCTGGGCACCATCCAGCTGGACTACGCGGCGCCGGAACGTTTTGACCTCAGCTACGTGGGCGAGGACAACGAGGCCCACCGTCCGGTCGTTATCCACCGGGCGGTCAACGGTTCGTTCGAACGTTTCACGGCCATCCTGATTGAACACTTTGCTGGCGCCTTCCCGGTGTGGCTGGCGCCGGAGCAGATCCGGGTCATTCCCATCGCCGACGACTATCGGGACACCTGCGAGGCGCTCGTGGCCCGCTTGCGCCGGAACGGGCTGCGCGCCACCGTGGACGCGCGGAACGAGACGTTGAACTACCGGGTGCGTGACGGCGAGGTCCACAAGGTGCCGTACATGGCCGTGATCGGGCGCCGAGAGGCGGAGGAGCAGACGGTGGCATTGCGCGTGCGGGGAACGGGCAAGAAGCAGGAAATCCTGTCGGTGGACGCGTTCGAGGCGCGGGTGCTGGACGAGGTGCGCACCCGCGCGCTCACGCCCATGGCCACGCCGCTGGCCGATGGGGAAACCGCGTGAAGGCGGAGGAGTTGCTCGATCTCTTCATGCTCTCGCCGGTGGGTATGGTCTCGCTCGACGACGAAGGCACCGTCGAGGTCGCCAACCCGTCGGCCAAACGACTGCTGCACCCCTTCCTGCGAAACGGCGACCTGTCACCGTTTTTTGACGTGCTCGCACCGTGGGTCGGTGATCTCGGGAGTCGCGCGCGCAGCTTCGGCGATGTGCGCGGTGTCGTGGAGGATGGGCTCACCATGCTCATTCCTTCCGACCGCGAGCACGGGCAGGCCCTGCTGCTGGCGCTCGTGAAGCGGGGCCCCGGGCGCTTCATCGCGCTGGTCACAAACTCAACCCGCGTCGCCATCCTGCAGGCCGAGACCGACGCGCTCACCGATCGGCTTCGCGCCATCGACCAGGGCATCCGCGATTTTGCGCTGTACGTGGTGGACGCGCGCGGTGTGGTGGTGACGTGGAGCGAATCCGCGGAACGCGTGCACCACTGTGGCGCGGCTGAGATTGTGGGTCAGTCCATGGCCGCGCTGGCGCCGTCCGACTCCGGGGGCGATGAGCATGTGCGCGACATGCTGCAGGCCGCGCGTCAACACGGCTGGGTGGAAGAGGAGGCCTATCGGGTGCGCCGAGATGGCACGCCATTCTGGGCCACCACGGTGGTCACGGCGCTCGTGGAGTCCGGGAGTGCGAGCCGATTCCAGGTGATCACGCGTGACCTGTCCGAACGCCGCCGGCTGGAGGATCTGGTGCGGGAGGGTGCATCCGCGTCCACCGACGACCTTACGGGCGTACACACGCGGCGCAGCTTCTACGACACCGCCGGCACCGAAGTCGCCCGCGCGCGTCGCTACAGTCATCCGCTCACGGTCCTCCTGGTTGATCCCGATCATTTCCGGGATCTGAATGACACCAACGGCACACCCTTTGGCGATGAGTGCCTGCGCGCGATCGCCTGGGTGTGCCGGCAGGAGTCCCGCACCACGGACGTGATCGGTCGCGTGGGCGGCGAGGAGTTCGCGGTCCTGCTGCCGAGCACCGAGCTGTCGGGCGGGCTGGTGCTGGCGGAGCGCATCCGCGAGCGCATGCAGCGGCACGTCTTCCCTGGACGCTTTTCGGGCGTGCGCTGCACGCTCAGCGTGGGAGTAGCCGAGCTGCGCGAGGGGGCAGCCACAGTGGACGGACTGCTCGCGCTCGCCGAGACCGCAGTGGGCCGCGCCAAGCAGGCAGGACGCAATCTGGTGGTCGGCCTCGACGACGAGCAGTAGGCGCGCGGCTGGGCGGCAGATTGAGGCGGATCGGTCCGGGGGATTAGCTTTGTCAGGTTACCCTTTCCCCAGACCCAATACCTGATGAGCGACCTCAACCACACGCCGGTCATTGTGGGCGCCGCCCGCACGCCGATCGGACGCTTTCTTGGCGGTCTGTCGTCCATGACCGCCCCGCAGCTCGGAGCCATCGCGATTCGCGCCGCGCTCGAGCGCGCCGGTGTGAACGCCGGCGACGTGCAGGAAGTGATCATGGGCAACGTGCTGCAGGCGGGTGTCGGCCAGGCGCCGGCGCGTCAGGCCATGCTGCTCGCCAATGTCCCCTCGAGCGTCTCGGCACTCACGATCAACAAGGTGTGC
>JBBSPE010000276.1:0-4016 GCA_038259155.1 Gemmatimonadales bacterium
CGTCCGGCGCCAATGTGTTCTGAATGACCGCCATGTCCGGCACCAGCGAGACGGGCGACGGCGTTGACGAATCGGATGGTGTATCGGAGGTCGCAGGCATGAGGGCGAGCTGGCGGGAAGAGTGCGCGGACATGGGCGTCGTGCCTCCAGGAGGGACCGAACGAATCGAAACTAGAGGAAAGCGCCGAGCTCTGCAAATGCGGCGGCATGCCCGCGGTATCCTCGCCTCGGGCTCCCGCTGCGCGACGACCCGTTCAGCACGCGGGCGCGCCGCAGCGTAATGTCCAGTGAGAGCCGCTGCACTGATCATTATCGCGACAGCGATTCCTGGTGCCCCACGGGGTGTCCTCATGGGCGTGAGAACCGATTGGCCAACGCTGTCGCGCAGTGACGCACTACTGACTTCATTGTGACAGTAAGCTGAATCATGCGCACCAATTTCGTTTTTTTGAGTCCCCCTCCCCCGGAGCGTCGCATGCCGCCGACCACCGCGCAGTTCGCCCGACGGTCGCTCGCCGTCGCCGCCACCTGTCTCGCCCTCCACGGGTCCGACCTCGGCGCGCAGCCCGCGATGGCTGCGGACACTGTCAAACACAACGCGTGGGATGTGCCATGGAAGGGCACGCCGCGTGACCCCTCCGTCGCCCCGAGTGGTGACCGCATCTGGTTCGTGGGTCAGCAGGGAAACTACGTGGCGTACTTCACACCCAGCACCGGCAAGTTCGATCGCCTGGAGATCGATGACGGTACGCATCCGCACACCGTCAATGTCGATCGACAGGGCAACGCGTGGTACACCGGCAATCGCAACGGCATGATCGGCCGCATCGACGCGCGCACGCTGGCGATCAAGCGCTTTCCCATGCCCGAGGAGGCCGCACGCGATCCGCACACGATCGACTTCGACAGCAACGGCAACCTGTGGTTCTCGCTGCAGAACTCAAACATGATGGGGCGGCTCGAGCCGACGAGCGGGAAGGTTGAACTCATTCGCATGACCACGCCGAACGCGCGACCGTACGGCGTGGTCGTGGCGCCCGACAACACGGTGTGGTTTGATCTGTTCGGTACCAACAAGATCGGTCGCATCGACCCGGGCACGCGCACCGTGCGCGAGTATGTGCTGCCCAATGAGCGCACGCGACCGCGGCGCATTGCCCGCACGCGGGACGGCGCGATCTGGTACACGGACTACACGCGGGGATATCTCGGTCGTCTCGATCCGGCGTCCGGCGCTGTGAAGGAGTGGCTGCTGCCCAGCAAAGGGGGATCGCTGCCGTACGCCATGACGGTGGACGATCAGGATCGTCTCTGGGTGGTGGAGACAGGGGTGCGTCCGAATCAACTTGTCGGATTCGACCCCAAATCGCAGCGGTTCTTCGGGCACACCGACATCGGTGCCGACGGACCCAACTCCGTCCGTCACATGGTGTTCGATCCGGTCACGCGCAGCATCTGGTACGGCAGCGATCAGGGGCAACTGGGACGCGCCGTCGTGCCCCGCGGACTTCCCGTCATGCAGAACTGACCGAGTCGTGGCCTCGCGCGTCACCGCTTCACTTCACTCCGCTACCCGAGCCGACGCATGAACCAAATACCAAGCCGACGTATCGCGTATCAGGGCGAACCGGGCGCCTACTCCGACGCCGCCATTCGTGAGCATTTTGGTGCGGAGGTCACGCCAGTCGGCTTGCCAACATTCCCCGTTGTGCTGGATGGCCTGGCGAACGGCGCTTTTGATCTGGCCATGATCCCGCTCGAAAATGCAATCGCCGGGCCCGTGCGCGTAGCGCTCGACGCACTGACTCGCCATGAAGCACGCTTGGTGCAGGTTGCCGAGCATATGTTCACGATCGAGCTGTGCCTGCTGGGCGTACCAGGCGCGATGATTGCCACCGTGCAGTGGGTATGGAGCCACCCGGTCGCGCTCGCGCAGTGCCGACTCTTCATGGCACGTCATCCGTGGCTGGATCCGGTGGAGTGCCACGACACGGCGGGCGCCGCGCGTATCGTGGCCGAAATGGGCGACCGCAGCTCGGCCGCCGTGGCCAGCGAACTGGCGGCCGAGCGCTACGGTCTTGAGGTGCTCACGCGCGGTGTGCAGGACGTGCCACACAACTGGACACGCTTCGCGGTCGTGGCGCGTGCCTCGGACACGTCGCTGTACACGGCGCAGAACATCGCTGGCAACACAGCGGACGACACCACGCCGTAGCGAACACGCGCCGGGGTGCCGCCTCGCGCTACCCCGGTTGGGCCCTGCCCGGTTGGGCCCTACCTCGGCTGGGCGCTACCCCGGGGTTGGCCCTACCCCGCTGCTGCCACCGCCACCGCGCCATGGTCCGTCGCCAGCGTGCGCCCCATCGCGCCCGCAATCACACGCGCCTGCCGCATGAGCGCGTCGAACGCCTCAAACGTGAGCGACTGTTCGCCGTCGGACATGGCACACGTGGGATCGGGATGCACCTCCACCAGCAGCCCGTCGGCACCGGCCGCGATCGCCGCCATCGCCAGCGGCGCCACCAACTCGGCCTGACCTGCCGCGTGGCTGGGGTCCACCAGCACCGGCAGATGCGTCTCGCGCTTGAGCACCGGAATCGCCGACACGTCGAGCGTGTTGCGGGTGGCCGTCTCGAACGTGCGAATGCCGCGCTCACACAGCATCACCTGCGTGTTGCCCTGCGCCAGAATGTACTCGGCCGCCATGAGCAACTCGGTGATGGTGGCCGACAGCCCGCGCTTGAGCAGAATGGGCTTGCGCACCTGACCGAGTTCTGTGAGCAGCGCGAAGTTTTGCATGTTGCGCGCGCCCACCTGCAACACGTCGGCGTGCTGGGCCACCAGTTCCACCTGTCGCGGATCGAGCACCTCCGTCACCACGGGCAACCCGGTGTCGCGACGCACCTCGGCCAGCAGTTCCAGCGCCTCCAGCCCCATGCCCTGAAAGGCGTACGGCGACGACCGCGGCTTGAACGCCCCACCGCGCATGGCGCGCGCCCCAGACCCCTGCACCGCGCGCGCGGTCTGGCGCAACATGTCGCGTCCCTCCACCGAGCAGGGACCCGCGATCACCACGACTTCGGAACCACCAACAACCGTGTCGGCCGGATCGCCGAGGGCGACGGTAGTGGCGCGGGTCGCGAAGGCGCTCGACGCGAGCTTGTACGGCTTGCCCACCTTGAGCACCTGCTCCACGCCCTCAAGTCGCGAGAGGTTGGCAGCGACAAGCTTGTCGTGATCGCCGATGCAGCCAATGATCGTGCGCTCGTCGCCTCGGCTGACGTTCACGCGCAGGCCTGCTCGCTGCACATGCTCCACGATGTGGTCGCGTGCGGCGTCTGAGATTCCAATTTTGGTCACGATGATCATGGCGGATCCTGGAGTAGGAAAGGGGTCCGCGGTGCACCGGCGCGCTCAACGGGCACAAAAAAGGCCCGTGCAGTGAGCACGGGCCTCGCGGTTCGTCAGGTGCGGTGCGCTACGCGCAGACGCTATTCCCGACGCCGTGTCCCGTGCGGGGCGGCGTGACGTAAAACCAATAGGAATAGACGGCGGCGAATGGCGACATACCGGTAGATTGATCAGCGCGTCAGCCGTTGTCAAGGTGTGGCGCCTACGGGAAAGAGGCTAACGAATGGCGGCGCCCGAATCGGTCGTACGCTGCAGCAGGGACGCAAGACGCGCGCGCACCTGATCCCGGATTCGCGCCGGTTCAAGCACCTGCGCGTCCATGCCGTACTGCAGCACGTGGCGCACCGCCCAGTCGTCATCGGCCAACGGCCAGTGCACGATGACGCTCCCGTCGTGCTCCACCACACACTGCTCGCGCTCCGTGATCCAGCGCGCAATGCGCGGCGCGTAGCGCACCACGAGCTCGTCGTCCGGCAGCTCGCCGGAGAAGATGTGCCCGTCGCGCACAATGGTGTCCAGGTTGAAATCCGTGGGCACGTCAAAAACCGTGGGCTCGGCTACCGCACTGGCGATTCGGTCCAGTCGAAAAACGCGCACATCGGTCA
>JBBSPE010000277.1:0-3975 GCA_038259155.1 Gemmatimonadales bacterium
ACGCGCGTGCCGAGCAAATGCTCGCGCCCTCCACGAACAGTCTGGTGAGCGGAACGGCAGGCCGACCCACGTTCCTTCCGGACGGACGCTTCTGGTATCGCGCGGGCACGGTGGACGGGGGCACGTTCTATCTCGTCAATCCAGCGCGCCGCTCTCGCGCACCGCTCTTTGATCACGCGCGTCTCGCGGTGACGCTCAGTGGGATCACGGGCCAGGCGCTGGATGGCGACCGGTTGCCGTTCCAGAGCATCGAGCTCGCGGACGACGCACGCGCGCTGACGCTCTCGGTGCGCGGGCAGTCGCTCCGCTGCGATCTCTCGAGCTATACCTGCGACCAGGTGCCGGCCGCGCGCCAGGCGCCGCGCAACGCCAGTGTGTCGCCTGACGGGACGTGGGCGGTGTTCATTCGCGACAACAACCTCTGGTCGTTGGACATGGCGACCGGCAAGGAAGCGCCGCTCACCACCGACGGCATCAAAGACTTTGGCTACGCCACCAACAATGCGGGTTGGGTGCACAACGACAACCCGGTGGTCACGTGGTCGGAGGACGGCAAGCAGATCGCGACCTTCCAGCACGACGGGCGCGGCGTGCCCGACATGTATCTCGTGAGCACGAACGTGGGACAGCCGCAGTTGCAGGCGTGGAAGTACCCCATGCCGGGCGACAGCGTGATCTTCCGCGTGAGCCGCGTGATCGTGAGCCGCGGGCCGGACGGTGCGCCGCGCATGGTGCGCCTGCAAATGCCGCCCGATCCGCATCGCTCCACCGTGTCAGATCACATCGCCTGCGGCGCCAGCATCTGCGACGTGCAGTGGTATCCCGACGGATCGCATCTCGCCTTCATCTCGAGCTCGCGGGACCACAAGCAGGCCGCGCTCCGTGTTGCCGATGCGACCACGGGCGTCGTGCGCACCGTGCTGGAGGAGACCAGCCCCACCCAGATCGGCGATGCATCCCTTGCCGAAGGCCTGTGGCGCGTGCTGCCGGCGTCCAACGAGCTGATCTGGTGGTCGCAGCGTGACAACTGGGTGCACCTGTACCTGTATGATCTCGCCACCGGCACGCTCAAAAACCGCATCACCACGGGCGACGGCAACGTCTCGGGCATACTGCGCGTGGACGAGAAGAAGCGCGAAATCTGGTTCACGGCCAACGGCAAGGAGGCCGGGCGTGATCCGTACTATCAGCACCTGTACCGCATCGGCTTTGACGGGAAGAAGCAGATCCTGCTCACGCCAGAGGTCGCCAACCATGCTGTGTCGCTCTCGCCGGACGGCAAGCACTTCGTGGACACGTACTCCACGCCCACCGCGCCTCCGGTGACAGTGGTACGCGATGCCAATGGCAAGGAAGTGCAGGTGCTCGAACGCGCCGACATCTCGCGTCTGGTGGCCACCGGTTGGAAGCCGCCGCTCCCCTTCACGGTGAAAGCGCGTGACGGCGCCACGGATCTCTACGGTCTCATGTTCACGCCCACGAATCTGGACAGCACCAAGCGCTACCCGATCATCAACTACATCTACCCGGGTCCGCAGTCGGGCAGTGTGGGCTCACGCAGCTTCACCGCGTCGCGCAACGATCATCAGGCGCTGGCCGAGTTGGGTTTCGTGGTGGTGGCCATTGACGGCATGGGCACGCCTGATCGGTCCAAGTCGTTCCACGACTTCTATTACGGGCGCATGAACGACAACACCATCCCCGATCAGGTGTCGGGCATGCAGCAGCTCGCCACGCGCTATTCGTTCATCGACATCGACAAGGCCGGCATCTGGGGGCACTCGGGCGGTGGATTCGCCACGGCCGCTGCCATGTTCCAGGCGCCCGACTTCTTCAAGGTGGGCATCTCCGAGTCGGGCAATCACGACAACCGCAACTACGAAGACGATTGGGGCGAGCGCTACCAGGGGCTGCTCGAGCGCACCGGCGATACCGACAACTACGCGGCGCAAGCCAACCAGACCTACGCGAAGAACCTCAAGGGCAAGCTGTTCCTGATTCACGGCATGATGGACGACAACGTACCGCCCACGAACACGACGCTCGTGGTGGACGCGCTCATGAAAGCCGGGAAGGACTTCGACCTGATCATGTTGCCCCAGGCGCGCCACGGGTACGGGCAGGACGGCCCATATATCATGCGTCGCCGCTGGGACTACTTCGTGCGCAACCTGCAGGGCAACGTTCCGCCCAAGGAATATCAGATCGGGGGATCGCGCATCGTGCCGTGAGGGGCAGGGACGTCAGCGGAAAATATCTCGCTGCGTGAGGTGCCGTTCCGTGGCCGCGAGGAGCTGGCCCAGCTCCTCGCCGGTCTTGGCGAGGGCCGAGCGGAACAGCCAACGATACCAGATCATGGTAGCGCCGGATGCGAGTGCGGCGACGCCCACCGCCGGCGCGGCAGCGATCGCGAGTGAGCCGGTAAGGGCGGTGAACGCGGCTGCGCCCGCCACGCCGCCCAGCACGCCGCCACCGCTCATGAACGCCCAGTCGGCCATCAGGTTGCGCCGAAGCCCCGGGCGCAGGTCGCCGGTGATCACCACTTCACACGCCGGATTGCGTGGCGTGCCGCGCGCGTGCAGTGTCACGCTCAGATCGTACAAGTCGATCTGGTGCAGGCGATACACCAGCATGCCGCCCCGCATGTGGTTGGCCTGGAGTGTGGCGGCCATGGTGCCGCGTGGCACCGCAAAGCGCAGGATCCCGCCGTCGAGCGGGTGGCCGTTCACCGTGTCATTCACCGCAAGCCGAAACGGCTCGCCCGTGAACACGGCGCCGACCGCAGCCAGCGTCTCCTTGGGTGACGCCGGAATCACACGCGACACACTGATCGCGCGATCGGTGGTGCCAAGCAGCGTGGTGAACTGCCGGTCCAATCGTTCGCCGGCCACCACGGGCGAACGTCCAGCGGTGCCGCTGCCGCGCTCCGCGAGAGCGAGCGCCACATATTGCCGGGAAATCCCGGCTTCCACCGCCGCTTTTTCCACGTCGCGCATGCGATAGCCGCCGGAGTCCTCAACGCCGGGGTCCCGAGACGAGGGGAGCTTGAGCTTGGCGGTGCGCTCGAGTCGGTGTGCGGCTTCCGCCTGCAGTTGCGCTGCCCGCTGCCAGATCGCGCGCGCGGCGTCTTCCGACACGACCGCCCCTGGCGCGGCGTCTGCCGCCTCCCGCTCCAGCTGCCCGACTTCGCGAATCGCCTGCTCCAGCGCGGTCGCAAGCTGGTCGGCGCTCGCAAAGCGTTCGGCCGGATCCTTGCGCAGGCACCGGTCCACCAGCTCGGACACGATGGCCGGCACGTCCGGCGCGAGCGTTGACACGGACGGTGCCGGTCGCGTCACGTGCGCCACCAGCACGCTTTGCGGGGGCCCGTCGAACAGCACTCGGCCCGTGAGCGCCTGGAACGCGACGCAGCCCAGCGCGTAGAGATCGGTTCGTCCGTCCACGAGGTCACCCGCCGCCTGCTCGGGGCTCATGTACTGCACCGAGCCCAGCACGTAGCCGTCCAGCGTCAGGTTGCTGCTGCTCCGTGCTTCGTCCCGGGCGATGCCGAAGTCGGTGACCACCGCGCGGCCCGAATCGCGGTCAAGCAGAATGTTGTCCGGCTTGATGTCGCGGTGCACCACCTCGCGGGCATGCGCGTAGGCGAGTCCCCACGCGACCTCACGCAGCGTGCTGAGGAGCTCGAGCACGGGAATACGCCCGCGTTCGCGCATGCGATCCCCCAGCGACTCGCCGTCCACGAATCGCATGGTGAACCACACGGTGCCCTCGGTTTCGTCGGCCTGAAACACGTCGATGATATGCGGATGCTCCAGTCGTGCACTGGTGCGCGCCTCGCGCAGAAATCGCTCGCGTCGCTCAGCGTCTGCGCGCTCCTCGAGCAGCACCTTGAGCGCGACGGGCCGGTCCAGGAAGGGATCGCGCACCAGCCACACCGCGCCCATACCGCCCATGCCGAGGGGCCGGATGACGTCG
>JBBSPE010000278.1:0-3959 GCA_038259155.1 Gemmatimonadales bacterium
AACGTGCCGGGATCGGGAATCAGCGGGCTGGCCCGGCCCCAACTGTTGCGGCGCAGCCATGCCTGGTCGTCTCGCATGACCCATATCGAATCGGTGATGGCGAGCGTGAGCACCCGGTCCGCACCAACCGACGCAACCGTGGCTTCTGACGCAAAGGTCCAGTTCAGGAACCGTGAGAAGTTGGCGTCTTCCGCTTGCCACCACGTCCATCCACCGAACAGGAGCGCGGCCAGCAGCACGCCGGTGCCCGCCATGGCGCCGCGTGCGCGGTTCCTGTGCCTCCGGTCCGGCGTTTCACCGGGTGAGAGCACGCTCTCGCGGACTGCTGCGCCCACAACTGTCAGCAGCCCCGCGATCAGGACCACGCCGATGCCGATCAACGCCAGCCCCAATGGGCGCTGCATTTCCAGGCGGCGAGTGGCCACCGCTGTCACGGGAACCGAAACGGTACCTGTTCCTTCTGCGCCTTCCACGGTGACCTCGATGCTATAGGCACCGACTGACATGAGCCAGAGTTGCACGCTGTACAGCTCAGGGTCGCCGGGGACCGGCGTCGCAACATCGGGCGGCGGCACCACGTCCTTGGAGGCACCAGCTTGCACGGGCGCCGCTGTGACTCGGCGCACCCCCTCGCCCGTCACCCGGATGGTCACGTCAGACAGACCGGGGACGACGCCCGGCGAGCGAACCACGATGCGCACAGGATACGGACCGGCGTTTCCCTCAAACCACGTGTCCGGGCTGCCCACGTGGCCGGAGGCAACCACCGCGATCGCGGCGATGCCGAGGGTGGCCGCGATCCGTCGCGCGCGCCAACGTATGCACCGTGGCGCGATCATCGCTGCACCCGCTTCATCCAGCTGCCCCATGCGAGGCCGAGTCGGGAGGAGCCGATGGCCAGCACGATCGCAATACCGATGCCCTTGGCAAGAAGCAACGGACTGAAGTTGCCGGCCGCATCCAGGTCGAGTGCCCTGTACTCGTAGCGCCACGGTCCGAGGCGAGACGCGTAGCTCCACTGGTCTGCCGCAAAGAAACGGTTGCGCGCGTATGGCGAGAGCATGAAGTCTGCCCAGAACCAATGCACCGCAAGCATGATGAGCACGAACGAGCTACCGGCGAGCGCCGCGATCAACCACTTCCGATCACTCGCCATGCGGTGCAGCAGAATGTCGAGCACCAACGCCGGAAGGATCAGCAGCAGCGGAAAGCTCATGGGGACCATGTGCGTGACCGGGTTGTAGATCGGCGCAAGCTTGGGTGTCGCCGGAAACAGCGGCAAAATCCAGAGCATGGCGAGGGTGATGCCTGTGTACACCGCAGCCGTGGCAGTGGCAGGCCAACGCAAGCGCGACGCAAGCGCAACACCGAGCAGAACGAAGGGAAATACGACACCGCTCGCCTTGTAGAACATCGAGCCGTGCATGAGGTGTGCCCTCTCGACAAACTCCGACGCAAAGATGGCCAGCATCGTCAGGAAGACGCCTGCCGTAAACACGTACATCAATCCAAAGCGGCGCTGCTCTGTACTATCTGCCGCCGCTCGATTCTGTGCGCCGAGCGCCATGATCATGGCGCCGATCTGGATTCCCCACATCCCGGCAGCCAGTACCATGTGCGGTGGCGAGAGGATCTTCACATCGAGTCCATACGCGTTGTGCCACCAGTTGTCGAACGGCACCGACGAAATCATGGCCACCGAGCCCCAGATACACAGCCACGCGCCGAGCGGCGCACGGAACCCCCACACGCGAACCGAACGTGCGCGTTCGAGGTCCGTGCCGAAAAAGGTGGTCTTGAGCGTCAGCGCGCCCGATGCAAGCCCTGCCACGCTGGCTCCGATCTGCTCGAGCACATGCGGAGCGGTCCAGAGCGTATCGCGACCCACGGTCATGTGCCACGAGATGTCCCAAATGATGCCGATCACGATGCACGCGGACGAGAAGACCAGCGCATACAACACCAACGTGGTGAGCGACAGGGTCGCCACAGCGCTGGAGCTCGCCGATAACGGCGGCGCGGACGACGTGTGCGTTGACGCAACGGAGGAGTTCATACACCCACCGGTTGGGGAGGGGGAACGGCGCATCGGCAGCAGCGCGGCCAGGGCCGGTACCAGGGAGGGGCGAGCGCACTTCGACGACGGCTCCTTGTCGACAACACCGAGGCTGCGCAGAAGAGGCGGCGACGCGATCGATGAGGCAATAGGGCATTTGCCCTATTGCGCCTCCTTTACAGGTCGGATCGCGTACGCAGGTCGGCCAATTCGACCTTAGGGCGAAGAGAAGAATCTCGCAATACGTCATCGCTCGTATCCCGTGTAACGTTCACCGCGACGGACTGAGCAACGACGCTGGCCAGTCAGCCCGTATTTGCACCCCTTTCCAAAGCAAGAGATCAATCAGCCGCGTCAATGAATGGTGCAGCGCGGAAGTGAAGGCAGCACGGCTTGGAGCGGGTCGGAGGAGCACGCTCAGCTCACCGCGCGTCACACACCGGCACCCCTGGCTGCCGCGCCGCGTATGCAACGAGCGCCTTGTCGCAGGTGAGCAACGCGCAGCCGTATCGCTGGGCCTGCGCCAGCAGCATGCGGTCAGCGGGATCCCCGTGCAGCGTACCTGCCAGTGACGTGCTCGCCACTAGCACCTCGCGCGTCAACGGAAGCAGCTGAATGCCCGGCGCTTGCGCCGCCCGCTGCAACCAGAGCAACGGATCCGCCGCCAGTTCCAGGCGTCCCTTTGCCACCAGCATCGCAACTTCCCAGAATGAGATGTCGCTTGCGAAGAGCCGACCCGCCGCCGCGGCGCTGGCGATGAGCTGCGTCGCAGCGTTCGAAAGGGCTCCGCGAGTGTCATCCAAGGTCCAGAGCCAGACATGCGTGTCCAACAACAAGGGCGTATCACGGGTTGGCGACTCGGCGGCACGCCACAAGGCTGGCGTTCCGCTGTATTCAGGCGCCGGTTCGCGCACCTTCCTCGCGGACTTTCCTTTTGTCGGCGTCACGAGGAGCGCCGCGCGAGCGGGTCGCTGGCGGACGTCTCCCACACCGAATGGTCCGGGCTGACGATATCACCATGCCGCACCACGGTGCCGCGCATGAACCCAACCGGCGACTTCGAGGATTCCTGAACCGGCAGCACGCGCACTACCGGCCGCCCGTGCTTGGTGACAATGATCTCGGCGCCACTCGCCGCCACGTTGTCCATCACTTCAAGGCACGTCGCTTTGAAGACGCTCGCGGCCATGGTGGTGACGGGTTCGGATTGGGTAGGCAGCGTTTTCTTTGGCATAGGCTCAGGTTATGGTCAGTTCATTATGACTATGGTAATCTATTATGTCCATAACCGGCCAACTGTTGTATGGACGTGGGCTCGCGACACGCGTGGTTGAGCTCAGCGCGCGCTGAAACGCACTATGCTTCCGCTGTGATCTCCTTCTCCCCCGCCCCGAGCTCGGCTGAGCTGCCAAGCCGCTTCCCCAGCCCCTTTGACCGCGGCGCGGTACACCCACTCGCTCAGCGCGCGGCGCTGGAGTTGATGGCGTCGCTGCAGTCGCATGACGCAGAGACATGGCGGCTGCACGAGCCGGGCAACGGCAAGATGTTCGGCGTGCTGGTGGTGGCTGCGCCCGACGGGACGATCGGCTACCTGCGTGGCTTCTCCGGCATGGTGCATGGGCAGTGGGACATTGATGACTGGGTGCCCCCCACCTTCGACCAGCAGGTACGCGATCAAGTCTGGATTCCCGGCGAGGTGGAGATGCTCGAGCTCGCGCGAGAGCGCGCCGCGTTGGTCGCGTCCGCAAACGACGACGCGGATGCGGTGATCGCGCGTTCCGCGGCGACGGCGGTGCAGGCACTAGACGACGCACGAACCGTCCGTTCTCGAACTTTGATGCGCCAGATCCAGGACAGCTACCACTTTGTGAACGCACGCGGCAACGTGCGTTCGCTGCGCGCA
>JBBSPE010000279.1:0-3895 GCA_038259155.1 Gemmatimonadales bacterium
CGTCCTGCCACGCCGGGTGGATTCCACAGGAAGAGCACCTCGCGGCTGTCGAGCGTCCATGTCACGGCAGCCGGCGACGAGCCGGTGAAGGCACTACCCGAGGTGAGCCGCTCCAGCGTGAGCGGTGATCGGGAGCTGGGGGCTTGGGCGCCGAGCGGGCCGCCGAGCGCTGCGAAGGCCACGATGGTGGTAGTCGCGAACTTCGCCCGAGTGCGCAGTCGCCCGTGCAGGAATCGATTCATGAAAGCGATCATGAGTGCAACCTACCGTTGTGTCTCTGGCACGTCCGCCGCAATCGCGTCGGCTTCGATTTCCACGAGGTACTCATCGCCCACCAGTCGGGCCTCAACCAGCGTGTTGGCTGGGCGAATGTGCCCGAACCGTTCGCCGTGCACGCGCGCGACGGCCTCCCACTGGTCGATGTAGCGCACGAACACCCGCGTGCGGACCACATCCTCGAGCCGCGAGCCCAGTGACTGCAGCGCGCCGGCGATCTTGTCGATCACGGCATGAGCCTGCGCAGCGGGATCGTGTCCACCAATGAGCCGCGCCCCGTGTGTGGCCGTGGTCCCCGAGACGGCGATCTGATTTCCAACCCGTACCGCGCGCGCGAAACCAGCGTCACGTTCCCACACCGTGCCCGAGAGCACACGCCGACGGCCGCCGGCGTCTACGCGCACGGGAAACGGCGAAGGGAACGAAGACACATGATGGCTCAGATCACCCGAGGCCGTGAGGAACGGCGGCACCCGATATTCGTCGCCGGGTTCGCCCGGAATCGCATCGAGCTGCGAGACGGCGTCCTCGAGCGACGCATGATCGTCCCCAGTGAGCGTGAACTGCCCCAATCGCAGCGTTTCGTCGATGTGCTCGCTGCTGCCGAGCCGAGCCCCGACAATGATGCCACCCACACCGGGCTGTTCGAGGATGTAGCGACCGGCCACGTTGGCGATCGACACCCCATGTCGGTCGGCCACCACCCGGGCCGCGCGCAGGACGCGCTGCAGCGCCGTCCAACCCCCAATTGAGCGCACGAACCGTCCGTACTTCATTTGCGACCACGTTTCGAGCGTGTCCCAATCCGGCTCGGCACGGTTCAGCCACCGATCACTCAGAAAGCCACCAGCGATCGTGCCGTACGCCAGCAGGCTCACTCCTTCCTGCACCGCGTACGCAGACATGCGATTGCGCGGACGGCGGTCGAGCAACGACCAGCACACTTGATTGCTGATAACGGGAATGCCCGTGGCCCGCACCACCCGGAGATGTGCGGTGTCCACGTTGGTCAGACCCAGGTGACCAATCAGCCCTTCCACCCGCAGCTCATCCAACCAGAACAGCGCGTCGAGCCACGACGGGTCGGCGTAGTTCCACGCGTGGAACTGCATCAGATCCATCCGCGGCCGCTGCAGCCGCTCGAGCGCGCGCTCCACCGCGTCTCGCACATTGGCGCGCGTCAACGGTCCGGGTGTCGGTACCCATTTGGTGAATAGCTGCACGTCGTCGCGCATGGCGGCACCACCGGCAAAGCGGCCCGCGATCAGCTCGGCCGAACCGTAATGATCGGCCATGTCGAAGGTGGTGAGGCCGGCGTCGGCGTAGCGCTGCATCGCGGCCGCAGCCACGTCGGGATCGAGCACACGGCCCTCCCGCTCGAGGTCGGCCACCTGCCACATACCGGTGAGTACTCGGGAGATCTCGAGGTCGGGGGCGAGCGCATGGCGCATGGCGTGTGCAACGGACATGGGAAGTGTGCTACTCCGGTGGGAGGGTCGCAAACCGGGCCGAGACGTCCACCCCGCTCTTCACGAGCAGTGCACGCTCCCTCGAATAGATAAGGGAGGCGACGATCAGCACGATCTCCCAAATGGGTGTGGAGTGAAGATACCAGGCGTTCACAGAGGCGTTGACGTCCTTCCCCACATGCACCACCAACAGACCACCAATACTGAGCACGGCGGCTACAGCCACCGGCACGCGGCCCGCGATCCGAGTCGTGCTGGCCAGGTCGCTGTCGTTCGTGATTCCTGACGACGCCGTCGACCGCTCGCAGCGCTTTGGCGCGGTTGCCCCCGATCTCGACGGGTACGACGTCACCGCCGAGCTTGCGCGAGTCACTGCCAGCGCGCTGCTGCTGTTCGGCGCCGATGAGGCGGGTGCGACCCGAGGAGGAGTGGTGACGTCCGAGCACATTCCGGGCGAGGTGCTAGCGATCATCCCGGAGTCCGGGCATTTTCCGTTTATTGAGCGTCCGGGGCAGTTTCTTCGTCGGGTCTCTGAGTTTCTGATGACGGGTGGATGAACCGTGCAAGTCACAGCGCCTGACGTACATCGTGCGCGCGAGAGTTGCCAGCCGCGGACGCTGTTCGCAGTGCTCCTGCTGTCCCTGCTTGCTGGGTGCGGCAGCGAGACACTGGCACCCCTTGGTCGGATTGACGGAGCGTGGGGCGCCGAGGGTATCGACCTCGTGGCAAGTCCAGATAGTGCGCTCGTGGAATACGACTGCGCGCACGGGACGATCGCCGGAGCGCTGTCCTTCGATGAAAACATGCGGTTCACGCGCAGCGGCACCCACGTGTTTGAGGGTGGGCCGGTGCGCGAAGACAATCCGCCTGAGGTGCACCCCGCCCGGTTTGAAGGTCAAGCCGTCGGTGCGCGACTGCGCCTCACTGTGGTCCTGACGCAAAGCGGCACGGTGATCGGTCCGTATGTGCTGAGTCGTGGCGTGCCCGGAACGCTACGAAAGTGCCTGTGAGGCGGTACGTACAGGATGCAACTGCTCGGCGTGATACTCTCTCCGGTCAGCTGTCGACCGGTTTCGCCAACAACTGCACGGCCCGCTCCGCAATGGACTCCATCTGTTGCTCGCGCTCACGCGCCCAACGCGGCAGGCGAATCACATTGGCGGCGAACGCGGCCAGCGACAGCCCACCGAACATACCAACCAAGGCCAGCACCTTCTCCGGCTTGCCAGCCGCTGCGGCCACAGCGCCCATGAGCACCGACATGCCGCCCATGACGATCCCGAGCGCGTTGAGCGCCATTGCATCGTCTTTGAGCGTGCTCATGCGCAGCTGATAGCCATGCTCGGTCGGCTCCACGCCAATGTGCAGATTGCCGTTGGACCAGTCACGAAGCCCGCCCACCGTCGTCACTTTCCCCTGTGCACCGAACGCGGACCGGAACCCGGCGATCATCTGCTCCCATTCGCGGTCCGTTGGCGCACGCGGCAGGTCGACCACGCGCGCGACGCCAACCGGCATGCCGAACGAACGCCGCACCTCCGGCACCCGCCCGCGCGCCTCGAGACTCGCGGCCGCCTGGGCGACGCGAGCGGGTTCGATGCCGGCCTCGCGGCCAATGTCCGTGATCTCGTCGAGCGTCATGCCGCCCGATTCGGCAGGCAGCACGCGATCGCTCCCCTCGCCCGTGGTCGCGAGCGCGAAGATTTCGCGCACCTCGTCGTCTCCGTATCGTCGTGTCGACATGCGTTGGAGTCTACGGCGCCCGATTCCCGGGCGCTACCGAATGGCCGGCGAGAGCGCAACACGACGCCAGGGAAACGTGTGCCTGCGCCCGATCGCTTTTCCGGTAGCCGAGAACTGCGGTAGGTGCTGGCCGGTGGTCGGTTGAGCACCATTGCGGGTTCGGGGTTCATGCGTCGGGTTGCCGATGATCGGCTGAAGGCACGGCGCCGGTCGGGGCTGCGCACTAGCGGCGGTGCGGCGGGGCCACCCGGAGGTCATGGCGTTCCCGCCGCGCCTCACACTGCTCTCGGTTTGGGCAGACCGCTGACGGTTTACGGTGGAACTGCATCCTGTCTGCGGCCGCGCCGCGCATCCGGTGGCACCGCGCGAGCGGCGGGCGCCAGCCTCGCCGTCCAGCCGAGCCTCGA
>JBBSPE010000280.1:0-3847 GCA_038259155.1 Gemmatimonadales bacterium
GATCTGAGGCTGCCTACGAAGGTCGCGACGTCAGTTGCGGCGCTGAGGTTGGTCGGCGGTTGACCGGGTCGCGCGGGGGCGTGTCCGCGGCGCGCCCGAGCGCCTCGGACTTTGACTTGTCCATTCGCGCGAGCGTGTCCTTGTAGTTCCAGGGCAGCCAGTCGTCGGGGCTTTCGGCGACGGCCTTGGCGTTGCGCTGAAGTTCAGTGACGTAGTCGAAGGGGTTTGCGCCGTTGAGGACCGCGGTGTTCATGAGCGTCATCCACATGTCGCCCACCTCGGCGCCGTGCTGGGTCTTGTACGAGAGCGAGTTCTTGCGATGCGTGATTGCCAGCTTGAGCGCTCGCTCGCAAATATTGTTGTCGATGGGCGCACCGAGTTTGCGCAAGAAGAGGGTCATGTTTTCCCAGCGCTTGAGCATGTAGTTGATCGCGTTCCCCATGCCCGAGTTCGGCTCGACGCGCTTCTCTTCGAGCAACGCCGTCATCCACATCTTGAGCGCTTCCATCACCGGAGCGCTGCCGGTCTGGTGGGCGCGCAGGCGCTCGTCGTCCGAGAGGCCCTGGCTCTTGCACTGCTGGTCGACGGCATAGATGCGGCCGATCGTCTCCAGCAGGTACTTGACCTCGGGCGGGTAGTTCGCGACCTCGTCGACGAATTTGCGTCGACCATGGGCGATGCAGTTCGCCTCGATGACGACATGCCCCTTGGGCACATTGCGATCGAGCGCATCGGACATCAGGATCGGCGGATCCAGCGCTGGAGAGCGCTTTTCGAGCAGCGCGGCGAGGTTCTCACCAGCGTGCTTGCGGCCGGTGCGGAACAGGACGATCTGGTGTCCGTCGACGATCGAAACGATGCCCGTCACAAACAGGCCAGTGCGCTCGGGATCTTCGAGGCTGCCGCTCTTGAGCAGCTTGGCTCTGCTCTTGCCCATGTATTCGAGGATCCGCATGTTGCTGTCGTCGTTGTGCAGGACCGAGCCCTGCGCCGCACATCGCACGAGCGCATCGAAGGCAGGTCGAATCAGAGCGCTTCGCTCGTCGAGGATTTGCCACTGCGTGGCGTACGGCACCGGCACGCCGAGATTGCTCTGAAGGCGGGCGAGGCGGTAATTCGGCACGCCCGCGCCGTAGCGCAGCAGCGCCATCATACTCGCCGCGGTGTCGTCGTACTTTGGACCCTTCGCTTCTTCGGGTTCGGGCGCGGTGTAGATCACGCCGCAGGCGCCGCAGCGAAGGCGCTCACAATCCCAACACGACGCGGCAAGCGGCGACCGCCCGAAGATGCGCACGAAGCGCGCGGGCTCGGGAAGCCGATAGAGATTGCCGCACGCGCAGTCAGGACAGCGGTTTCCGTGGCGCAGGCTCGGGTGCTGCACCGGAATATGAGTGGCCTTCAAGTAGGCCGCCGCGGGCAGCCGACCGTGCCCCTTGCGCTTGGGCTTCGGCTTGTCGCCACTGGCGTTGTCTGGCGTCGGTTCGGACTTGCTCTCGGCGGATGCATCGGCCGCTGGATCCGTTGCGCCGGTGGCTGCGGCGTCGCTCTGCGCGTTGGCCTTGCCGAGCACGTCGGCTGTCTTCTCGCTCTTGTCGAAGCCCACCAGTTTGCGCAGACGCGCCATCGTCGTGCCTTGCCTGCGCACCAACCTCGCCAGCTCAGCATAGCTTCGCAGCAGATCTTCGATCCGCTGGCAGTCGTCCGGGTCCAGCCGCGCTCTGGCCCGTTCGAGCAGCGCACGGACATCCTCCTCCGTGACGTCGATGGGCTTCGGTGCCTTCGGTGCCTTCGGTGCCTTGGCCATCGCTCAGCCCACCGCACACAGACGTCGACGGAAGTCCTTTACCAACGGATAGCCGAGCAACTGCTTTTGCGAGAGGGTCGGGTTCGTGCGCGGCGCGCGGTGACCACGCCCCGCGGTCATTCCGAGATACGTCCAGTTCGCCGCCCGATAACAAGTCCCTCGAAACCGCGACGCATCGACGAACGTCATCGCGAAATAGATCGGGTGCGCGTAGATGCGCTGCCAGTCGGACGACAGCTGCCGAGACATCCGTCCGAGTAGATGCGACGCCAGGTGCGGCACCCGAATCCAGGGCAGGATCAGGAACCGACTCTGGTACGCGATCAAACGAATGTTCGCCGTCCTTTGCGCAGGCGACCAGCCGACGTACTCGTCACGTAACCCGAGGCGCAGCGGCGCCGATGACCAACAGAAACACGCGATCGGCTGTCCCCCGGCGGTCACCAGATATTTCAGGTGCTCGCCGATCGAACGCACGTAACCCATGTAATGGTGCTGATCGATCAGCGAGTCGACGAGCGCCTCGTCAGGTGTGCGCCGGACTTGCCGGATCTCCACCGGACCGATCTCGCTCAGCGAGCATTCGCGAGGGATCGGCGGCACTTCGATCCGTGCGATCACCGCTCGCTGTGCCCGCGGTTTGCTGCTCGTCCAACGCGGCGGCGGCAGCGTGATGTGGCCAGCGCGGTGCAGCGCCAGAAGCGCGTTCCGGCAGAGCCCATCGCAGGGCGCGCCGTTCGCTTGCACCCAGTTCCATGCCGCGCACAGCTTCATCGAAAGCGCACGGCGACTGGCCTGCGGCTCCGCGGCGATCAGCTGGCCGATCGCGCGAACTTCGTCGCCCGTGAAGTTGCGACCTTGGTACGTCAGCACCGTGTCCATGAAACGCAGGTAGCACGGCGTCGGATAGAAAGCAAGCTCGGTTGCGGTTCGCTCGCTACGCGGCCGTGAGCGGGCGCCACTGTGGCGCCGCTTGCGTCGCGCGCGGATTGCCGCCAGCCAACAACACCGAAAGTTCGTGCGCGAGCAGTTCCTTCTGCACCGCTCCACTGCTCGTCGGCCAATGGCGAAAACGGCCAGTGGACAAACGTTTCTGGCACAGCCAGAAGCCTTGCCCGTCATACGCCAGAATCTTGATCGCCGTGCCGCGACGGCTTCGGAACACGAACACCGCGCCCGAGAACGGATCGGCCGAAAGCGTCTGTCGGCAGATCCGAGACAGCCCGTCGATGCCAGCGCGAAAATCCACCGGCTCCACGCACACCAAGATCTTCATCTGCGGCGTCAGCTGCATCATCGCTGGCCACCCCACAGCGTCTGGATCAAACCCATGACGTCCACGCCGCTGGCAACATCGACTCGCATCCGGTCGCCGTGCCGACCCACGAGATCGATGACCGTCCTGCCCGCGCCGCCGAACTGTCCAGCCTCCAGCGCGATGAAGTTCGGCGGCACATTCCCGTGCGGCGCGATCGCCGACGCGACCGCCCCCGCGCCGCGCGCCATCGCGATCTTGCCTCGCTTCACTACCGTGGTGCCGCGGCGCTTCGCGGGCGCAGCGGCGGCCTTCACCCGGTCCCTCAGCGTCCCGTAGTTGAAGCGCAGCGCCTTCGCCGTCGCCCACACCCCGTTGACCCGCGCCACGCAAACCGCATCCACCCAGAGCTGATCCGGAATGGTCGATCCACGACCACCCGCCTTCTCCCGCCATGCGGCCACGCGCTGGCCCAGCTCGTTCAGATCCGCCGATGTCGTTCGTCCCATGAGCAATTCTCCTCTCGCCCACGAACGTAGCCGACGCGTTCAGCCAACTTCACGCACGGTCACCGGAAGGACACAGAGAAACACGCGATAGGCGTTGCAGGTCCGCTGCTTTCCGTCGGCCCACGGGACCAATTCGGTGGTGACGCCACAGCGCGGACAGTCGACTCGACGCATGAAGAACTTCAGGACAACGACGAGTCCCCAAAGCGGCACGAAGCGGAAGGACCGTGCGGTTGCCGCGGTGTCGTAAGTCGGTCTTCGGCAGAAGCATCCCGAGCA
>JBBSPE010000281.1:0-3839 GCA_038259155.1 Gemmatimonadales bacterium
CAGTCAGGCACCGTCACCTTTGGCGGTACCACCAACGGGCAGCTCCCCACGCTCTCGTTCGGCGGCGGCCCTCCTCTCGCCTACAGCTCACAGATTCTGGATGGTTTTGGTTCCGGCACACCGGTTGGTGTAGGCGACGGACGCTACTGGACCGGCGCCTACTCGGGCCAAGGCATGCTTTACGGCAACGATGTAACGACTGGCACCGTGCTCGAAGTGCGACTCGAGGCCGGCGCCGGCTTCGACCTCTTCCAGAATCCAGCGCTATTCGGGGGATATTTAAATGCCTCTCGCAACGTCGCCGATCAGCTGTTTAGTGACGACGATTCTCAGTTCACCACGCTCACCAGTGTGCTCACGGGAACCGCTTCGCCGGCCGAGGCCGTATTTGGCATGGCCGGCTGGGGCAGTGCCGTGCGTCTGCAGTTCAGCGAGGTCGATGTCAATGGTGAAGCAAGCGGAAGCGGACCCTTCAATGTGGGCATGCAGGACATTGTCTACACCGTGCGCGCGACAAACGGACCACCCTCCACAACGGTACCGGAACCGCAGTCGTTCGTGCTGCTCGCGGGCGGGCTCACCGTGCTGGGCATGACCATGCGGCGGCGTACGCAGCGCGCGTAGCGGGTTTGCGGGGGGGGGCGTGCGCGGGTCCGTTTGAAGGGCTGGGCCTGCGCACGGATAGGAGGTCGGTGACCTCCTGTTCAACAAACGTTATCCGCTAACAACAACGCTCGGCAACGGCAGCTGTTTGCGGAAAGTTTGTTTACCTGGGCGGTCCGGCACATCATGTCCAGGACGCGCGCACCGGACCGTCGTTCCGCTAGGTTGATCTCCGACCAGACAGAGTCCCCCATCACCCGTGCCTGGAGCGTCCCCCGTGGATTTGAAGGACCGCGTTGTACTCGTGACCGGAGCCAGCCGCGGCGTAGGCGCCGCACTCGCTCGCGAACTTGGTGCACACGGCGCCTCCGTCTGCGTGAACTATCACCGCAGCGAAGCAGCTGCAGCCGAGGTGGTGCGCGCGATTGAGAGCGCCGGTGGGTCGGCCTTCGCCTATGGCGCAGACGTCACCGATGAGCACGCGGTGCAATCAATGGTTGAGGCCACTATCGCGCGCTACGGACAGCTGCACGCGATCGTGAATAACGCGCTTCCACCCTACCAGTTCGATCCGGCGGCGCGCTACACGCGCATTGACACGGTTACCTGGTCGGACTTCGAAACGCAGTTTACCGGCGCCGTTCGTGGTGCGCTGAACACCACGCGCGCCGCACTGCCGCACTTTCGCGAGCGTGGGTACGGCAAGATCGTGAACATTGCCACGAACCTGATCTACAATCCGGTGGTGACCTACCACGACTACACCACGGCCAAGGCTGCGCTGCTCGGCTTGACGCGCACCATGGCCGCCGAGCTCGGGCCACACGGCGTGCGCGTCAACCTGGTGGCCGGCGGACTACTCGATGTGACCGACGCCAGCGCGGTGACCACGCCTGAGGTGTTCGGTTTGATTGCGCAGTCGTCACCGCTGCGTCGCGTGGTTACGCCGGCGGAGTTTGCGAGAGCCGTGCTGTTTTTTGTCTCGCCCTGGAGTGACCCCATTACCGGTCAGTCGATTGCTGTGGATGCCGGCCTGACCATGGCCTGATGACCGTCCGCACCTGCCTTCCGGCGATCGCCGCCGCTCTCGCTTTGTCCGTGGCGCCGTTGCATCAAGGCCGCGCTACTGCTGACACGTATTGCCCCGCCACCAGACGCAGCCGCGCGCTGGGATCTTCGCGTGGCGTACGCAGACGAGCCCCACGCCAACAGCGGCGACACGATTTCGCTCACAACTGATGGTCGGCGCTTCCGCGACGCCACCGTGATGGAGCGGCGAATGCTGGCGGATGGGCGCGTCCAGCTCGTGACGGAGGAGCAGGGGGCGCGACAATGATTTACCCGCACGCATCCGGATGGTGTATGTCATTGGCGAGCGCGCGACCTCGCTTCAGAAGCTCGTGCGATACGAAGGCGCCGAGTACTTCGAGCGGCACATCTACGAGTGGGTACGGTGACGACCGCTGTGCGTAGGTCAGTTTGGGAGTAGCTCAGATTAGCGCATAACCGAGCGCGAGTCGCGTGAACGTTGAGTGAGGCAGGCCTGCTTACGCGTGAACAGATGTGCACAGCTCAATGAGCGTGCCGTCCGGTGCCCGGACATAGGACACCACTTGACCCCACGGCTTCTGCGAAGGTGCAGATAGCTCGCTCGCCCCATGTGCCAGTGCTGACGTGTGCGCGCTCTGAACGTCCTCGGTGACCAACGCGATTTCCATCCCGAGGGGATGTGTGGACTCGCTTGCTCTGATATGACCGTGCGGGAAGTTCAACGCTCCCAGCCCGTGAGACGCGAACGCGAGTGTTGTTTCGCCGGTGTTGAGCTCGCCGTAGTCACCCGATTCGTGGAGGAATTTCTGTTCAAGACCAAACGCTTGTGTGAAGAACTTCAATGAGGACTCTACGCTTGGGACGTAGATGATGGTGTAGCCGAGTTTCATTGCGGTAGCCTGTGGTTACGAATCTTCGTGTGAGGCGCGGATTCTTCAATGTGCAACCGAACGCGGGAAGTGGCTCGTGTGTGTTACCGAACGCTGGGTTGTGCTGCCGACACGCAACAGAACCCGGCAGCGCCCCTCAGCCACGAGGCACGTTCCGCAACGCATCCACCACCGCCTCGAAGAAGGCCCATTCGTCGACCACTGCGCCGCCACTGGGTTCCGGACGCGCGCTCCACACGACGATCACCACGCGGGCGGCCGGATTGATGTAGAGGAACTGCCCGTGGATGCCTTCGGCGGAGAATGCGCGGTCGCGGCGCGCCGCCACCGACGCGCCTGGCCACCAGAGGTAGCCGTAGTCGAGTGGCGACGAGTCCGCGAGCACCTTTGGCGACGACGCGTCGGCTACCCAGCCGCCGGCCAGCACCGAGTCGGCGCCAATGACGCCGCCTTCAAGGATGAACTGCCCGAACCGCGCGTAGTCACGCAGCGTGGCACTGAACCCGCTGCCGCCGATCGCCACACCGCCCGGCGATGCCAGCCACCAGGTGGCGTCCGCCTCCATGCCGTATGGCTGCCAGATGCGCTCGGCGAGGTACGCGGCCAACGGCTGGCCGACGGCGCGGCGAAGCACTTCTGCCACCACCTGCGTCTCGCCGGTGTTGTAGTTGTTCACCGTGCCCGGTGCCGACGCGCGCGGGAGCGATGCCATCACCTGCATAAGCGCTCCGGGCGTGAGCGACAGCTGGGCATCGAGCAGGCGGCGCCGGTCGGAGGTGGAGTCTGTATACGTCTCCCGCCACGCCACGCCCGAGGTCATCATCAGCAGCTGCCGTACGGTCACGCCATCATAGGCGCTGCCAGCCAACGCCGGCACGTACTGCACCACCTGATCGTCGAGCGATGAGATGTGGCCGTCCGCGAGCGCGGCCCCCACCAGCGTGGACGTGATCGACTTGGCAATCGACATCGACATCCAGCGCGTGCGCGACGTGTTGTCGTAACCGTAGTGCTCCTCGACGATGCGCCCGTCCTGGAGCACGATAAGGCCGGCGACCCGGTTCTCCGTGAGAAACGTCTCCAACGACCACTCGCGTCCTTCGTCCACAATGCGCAGCTCCGGCAGCGTGACGTCGGCGGGCGGCAAGCGTCGTGGCGACGTGGAGGCTGGCACGGTATCCACCGGCAGCAGGCGATCAATGTTGCGGAAGGTGCGGATTGCGACGTCAGGCGCGAGCACGCCGTCGTAAATCGCACGGAGTTCACCAATGGACTCCTCGGCGTGCGGATAGTCCG
>JBBSPE010000282.1:0-3817 GCA_038259155.1 Gemmatimonadales bacterium
GATGCGCGGCGTCAGGCGCTCGGCGTGCGCACCAGCCACGCCCTCCGCGTCAAACGGCAGCGCGGCACCCAGCGGCGCGCGCACTTCTTCATGTGTGAACGGTGAGGCCCACGCCTCGTAGTGCGGAATGCGGTCGGCCTTGGTGAAGAGCACGTACACCGGCAGCTTCATGCCGAACTCGCGCGCTGCTTCGGCCAGACGCTGCCGCACCAGCTGCGCCAGCGATTCCAGCTGCTCGCCCGCACCACCTGAATAGAAGAGGTCGCAGCTCACGCATAACACGGCCGCGCGCGGCGCGACCTCCCCGCGTCCAACCGCCGCCGCCATGCGCGGCGCACGCAGCGCCTTCACCACGCGCTGCCAGCGCGTCTGATCCGCCATCACGGGGCCACCCGCTTCCGCGAGAATCGCGTCGCGCACGGCCCACAGGTTCACCGTCCCGGTGGGAGCATCTCCGCCATCGGCCTCGCCGGCCAGCAACTCGGGATCCAGGCCACTGCGCGTGACCACCGTGGTCTTGCAGCTCCCGGTAGCGCCGAGCAGGAGCACGAGCGGCCGCTGGTCAAACTCGCCGCGCGGCATGCGGCGACGCGCCGCGCCAATGTGCGTGATCGCGTCGTCGCCGCTCGAATCAGCGCCGGCGTCCTTTTGGCCTTTCGGACGCAGGAACCAGAGCACGATGGCCGCCGCCGCCACGCCAAGCAGTGCCAGTCCGATGCGCAGGATCCAGCGTTCGGTGGGTGTCAGGGACATCATGCCGCTGAACATCCACGTGGACACGATCCACGCGAGCAGCGCGATGCCGGCCACGAGCCAGCGCTTTGACAGCTTTTTCATGACGGATTCACCGGCCCTTCAGAGACAGCGAGCGCACGCACGTCAGCGCGCGCGCCGCGCAATTGCAGGAAGTACCCACCCCAGAGCGCCACGGCGACCGTGACCATCACGATGGCACCCACGGTCAGACGGCGCAGCCAGGGATCGCGCTCCACGATGGCGTCATCGGGCGGGCGCCACGCGGGCGCGAGGTCACCTTGTGGGCCACGCAGACGCGCAATGCGCTCACCCACGCGGGCGGTCACGGCGTGCAACGGACTCTGGTCGCCGGCTCCGTAGCGGCCCTTGAATCCGAGCAGCAGGCACAGCTGGTGCACTTCGAGCACGTCGGCGAGATGCGAGTCGTCGGCGCGTGTGAGCAACTGGTCCACGTGCTGAAAGAACCATTCGCCGCCCATGTGCCCACCATACAGTTCGTCCTGCAGCGGCTTGCGCGCCCACTCGGCGAGCGCTGGCTGGCGCGTGTTGAGCACCGACTCGTCGAGAAACGCCACCACGGAGAACACGGCCAACCGCGCGTCCTGCTCACCGTAGCCAGCCGCGCGCGCGTCCTGCTCGGCGCGCGCCAGGAGCTGCGTCATTTGCGCGCGAAACGCCGCGGCGTCCGACACCGGCTGGCGATTGGCGCGCAGCCGGACCACCGCGGTGAGGGATTCCTGCAGAATCAGGGCAAGCCGGCCGTTGGCGGCGGGCGCATCGTGCGACATGCGAATCGGAAGCCGAGGGGAGGAAGGAACATCCGAGGCGAAGCTATGGCAGAGACGACGTGCCCGCTATTCCGGCACGAGCACGGCGACCTGCAGTTCAATGTCCGGCAAGCCAGCCGGCATGTACACGCCGATCTCGCGCGTGTCGCGCAGGGCCTTCGCGCACGGGCCATCGAGCGTGAGTTCGAAATACGCGAAATCGGGGCGCGGCGCGATGGCCGCCGGCGGCGCCGGCAGGTGCTCAAGTGCCAATCCATGATATGCGCGACGCACCAGCTCCAGCACGAACTTGGTCGCGCACACTTTCGTGAGCTGCGGCACGAGCGCCACGGTGCGGGATACGCCAACGGACGAGCGCACCGCCAGGAACCAGCGCGCCGTGGGCTCGTAGCAGCGCGCATCGGAGATGGGCGCTCCGTACAGCACATCGGCCAACTGCGTGAGTGGGGCGACCACGGCGCGTACCGCGACCATCACATCGAGTTGTTCGCGCAGGAACCGCTCTATGGCGTCAAAGCTGGTTTGCGGATCGTCGTGTGCGTACGCCGGCAGCTCACGTGCGGACACGGTGAGGGAAAACGTGCACAGGGCACCCGCCAGGCGCAGCACCTCGAGCCACAGCTGCTCGGGGTGCGCGTCCTGCGACTGCAGCATATGTCGGAGCGGCGCCTCGGCCGTGCGCACCGCGTGCAGCAGCCAACGCGTGGCCAGTTCGTTGCCGAGGTAGGCCTGGGCGCTGCCGCTGCCGGTGGCGTTGCTGGCCGGTGCGAGCGCAGCGGCCAACGCCTGTCCCTTGGCGTCGAGCATGCCAACCAGTCGATGGGTGAACTCCACCAGTCGCGTGCTGGCGCCAATGCGCAGGCAGGGCGGGATGTAGCGGGGGTCGAGCACGTAGGACCCTGCCCCGTCGCGACGGACGCGGGCGACGGGCATGGTCACGTCGTCGGCCGTGCATTCTTCGTCGAGCAGCAGACGGCACTGCCGCATGGCGAAAGTCACGGACACCGGATCCTGTCCCGTGGTTTCGTCGGTGACCGTGCGCGCGCCGCGCACAAAGCGATGTCGTGTGCGTGGGGCGGTTCCCTGCGCACCCAGCACCGGCTCGTCACTCCAGACGTTGGCGGCGTTGCCGCTCCACGTGGGCAGCGCCAGGTGCACCAGATGCGCGTCGCGGGTGGGCGAGAACCGGTCGGCCAGCGGGGAGGGCTCCGGGGCCACGTCACCGTCGGGGATGTCAAAGGGCGTGCCGTCCGGCAGGATACCACGCGCATGCAACATCGAGAGCGTGCCGTTCCGCAACGCATCGGCGTCGATCTCGCAGGATGCCACCCCATAGGGAAAGGCGTGCAGGACGCCGATGGCCGACGTGCTGGTGGCCTCGAGATGCCGGCGGTGCAGCTGGAAATGCTGCGGAGCGAGGTGCATACCCTCCTCCCACACCACTCGCGCCACGGCAGCGGGTGCACGACGAATCATGAAACTCCGGGGAAGAAACCCGACGGATCGCGGGATGGAAGGCTGGTGGGCGTGAGCGCTGACCGATTGCGTCTGCCCGACGCATGATGAACAATAGACGTGTATGCTTCACGATGCGCGACCGCCCTTTCGTCGGGAAGGGTTTCCCCCGTGCCTCACGCCTGGATTCATGAGCGAAGACTTTCAGTCGCGGTACCGATTGTTGAAGTGCGTGGCACTCGATAATCAGGTGCGGTCGCACAACGCGCAGGAAATCGCGACCGGCCGGGTCGTCATGGTGCATCTGCTGGACGATGCCGGGCCGGACGAGATTGACGCGCTCCGCAGCAAACTCGATCGCCTGCCGGGTCCCGATCGCACGCGGGTGCTCGAACTCGGCGTGCTGACGGCCGGTTTTGCGGTGGTGACGGACTTCCTGCCGGGGTTTTCGTCATTTCCGCGCTGGCTCGACGAGCGTCTGGCCTCTTCCGCGGCTCCGGCCACGCTGGAGGTGCCGCGCGTCTCGGCGGCGGGCCAGCCGGTGCGGAGCGTGCCGCCAGCGCCACCCATGGCGCCACCCGTGGCGCCACCAGCCGCGCCAGTCGCCGCGCCGCCTGTTGCCCCAGCAGCGGCGCATCCGCCGCTGCCACCGGCTGCACCGGTAGCCACGGCGCCTCCCGGCGACTTCACACGGATCTTTGGCGCGACTCCAAGGCCCGAGCCCACGGAGCCGGCGACTCCGTTGCCGCCGGTGGCCGCCGCGCCGCCAGCGCCGGCACCACGCGCGCCGACACCAGCGCCGACACCAGCGCCGACAC
>JBBSPE010000283.1:0-3782 GCA_038259155.1 Gemmatimonadales bacterium
AAAAAGCCAAATGCCAATCTCAAAATGCGCAGGTCTATAACTTGCAACAGCCTGTACGGCGCGGGTGAGATTCGAACTCACGAAACCCTTTCAGGTTCTCCGGTTTTCAAGACCGGTGCAATCAACCGCTCTGCCACCGCGCCAACCTGCTCAATTTAGCAACTGCAAGCAGGGTCGGACAGTGCGAACCGACCGCGCGAGTCGCCCGTCACTCGGGCGTGACCACCTTGAGCGACGAGTCACGCGCTGCCTTGAACTCCGCGGTGGCCGACCACGTGGGCCACGCGCGCATGTGCGCCACGCGCCAGCCCACCTCGAGCAGCACGCGCGCGTCCTCCACGCCACCGGACAGGTCCCAGTCCGCCTTGATGTCGTCACTCGGCTGGTGGTAGTCGTTTTCCGTGTACTCGTCACGCTTCATCTGTCCGAAGCCCGCCGGCCTGTCCGGAAACTCCACGCCGCTCTCGACATATAGCGCCGGCACGCCCTTCTTGGCGAACTCGAAATGGTCGCTGCGGAAGAAGAATCCCTTCTCCGGCTCGGGGTCAGGGGAGAGCGTACGCCCTTCGCGCTCCATCACCCCGCGCAACACGTCGTCGAGTGAGCTGTTGCCCAAACCGATCACGGTGAGATCGCGCGTGGGCCCCCACTGGTTGAGCCCGTCCATATTGATATTGGCGAGCGTCTTGGTGAGCGGATACAGCGGCTGCTCCGCATACCAGCGGGCGCCGAGCAATCCCTGCTCCTCAGCCGTCAGCGCCACGAACAGCATGCTGCGCGGTGAGCGCTCGGGCAGCGTGGCCATGGCGCCGGCAATCTCGAGCAGTGCCGCCGTCCCCGACGCGTTGTCGAACGCTCCGTTGTAGATCTGGTCACCGCTCAGCGTGGTATCGCGCCCGAGATGATCCCAGTGCGCGCTGTACACGACCCACTCGTCCTTGAGCGTGGGATCATTGCCCTCGAGTTTGGCAACCACATTCCGGGACTGCACGTCGCGGAACGTACTGTTCAGACGGATGCTGGCGGTGGCGCCGAGCGACACCGGGCGGAACTCGCGCGTGGCGGCGATGGCCTTGAGCGAATCGAAGTTGAGCCCAGCGGCCACGAACAGCGACTCGGCGGCCTGCCGAGCCATCCACCCCTCGGCCTGTACGCGGCCGACAGGTCCACCCGGCACGTTCACGTCAAAGCTCTCCAACTCCGCGCCACTGGAGATGACGTCGTACGGATATCCGGCCGGACCGGTCTCATGCACGATAATGGCGGCGGCGGCACCCTTGGCGGAGGCGATCTCGTACTTGTACGTCCAGCGGCCGTAGTACGTCATGGCCTCGCCCTTGAACAGATCGGGGTTCAGCCCCTCGCCGTTCGCGGCCGGCACTGCGGGATCGTTCACCAGCATCACGATCGTCTTGCCGGTGACGTCCACGTCCTTGTAGTCATCCCATCCGTATTCGGGCGCGACGACCCCGTAGCCCACGAATACCAGATCGCTGTTGTTCACCGTGACCGACGGCGTGGCGTACTTGGTGTGCACCACGTAGTCGCGTGGCGTCTCGAGCCGGGTGGTGACACCGTTGCGGGTGACGTCCATGCTGAAGCGTGACGCGATACCGATCAGGTTCACGTTCTGGACGTACGTGCCGTCCGGGTTACCAGGTGCGAGGCCAAGCGCCTTGAACTGCTCTGTCAGATAGGCCACGGTGCGCTCTTCGCCAATGGTGCCGGGCGCGCGCCCCTCGAGAGAGTCGTCGGCGAGTACCTGGATATGTCGCATGATGCCAGCGCTCGTGAGCGCCTCGCGCGCCGGATCCAGCGCGGTGGGATCGGGCACCCCGTCGTCGCCCGTCGCGCCACCGCAGGCGGCCAGGCCCGCCAAGGACAGTGCGAGCGCAAGGTTCGCACAGCGTCTCCTGCTCGCACTCGTGATGCGGTGCGTCCGATCGAACATCGGTCGCAACCGGAGGGACGCGTTGCGCGCGGTGGGGGTGGTCATGGAAGGGCCGGGACAGGGGGAGTGTCGTTCGCGACGTCGTCGCGGGTACCAAGGAGGGACGCTACATCCAGTGCAATACGTTCGGCCAGCTGGTCGAGGGGAAGATCGTTGCGGTCGGTCCCGAACGGCTCCTCAATTTCGCCCGCCAGCAGTTCGAGTCCCATTGTGGCAAAGAAGGTGAACATGCTCGCCACCACCGTGCCGTACCCGAACTCCTGAACGAGGCCGAAGGGCAGGATCAACGCATAGAGCATCACAAACTGCTTCACGTAGGAGCTGTACGAGAAGGGGATCGGCGTGTTGCGGATGCGCTCGCACGCGCCCGTGATGTCGTCAAAGGCCGTCATGAGCGGCTGCAGCGCAATGCGCGCTTCAGCGGGCAGCACGCCCGCCCGAATATCCGCGGCGACGGCGCGCTGAATTTCCTGCACCAGGCGATTGGGTTCGTGCGTGGCTGGTGCCCGCGCTGCCACGAGATCGGCAGCGCCCGATTTCTTCGTCTTCTCACGCGGAATGCGAAGGTGCGCCGCGAGCGCTTCGGGGAAAGCGCCCATGAGGGTGGCGTACTGCGCGCGACGCGCGTGGTCGGTGCGCTCCAGCTGCGCATCGAGCGCGTGCGCGAGACCACGCGACACGTTTACCAACTGGCCCCACAACTTGCGTCCTTCCCACCAGCGGTCGTAGGCGGTGTTTGTTCGGAACACGAGCAGCAGGCCCAATATGATGCCGAGGATGGAGAGGAACGACGGGCCGAGCGGCACCGCCACGCGCAGGACTTCGGTCTCCACCCACACCACGAGCGCCGCGTAGACGCCGGCGCCGAGCACGTCGAGGAACAGCGTGCGGAATACGGGGCTGCGCGGGAAATCAAAGAGAATCTCAAGCCAGTTCTTGGGGTCGTACAGGATCATGGGCGGCTACCAATCGAGACGAAGAATCTGTCCGCGTCCGCCAACCCACGCGGTGCGGCCGAATGCATCGAGGCCAGCGTGGCCCTGATCGGACAGGGTGCGCCAGGTGCGCCCAGCGTCGCGTGTGCTGAACACGCCACCAAAGCCGGCGGCCACGGCGGTCTCCGTGCCAGCGCCGGGTACCCACGCGACCCCGGTGAGCGCACCGGGCAGCGGGGGGCGACTGCGCACCGTCCACGTGCGCCCGCCGTCATCGGTGACCGCCACCACGGCCTGTGCAGAGTCGCCGCGCAGGTTGGTCATGTCACCCGCCACGCCAATGCCGTGCATGGGATCGCGGAACGCCAGACCACTGGTGCCGGCGCTGCTGCTCTTCACGAACGGCGTTTCGTGCAGCGAGAACGTGGCGCCGCCGTCACTGCTCACAAAGAGTCGTGATCCCGGACCACCGGTGGCGATGTACACCGATTCGCCAGCATGAACCACACAGCGGCCGCTGGCTGCGTAGGCTCCCTCGCCGTCGAGCGGCGCGGGCACCGCGCTCGACGGCAGGAGCGCCCAGCTGGCGCCGCCGTTCACGGTACGCAGCACGTGTGTGCGTCCGTTGGCCGCATCACCGAACACCACACCGCGCTGGCTGTCCAGAAACGTGAAGCAATCGTAGAAGGCCGCACTGTCGGCATTCCGGAACTGTTCGGCCCAGTGTTCGCCGCCATCGTTGGTGCGATAGATGCGCGACGCCTCGCCGTTGCCGATCGCGAGCGCAAACGCGGTGTCCGCGCCAAACGCATGAATGTCGCGGAACTGCAGTGAGTCCCCGCCTGGAATGCGTCGCGTCTGCCACGTCGTGCCGCCGTCGAGCGTGCGCACGATCG
>JBBSPE010000284.1:0-3773 GCA_038259155.1 Gemmatimonadales bacterium
CACGTCCACGTCATTCCACGTGTAGCCCATGTGGGGCACCGCCGTCACGCCGTGCGATGCCACGTACTGCATGGCCATGGTGAGCGCGTGATCTTCCTCGGCCGCCGGCGGCGGCGGAATCACGCGCGCCACGAGCGCCATAGCGTTGTCCTTGAGAATTCCCGTGGGCTCACCAGCCGCGTCGCGCTCAACTACGCCGCCCATCACGTCGGGTGTGTCGCGTGCCACGCCGGCGCGTCGCAGCGCCTCGCTGTTGGCGAGCGCCATGTGACCGTCCAGACGATGCACCCACACCGGATGCGCCGGCGTCACCGCGTCGATCCAATCGCGCGTGGGGAGCTCGCCCCCCCACAGCTCGTGATCCCAGTCGCCCTGCAGCACCCACTGCCCCGCCGGCCGCGACTGCGCATAGGCCGCTATTCGGCTCACGAACAGTTCGGGCGTGGCCGCATCACGGAGCTGCACAGACGCGAGACCGAACCCGCCCGTGAGAAAATGCACGTGCGCGTCGATGAAGCCCGGTGTCACCATGGCACCGCGCGCGTCAATCACGCGTGCACTCGCCGGTGTCAGCTTGCGAACTTCGGCGCTCGACCCAACGGTAACGATTCGATCACCGGCCACCGCCACGGCGTCCGCCCATGGTCTGCGGGCGTCGCCCGTCCAGACGCGGCCGTTGACCACCGCGAGTGTGACGGAGGGCGAAGAGGCACGCGTGATCACGCGCGCGCCCGGTCCTGCGATGTCAGCGCTTCTCGACCGCGTCACGCACGTCGAGCAGGATCTCGAAGTACAGCTGCTCGCGACGATAGGCGAAGTCGAGCGACGCCATCTGCGCGTCATCCCCCGATTCCTTGGCACGAGCAAAGGCTTCGGTGTACATCTCTTCGAGGTTGGTCAGGATTCGATCGCGGGAGCGGGACATGCGAAGCGCCTCGAGCGCAGTGTGGGTAAGACGTGGAGGAAGATCGCCGGGGCTGGCTGTCGCTGCTTCATCAGGATCGAAGAAGCGGGTGAGCCGCGTCATCATGTGGCGACGCATCGGATCTGGAATCTTAACCACGGTGTCTCTCCAGTCCGGGGTGAGCGAGTGAGCAAGCGGCGTCGCGCCGACCAGCCGGGCGGTTTTTCGCCGCATGCCTCGCTGAGCCGTACGCAGGTATTCGTCCGTGATCACTGGTGCTGCGTGTACTGCGGGACCGAAGGAACACCGGAGACCCTCAGCGTGGACCACGTGCAGCCACGCGTGCGCGGCGGCGATCACTCGGCGGGGAACGTAGTGACTGCGTGTCTCGCGTGCAACGCACGCAAGGCACACAGGCGGCACACGGAGTTCCTGGCGAGCGAGCCTGACGCGTGGCGGGAGTTCAGTCAGCGCGCGACCTACGTGTGGCCGCGGCACCTGGCGGCGGTGCGCGAGGAGCTGGACCGGCGCGCCAAGCGGCGCTGAGCACGGCGACTACGGCTTGGCCAGCACCTCGGCGAACAGCGCTGCCGCTCGAGGGTCCTTGCTCTGACCGAGCCAGAAGTACGCCGACTTCTTCACCTCGCGATCCTTGCTCGTGCGCGCGATCCGCAGCAGCTGCTCTACCCCGTCGTCGCGGCGCGACAACGCGAACACCGCCTGCGTGCGGATTTCGACGTCCGGATCGTTGGACGCGATCACGCCGAGTTCCTGTGCGGCCTTGTCACCGGCGGCGTTGGCCGACCAGAACATGGCCTGTGTGCGCACCTGGCGGGGACGCGACACATCGCGCGCCACGGCGAGCACGCGGTCCCAGGGCACTTGGGCGTCCGCGATGATCAGCGGCATGAGGGCGTCCTTTGCCCCATCCGCCTCTCCGCGCTCTACTTCACTGATCAACCACGACACCGCGCCCGCGGCCGACACGGTCCCGAGATCCGTGGCCGCCTCGTCGGGGCGCCAACGGCCGCCCACGTAGGTGCGCACGTCGGTGCTGCGACCGCCGCGGCGCTCCACCACCAGCCGCACCGGTCCGGGTTCACATTCCACGTCCACGTCGCGCGAGCCGCGGAACGTGCCCACCCGGTTGCCGTTGCCGTCGCGGAACCACGAGTTGCCGTTGCCGCACACGCCCTCGCGCGCCGGAAAGGAGAGTCGAACCGTTCCGTCGCGCACGGCTGCCACTTGCGAGCTCACCGCGCTCGATTCCTGCGCAGCCACCGTGCCAGGCAATACAAGTACCGGTGCCATCACCGCAATCGTCGCCGTGCGCAACATGCCGCAGCGCACACGCTCTGCCCATGTGACCGTCATGATCAAGCCCCTCACTTGTTGAGGAGGTTGAGCAGGAACTCCGCCGCACGCGGATCCTTGCTCTGGCCAATCCAGAAAATTGCCTTCGAGCGCATGGCGCGATCGGCATCGTTCTTGGCGATGTCGAACAGCGCGTCCACGGCATCGGGCGTCTTGCGATTGCTGATGGCGAAGATCACCTGGTCCTTGATTTCCCTGTCGGTGGACGTGCGGTAGATCTCGCGCAGTTCGGGAATCGTGAGACCCGCCTGACTCGCGTGAAAGATCGCGCTGCGCCGTAGTTCAAGCGGTTCACGCGCGTTGAGCGCGATCTCCTTGAGAAATCGCTGGGCGGCGGCCGTCTTGCGTTGTGAAATCGCGAACAGCGCCCGCTCCCTGAGCTCCGTTTCCTGCAATGCGGGATACAGCTCCACCAGGAACGTCACGGCCTCGTTGGCGTCGCGGGAACGCTGCCCAAGCCAGAAGATGGCGTTGCCGCGCACATCGATCGACGCGTCAGAGCGGCGTGCCAAGTCCCGGAGCGCCGTGGACGCGCGCTCGTTGCGCTGCTGCGACAGCGAGAACACGACCTTGCCCAGCAGCTCCTCATCCTTGGAGGTGCGCAGCAGGTCGAGCAGTGCGGTGGTGGACTTTTCACTGTTGGTCTGCCCCAGCCAGAACACGGCCTGTTCACGCACCTCCTTGTCGGGGTCGGTGCGCAGCGCGTTCAGCAGAATGTCTTCCGTCTCCTCACTGCCCTTGCGGGACACCAGGAACACGGCCTTCCGGCGCAGCGTGACCGAGCACGCATCACGGCGCGCCAGCACCTGCTTGAGCGTGGGCAGGGCGCGCTCGCTGTCCATGGTGAGCAGCGCATCCAGCACCATCAGGCGTTCGTCTTCGTCTTCGTCGGGGCACGTCTGCGACAGGGACTGCGCCCGTTCCGTGATGCGCTGCGCGGACTGTGCATCGCCCTGACTGGCCAACTGGCCCTCGATTCGCGCCGACAGCGTGCGCGCATCGGAGGCACTCGAGGCGCTCGGATATTTGCTCTGCTGCACCTGCAGCACTTCGAGCGCCGCGATCAGATTCTCGCGACCACCAACGCGCTGCAGCGTGAAGGCTTCCCAGTAGCCGGCGTCCGCCGCCAGTGGTGACAAGGCATGGCGTGTGCGCACCGTGCGGAACAGTGTGGCCGCGCGCTGATTGTCGTTGCGCCGCATGGCCGCCTGTGCGGAGCGGAACAGCGAATCGGCCGGATCCTGCGAGAGTGCGCGCGCTGCCGTGATCTTGTCGAGACGCGACATCGCGGCGTCCATCTCCGCGCCTTGTCCGGAAATCTTGCTGAGTTCGCCCAGCGAGCGCAGGCTGCGCGTGCCCTGTGCCTCGAGTGAGCCAGCGAGCAGTGGCAGGACCGCCAACAACGCGGCGAAGCGAGACGCCCCGCGAAGGCGCTGGCGGCCGGTGACGTGTGCATGTGAAGTCATTCGGACATCCCCCGGACATCGTCCGTCGA
>JBBSPE010000285.1:0-3702 GCA_038259155.1 Gemmatimonadales bacterium
CGCCCGCGCATGACCACTGAGCGCGCGCCACGCCGGCAGCGCTTCCCGCGCGGCCTGCACAGCGCGATCCACGTCGGCGGCGCTGCCTTGCGCGACCTGCGCGATCACCGAGCCGGTGCTCGGATCATGCACGTCAAACCACGCGTCCGGTTGCGCGTGGTCAAACGCGCCATTGATGAAGTGCGTGAACCGATGGCCGTGCGACGCGAGCCACGTGCGCGCCGGGCCGTCCGCTTCCGGGGCGGGGCCGTAGGCCATGGACTCAAACAGGGCGCGCACCGAGGTGTCGGCGGACGGCGGAGAGGTGCTCATGCGATGCTCATGCGATGCTCATGCGATGCTCATTCGGCGGCTCAGACCATCGGGTGGCGATGGCCCGCTGAATACCGGCCCGTGACGAAGTGTTCGAGCTGGCGCTCGATATCGGTGAGGAGTCCGCTCGCACCAAAACGGAACAGATCGGGCCGCAGCCATCGATCGCCCAGTTCCTCCTTCACGAGCACCAACCATTCGAGCGCCTGCTTGGCCGACCGGATCCCACCAGCCGGCTTGAAGCCCACCACGTGTCCCGTGCGGTCGAGGTAGTCGCGAATCTGGCGCACCATCACGAGACCCACCGGAATGGTCGCGTTGCTCGGTTCCTTGCCCGTGGACGTCTTGATCACGTCGGAGCCGGCCATCATGGCCACCTGCGAAGCGCGCGCCACGTTGGTGAGCGTAGCCAGTTCGCCCACGCCCAGAATGGTCTTCATGTGCGCGTCGCCGCAGGCCTCGCGAAAGGCACGCACCTCGTCATAGAGCGCTTCCCAATCACCACGCAGCACGTGCGCACGCGTGATCACCACATCGATCTCGGCCGCGCCCTCGCTCACCGACGCCCGGATTTCGGCGATGCGCTGCGGGAGCGGAGACAGGCCGGCCGGGAATCCGGTGGACACGGCCGCCACCGGGATGCCGCTGCCCGCCAACGCCTGCACGGCATGTGACACGTACCGGTGGTACACGCAGACGGCGCCCACCGTGATGCTCAGGTCGGCGACACCGAGTGCGTGGAGCAGGTCGTCGCGAATGGGGCGACGAGCTTTGGCGCAGAGCCGGTGCACGTTGCCGGGGGTGTCGTCACCAGAGAGTGCGGTGAGGTCCATGCACGAGACGGCGCGCAGCAGCCAGGCGGCCTGCCACTGCTTTTTGACCGTGCGGCGGCCGGGGAGCGAGGCCGCGCGGCGTTCCACGGCGCTGCGATTGACGCGGGTGTCCGCGACGCGCTCGAGGTCGAGTGGCGTGCCCGGATTTCGGTCCGGATGCGTTCCAAATTCCGGAACGGGGGAAGTGCGGTTGGGCGACGGGTCTTGCGCCGCCTCGGTGTGCAGAGCCACCGGGCGCAGGGAGGTCGCGGGAGAGAGCCGACTGGCGGACGACATCCCTGAAAATACCTCTTGGCCGGCGGATTTGCCTCCCCGAACGGGTACCGGCTGTTACAAAATGTGGCAAGTGGTTCAACTCTGTGTGGTCCGGAGCCGACACCTCCCAGTGTCCTGCGCGTGAATCACTCTCCGGAGCCCTGCATGCTGTTCTCCCACCGTCGCACCCTCGCGCCGCGCTCCGCGGCGGTCGCTGTTCTCCCCGCCCCTCGCTCGGAGCGCTCTCAGGCGCACCGGTTGCTCGTCGCCTCCGGAGCCGTGCTCGCGCTCGCCGCGCTCTCGTTGCTCGCCGGATGCGAGCGCGTGGCCGCACCGCCAACGCCGGACCATCTGGTCGTGGTGCAGGGCAACTTTCAGACGGCCGCCGCTGGTACGCTGCTCCCCACGTCGGTGGTGGTGCGTGTGCGCGGCGAGGATGGTTCACCGGTGGAAGGCACGCCGGTGGGATTTGCCGTGCAGCGTGGCGGCGGCGTGGTGGAACCCGCCACGGGCGTGAGCGATGCGAACGGCGAAGTAAAAACGCGCTGGACCATTGGCCCCAACCAGAATCTGCACGAGCTGCTGGCCAACGTGGCGGGCGTGGAGCCGGTCACGATCACGGCCACGGGCGTCATCCCGTCGGACCTGATCGTGGCGCAGGGCAACAACCAGAGCGCCAAGGCCGGCGCGGCATTGCCCGTGCAGATCGTGCTGCGTGTGGTGGGGTCGAGCAACACGCCCATTCCGGGTGTGACCGTGTCCATGACCGTGACGAGCGGCGGGGGCAGCATCAATCCCGCGTCGGCGACCACGAATGCGAATGGCGAAATCACGGTGCGTTGGACGCTGGGCAACCAGCCCGGCCTGCAGAACGTGCAGGCGCAGGCGCTGAATCTTGCGCCGATCATTTTGAGCGCGACGGGGAGCTGAACAGGCTCAGGATCATCGCGTCGCAGACGGCAACGCGTCGCAGCAGACGTATTCCGGGACCTCGTGACTCGCTCACCGCATTGGGGTAGTACGCGTTAGATACCACGGGTCGCTTTCGAAGTGGCGGCCCAACGCTCCCCTCTGCCTGCTCCGTGCGCGACGATCCTGTTTTTGCCACACCGGCCCTGCTCCCAAACGCCCTGCGTGACCGCACGGTGGTGATCACCGGCGCCAGCGACGGCGTGGGGCGCGCCTTGGCCGAACGCTGCGCGAGCGCGGGCGGCCACGTGGTGATGGTGGGCCGCAACACGGCCAAGACCACCCACGCCGCGTCCAGGATCATGAACACCACCGGCTCACGATCGGTCACGGTGGAAACGGCAGATCTGCTGTATGTGGACGAGCAGACCGCGCTCGCCCAACGGCTGCGTCAGCGCCACCCGGCCATTCACGCCCTCGTGAACAACGCCGGAGCGATTTTTCTGGAACGGGAAGTCACCCGCGACGGGCTCGAGCGCACGTTCGCGCTCAATCATGTGGCTTACTGCAATCTGTCACTGCAGCTCTTGCCGGCGTTGCGTGCCGCCGCTCGCTCTGGCTCGCCCGCGCGCATCATCAACGTGGCGTCGCGCGCGCATCGCAGCGCACGTCTGGACCTTGAGGACCTGCAGGCAACAAGGCGCTACTCCGGCTGGCGCACCTACGCCAACTCCAAACTTGCCAACATTCTGGCCACGCGCACATTTGCATCGCGTCTGGACCCGGCGCAGGTGACCGTACACGCGCTCCATCCGGGACTCGTGGCCTCGCGCTTCGCCGCCAACAACGGCGCGTTCGGCCGCCTGCAGCGCACGGTGATGGACTGGTTCTCGGTATCCGTGCTGGCTGGCTCCGACACCGCAGCGTGGTTGCTGGCGTGCGCGGAGGCGGGTGCGTCCACGGGTGACTATTGGGTGCGCCGCGAGCGAACCGAGCCCTCGACGGCCGCGCAATCGGCAACCCTCGCCGGCGCCCTCTGGACCGCAACCGTGCACGCAGCGCAGCTCGACGACTCGGCGCTGGACAGCACCACAGCCACGGCCCAGTCCGCATGAGCGATTCAAACGGCCAGCGTTCGGCGCTGCGCACTGCGTCAGCGGCGGCACCGGCAGTGCCATCGATCACACCGCCAGCACCTGCGCCCTCCGCTCCGCTAACGTGGGCCGAGCGCGTGCGCGTGGGATTGCGCTCCGCCCGCATCGCCTGGCACGCATTCCCGCTCTTGATCTCGTTCCGGCGCGATCACCGACACTGGGTGTGGTGGGGCGAGCCGCTGCGCCGCACCTCCGCCTTCCACACGCGACGCGCACGCAACCTCGTGCACAGCGTCAGC
>JBBSPE010000286.1:0-3670 GCA_038259155.1 Gemmatimonadales bacterium
CGGCGAAGATCTGGCGCGCGCGCAGCTGCAGGCGCTGCAGGCGCAGTTGAATCCGCACTACTTGTTCAACGCGCTCAATGCGGTGGTCACACTCATTGGCCGCGACCCACAGGCGGCGCAGCGCACCACGATCCGGTTGGCCGAGCTGCTGCGCGCGACGCTCAGCTCCGGGAGCGAAGCGGCGATTCCTCTCCGCCAGGAAATCTCGCTGACCGAGCGCTATCTGGACATCGAACTCGTGCGGTTTCCCGATCGACTGGCCGTGGCGTGGGACGTGCCGGAGCAGCTGCTCGACACGCCCGTTCCACCGTTCACGTTGCAACCGTTGGTAGAAAACGCCGTGCGTCATGCGGTGAGTGTGAATCCCGTGGGCGGTACCGTGCGGGTGAGTGCCACGCATGCGGGTCGCGATCTGGTGCTCACGGTGCGCGATGACGGGCCCGGCGCGCAATCCTTGCCGCGTATCAGCGACGGTTCGGGAACGGCGGTCGCCAATCTGCGGGCGCGACTGGCGCGGGCCTACGGCAACCACGCCTCACTCACGCTGCAGGCGCGTGGCGCGGTCGGCTCGTTGCTTGACGGAACGGCGCACGGCATGGACGCCGTGGTGCGCATTCCGGGCGTGGTCCTCGAAGCGTCTACCGCCGAATCGACGCATTGAACGCCGCGTCGCCGGACAGTGCTGCGAACGCCGCGTCCTGCAACACCTGCACGCTGGCCGCGGTCGTGCCCGACTGTCCCGGTATCGCGTCGGGAAGCGAACGCGGGTCCACGCCGCTCAAGCGCCCGTAGATCACCAGCGCCGCCACGTACGCACCCGTTCGCGTGGCGTGCAGACCGTCGCCGCTGTACAGCGAGACCTCCGGGTGTGACGCGAGCAGCGCTTCCCACGCCGAGCCCGCGGGCGCAAACAGACCGTTCACGGACATTGCGGCGTTCGCATAGGCAGTGCGCGTGTTGGGAAAATCGCCCTGGCGCGAGATGTTCGGCCACACCTGGTACAACACCGGCTGCGCGCCGGCCGCGCGGATGAGCGGTTCGAACTGCTGTGACCACGACGCGAGATGGCGCTGGTTGGCGGGCAGCGAGCTCGGGCCCTGCTGCATGACCACGAACTCCCAGTCGCCGTCGGCGAGCAGCCGCCGCGCCGTGCCCTCGTACCAGTGGTCTTCGAGGGCGAAGTCTGCGTAGGCCACGCTGTTCGCGCGCCACGCGGTGTCGCCGTGCTGCCGAGCGAGGGCGAGCACGAGGGCGGGGACGTCCTGCACGTAGGTGAGCGAGTTGCCGATGAACAGCACCCTTGTGTGGCCCGCCCGAAAGGTGGTCCCGGTGGGTCCGGGCTGGCCACGGCAGGCGTGCAGTGCGACGACGCTCAGCAGCAGGGTGGCGACGTAGCGGACGGCGAGCAAAGAACGTCGAGGTGTGTGCATGGGCACACGGTACGCGCGATGGGCCGCTGAGGCACCGCGGGGGTGGCGGGCCGAGAGTGTGGTGGGATGAAGCGGATGCGCGGTATGCGGGCCGGCGAGTCGTGACCTGACCGAGAAACTAATCCCTAGCGAAATCATCGGGATTCGCGTAGATCACGTAGACGCTTCATGAGAATCGTTCTCAACCACTGAACCTCCCCCCGCCACATGCGCGCTCCGCTCCCCGCCAGTCGACGCGTCCTCTTTTGGACACATCTCGCACTCGGTCTCACCGGAGGCGTGATAATCCTGATAATGTCTATAACTGGCGTTTTGCTAGGCTTTGAGCGGCAGATTGCTGGCGCTATAGACGGCGTTGCACAGGTGAAGATCCCGCATGGTGGCCGGCGGCTCTCGCTCGACTCGATGATGCTCCGGGCTGGACTGGAGCTGCCTGCCGTGGCCTCGGTGGCGCTGCGCACCGATGCCGACCAACCCGTCCGCGTGCGACTCAGGGACCGCGAGCGCGGCACCCTGCTGCTCGATCCGTATCGAGGCACTGAGCTTCAGGCGCCGGAGCCGGGCGACGCGGCGGCGTTCCTGTCGGCCACCCGCCGCTGGCACCGCTGGATGGGCGCGACAGGTGGCGAGCTGCGCACCCAGATGCGCGCCATCACCGGTGCGGCGAACCTGGCGTTCCTGCTGCTGGTCCTGAGCGGCCTCTGGCTGTGGTGGCCCAAGCGCTGGAGCTGGGCGGCGCTCAGAAACGTGCTGTGGTTCCGGCGTGGACTTCGACCAAAGGCCCGCGATTTCAACTGGCACAACACCATCGGCTTCTGGTCGGCCATCCCGCTCGCTCTGGTGGTGGCGTCCGGCGTGTTCATCTCCTATCGCTGGCCCGGCGAATGGCTCGACGCCGCACTGGGCTCCCCACAGGAGCAGCAGAACGTGCGGCAGGCGCGGGCCGAACGAGCCGCGCCCGCTGAGCGCATCGCGCCTGAGAAGCGTGTCGCGCCTGAGGAACGCGCCGAGCAGGTATCACTCCCGCTCGCTTCGCTCGACCAGTTCGTCCACACCGCCACGCAGGCCCAGCCCGACTGGCGCAGCCTCACCATCACGCTGCCCGATCCCGGCGACTCCACGGCCAACCTCGCCGTGGCCGGCGGCAACACCTACCGTCCCGACCTGCGCACCACGCTGGTCACGCGCGCTGCGGACGCCACGCTGCTCGAGTCGCGCGGCTACGGCTCGCTCTCGCGCAGTCGACAGATCCGGGCCTGGGTGCGCTTTGGCCACACGGGCGAAGTCTTTGGCCTGCCCGGCCAGTTCATCGCCACCCTGGTGTCACTCGGCGGCGCCGTGCTCGTGTGGACGGGCCTCGCCCTCTCGTGGCGCCGCTTCCGCCAATGGCGCCGCCGCGTGCCGGCGACTCGGTTTGCGTCGACCGCTCAGTCTGCGTCGGCGTCCGCCGACAACGCGCTGCCCGCCCGATAGCGCAGCAGCCACGCGTCGCTCCACGCGTCAAACGTCTGCTCGCGCAACGCGGCCCGTGCCTGCGCGAGCACATCGATCACGAATGCGATGTTGTGCAGCGCGAGCAACCGCTGCCCCAGCGGTTCGCCGGCCTTGAACAGATGGCAGAGAAACGCGCGATCGTATTGCGTACACGCTTCGCACGCGCAGTCTGCCACCAGCGGACGACGATCGGTGCGAAAACTCGACTTGCGAATCTGCACCTTGCCGTCAGGAGTGAACGCGGTCCCGTCGCGCCCCATTTTTTGCGGGGCCACACAATCGAACAGGTCCATGCCGCGTCGCACACCCTCCACCAGGTCGTCCGGGAAACCGACGCCCATGAGAGAGCGCGGCCGGTCGCGTGGCAGCAGCGGATCGCATACGTCGAGCGTGGCGTACATGTGCGGCTTGGCCTCGCCCACCGAGAGCCCGCCCACGGCCACGCCCACCCAATCCCCGCGATCGAGAATTCCGCGCACCGATTCCGTGCGGAGTGCCGGGTTCACCCCACCCTGCACAATGGGAAAGAGCGCCTGCAGCGGCGCCGGTCGTTCTTCGTCCGGGTGCAGCACTGGCAGGTCAACCGTGACCGTCAGTGCCAGCGCCTCTCCGCGCCCCTCACGCGTGAGCCGGTCAAACTCCACCACACACCGGTCGAGCCAACGCAAACTGCGTTGCATGGCCGACCGTGAGGCCGAGGCGTCGCCGCCGCCAGCAATCAGTTCGTCGAGCTGCATGATCACGTC
>JBBSPE010000287.1:0-3670 GCA_038259155.1 Gemmatimonadales bacterium
AAGAGATTGCCCCAGTCGAGCACATCACGATCGATGGATCGGGTGCCACCTGGGAGATCACGTCCACCTGCCTCGGCGTGGCGACCTTCCACAAAGACTCTGACGTGCGTGCCCAGATGCACATCAGCATGCAGGTGCACGCGCGCCAGGGCAAAGCTGTCGTCGCGAGTACCGGGACCCCCACCGAGGTAGTTGCGATTCTGCTCCGCGCGTACTCGTGCATGGCCCCCCAGCGATAGCCACACGGAGCCCTGCGCGTTGAGCGCGATGTGCTTGAGTGGATCGGTCAGACTCCCCTGGGGCGGGCGCGACCAGTCCTCTCGGAAGCGCAGGTTCTCGAAGGCGGGCCGTACCGATGGGGCGGGCGCGTCTTGTGCGTGAAGCGACGCCAGCGGAAATGCGACCGTCAGGAATCGTGCGAGACGCACGCCGCACGCGTGCAACGCACGGACCTTCGTCACGGCTCAGGGCGCCGGCTCGCTGCGACGATGGCCGCAACGAGTCCTGCGCGATCGGCTGGCATGCGCGCCGATTGGTGGACTGGCACGCCATTGCCGTCCAGCACGCTGATGATGTTCGAGTGGTCAAAGTCCCCACTGGGCAGCTGGCGGTATCGCACCCCGAGCAACAGGGCGAGTTGCCGAACGTCGGTGGGCTCGGCCCGGAGCGTGAGCCACCGTTCGTCGAGCTTCATCGTCTTTATGTAGGCGCGCAGTACAGGCACTGAGTCACGCGCCGGATCGAAGGAGGCGAGCACGAATCGCACACGGCTGCGAAGGTCGGGAGGCAGCGCGTACTGCACCGCCAACATGTCGTTGGTGATGAGCGGGCAGGTCATGGTGCACGATGTGTACACCATGGCCAGCACCACCACCTCCCCGCGCAACTGCGCGAGATCCAACAGCTGGTCGTGCTGTGTGGTCCAGGCGCTGCGGAGCTGGTAGAGCGAGCCGTCGGGGAGTTGCTGCTGGCGCGCTGGTGCGGCGGACTGTGCCGTTCCAGCGGCGAGCGGAGCGCTGGCGAGCAGCAGTCCGATCGCGAGCGCGCGACCCCATCTCCAGTGCGTGATCATCGGGTACTCGCTGAGTGATCGGTGGGCAGGTCGCGCGCGACCCGAAAGCCCAGTGTGGCCAGCGCGTAGCTCGCGCGGAGGCTTCCGCGGAGTGCGTAGCGCATGAACGCGGCGTAGTCGGATGGATCGGCGGTGAGCGCCGCGCCACCGGCGCAAAAAAGCCCGGCATCAGGACCGCTATCGCCACGTGATTCGCCACTCGTGACCACGGCGTTGAAGTCTTCCACCCACTCCCACACCACGCCGTGCAGGTCGGTGACCCCCTCGTCGCTGCGCACGCCCTGACCCACGGGCGAGACGGTGTGTTGCGGAGCGGTGCTGTACCACGCGAGCACTTGCGCGCTCATGCGGGCCGGGTCTCCTCCGGTAATCCGGCGAAATCGGCTGGCGGCGAGTTCCCATTCGGCGGTGGTCGGGAGCCGTGCGCCCATCCATTGGGCGTAGGCCGTCGCCGCGAACCAGGACACATTCACCACCGGCGCATCGGGCGGCGCATTCGGTCCAAGAACCAGGTCACCCGCCCAGTGTCGCAGGTACAACGCATCGGCAGCGACCTTGGGGACACGAGACCGGCGCCATGCCGGATTGGTGGTCACGAACCGCTGAAATTCCGCGTTGGTGACCGGCTGCGCTGCCAGCAGGAAGCTGGCCACCGGCAGGCCGCCCGTTGGCACTCCCGCCGCAAAGATCGGGCGGAAGTTGCCAGCGTTGATGCGTCGAAAGGGCGCATTCGTGGCCTCCTGAGCCTGCAGGGCAGCGGTCAGGCCGCACAGCACACTCAGGACGCCAGCCGTGCGCAACACAGTGCGCCAGTTCATTGTGCGCCTATTTCCCCGGACCAGCCGAACGGACGCGTCGCACATCACGCAACGCGATCACGTCCGACGCACGATTCCCGAAGTTGGTGCGTACATACGAGAGTACGGCGGCAATGTCTCCATCGGTGAGCTGCAGGCTGGGCATGACGCCGTTGTAGCTCTGCCCGTTCACTGTGATGGCTCCCGAGAGTCCGTGCATCACGACGCCGATCGCCCTGTCGGTATCCGCCATCAGGTAATCACTATTGGCCAGCGGCGGGAAGACGTTTGCCATTCCCGCACCGTTTGCCAAGTGACACGCGATGCAGTTCGCGTTGAACACATCCGCACCACGTGCCAACAGCTCGGCGCGCGGCAGTTCCCGTTCCTCTGCAGCGCCGGTGGTTGGGGCGATGTTCTGAATGGCGCCGCCTTCCGGCAGGTAGACCGTCTGGTCTTCCGTGCCCGAGTACACCCGGGCGTTTGCCGGGCCCTGCACTTCGAGCATGCCGAGTGCACCTTTGTTGAAGGCACGAAAGATGGAATGATCGACGAGAATGAATGTGCCCGGGGCCTCCAGCTGCATTTCCACCATGGTGGCGCCGCCTGCAGGGACCAGCGTGGTTTGCACATCGTGATTGATCGAGGTGCCCCCTTCCGTGTAAACGGTGTTGAAAATTTCGCCGATGACGTGGAAGCTTGAGATGAGGTTGGGGCCGCCGTTGCCCACGAACAGGCGAACGGTCTCGCCAACCTTGGCCTGCAGCGCGTTCTCGCCCACGAGCGCACCCACCGACCCGTTGAATACGACGTAGTCGGGATCTTCATGCAGCGCCTTTTCCATGTCGAAACCCTGCAACCCCGACTCGCCATAGCGGCCGGTGGTATAGAACTCTCCCTGCATCACGTAGTACTCATGGTCCACCGGCGAGAGTCCTTCGGCTGGTTCCACAAGAATCAACCCGTACATGCCGTTGGCGATGTGCATACCAACGGGCGCTGTGGCGCAGTGGTACACGTAGAGGCCGGGGTTGAGCGCCGTGAAGCTGAACTGCGTGCCGTGCCCGGGCGCCGTAAACGAGGCAGCGGCTCCGCCACCTGGTCCCGTCACCGCGTGCAGGTCGATGTTGTGCGGCATCTTGCTCGACGGATGGTTGTTGAGGTGAAACTCCACCTCGTCGCCAACACGCACGCGCAACAGCGGACCGGGTACCGTCCCGCCAAAGGTCCAGAACGTGTACTCCACCCCGTCGGCAAGGCGCTTGCGTTCTTCGCGCGTTTCCAGATTGACGACCAGCCGAGCGGGCGTGCGACGGGTGATAGCGGGCGGTACCGCTGGCGCGTACGCGACGACCAGCGTTTCCACCGGCAATTGTCCGCTGACGCGTTGGCTGAGCGCGTCGCCGGTGCCTTCGCCGGCACAAGCGGCCACGGCGAGTGCCAATGCGGTGCCGGTGAGAAGAAGACGTACCGGTTTGGGTGTGCGCGATGTGGCGGGAGGAACTCGATCTGACATACGACCTCATGCACTGGGCCTCGCGTCGAGGCCGTTCGATGCAGGGAGCTGCTGCTCACCGCGCTGTGCGCCGCATCACCACCGCGGGCGTCCACACCCGAATGCTCGCGTGCACGTCACCGAACGGACATGACGCTTGTCACAGCCTAGCGGGCTGTGGCTCGGAGTCCTGCGCCAGCGGCGCGAATGCGAGGGCGAAGGTAGAGCAGCGCTGTCAGAAGCCCGACGAGTTGCAGCGCGCCGCCGCCAACGACGCCCCAGCGCAGGAGCGGTGTGTCATTCCAG
>JBBSPE010000288.1:0-3622 GCA_038259155.1 Gemmatimonadales bacterium
AGACCATGGACCCGGGCGAGTTCGCCGATCAACGCGAACGGGTGGCGCACGCGCTTGCCTCGCTCCCCGCCGAGCAACGAGAAACCGTCGCGCTTGCCTACTTTTCCGGCCTGAGTCAGTCCGAGATTTCCATACGACTGGACGTGCCGCTGGGCACCGTCAAGACCAGAACTCGCCTTGCGTTTGCCAAGCTGCGCGAGTCGCTGGCCACGCTTTGGGATGATGCGCAATGAACGACCACTCGGCTAGCGGCCCCGGCCCCGACATGCAGCGCACTGCGGCTGACGACGAACTCGTCGAGCAGCTGCTCGCGGACGCGCGCGATGTGGACGCGACTTCCGCGGACGCGACTTCTGAAGACGCGTCGCGGGACGGTGCGCACGACGCCACCGGAATCACCGCGTCCGATCGGAATCGCGCAGATCGAACCGCACTCGAGGCCACGGTGGCGGCGCTTGCGCTTGCGGCACCAGCGCATGCCGCGACGGCCGGAGATCCGGTACGTGCGCGCCTGCTGGCCCGTGCCCGTGCAGAAGCGGAGACCACGCGCGTTACCGCCGAGATCCCCGTAATGTCGACGGGCAGTGCTGCTCCGCCTGTGGCCGCATCGCCCGTGCCTGTGTCGTCTCCAGCAGAACCGCCGCGACTGTCGGTTGAGCGCGACGCGAACCCTTCGCGGTCCACACGTCAGCCCGAGCGGGGACGCGGCGCGTGGTGGGTCGCCGGTCTCGCGTCGCTCGCCGCGGCAGCGTCGCTACTGCTGGCATTGCGCATGCAGACCGATCGTTCGGCCCTGCAGAGCACGCTGGCGAGCGTGGAGGCGTCCGAGGAGGCCGCGCGCCGGCAGCTCGACTCCTTGGCCGAGGCGTTGACGGAACGCGAACAACAGCTGGCCAGCGTGACCGGGCCGGACGTTGCCGTGGTGGAACTCGCGTCCACGGCGTCCCTGCCACCTACGGCGCGCATGTTCTGGGATCGCACCGCTGATCGGTGGACATTTGTGGCCAACAACCTCGCGTCGCTCAACGTCGATCGGACGTACGCGCTCTGGCTGGTCACCAAGGACGGCCAGAAGATTCTGGCTGGAAACTTCGCGCCGGCTGCACAAGGCGTCGCAGTGGTGCGCGCCACCTATGCACTGTCGCGCACGGCGTTGGCCGCGGTGGCCGTGACCGAAGAACCGGCAGAAGGCGTGCCGCAGCCAACCGGTCCCATTCTCTTGGTGGGCTCAGCCGGCAGCGCACCCGAGTGAGCCGCAGCGTGTCGCCCAATGCGCCAATCGGCGTGTTCGATAGCGGGCTTGGCGGTCTCACGGTGGTGCGGTCCCTGCTCGCGCGCCTGCCGAACGAACGGGTCGTGTACGTGGGCGACACTGCGCGTGTGCCGTACGGGCCCAAGAGTCCGGACACCGTGCGCCGCTACGCCGACGAGATTGCCGGCTGGTTGGTGGAGCAGGGCGTGAAGGCCATCGTGGTCGCGTGCAACACGGCGACGGCACACGCGCTGGACGCACTCCAGGCGAGCATGCCCGTCCCCGTCGTGGGTGTGGTCGAGCCCGGGGCACGCGCGGCGGTGCGGGCGGCCGGCGACGGGCCCGTTGGCGTGATCGGGACGGCGGGCACGATTGCCAGTGGCGCCTATCCGCGCGCTATTCATGCGCTGGCGCCGAAACTCACGGTGCTCGCGCAAGCCTGTCCATTGTTCGTGCCGCTGGTCGAGGAAGGGTGGCTCGCTCATCAGGTCACGCGCGATGTCGCCCACGAGTACCTGGACGGCCTGCTTGCTCAGGACATCCGTGCACTCGTGCTCGGCTGCACCCACTATCCGTTGCTGGCTCCATTGCTGCAAGAGCTCGCGGGGCCACACGTGACCCTGATCGACTCGGCAGACGAGACCGCGGCGGCCACCGCGGACATCTTGGCCCGGCACGGGATCGCTGCGCCGCGGAGCGACGCCACACCAACGCACCGGTTCGTGGCGTCAGACGCGCCCGACCGGTTCCTCGCGCTCGGGCAGCGCTTTCTGGGCACCGCGCTGGATCACGTCGAGCACGTCACCTTCGGCTGAGCCGTTCCACCGCACCCGACTGATCTCCGTGTCGGTGATGCGCAGGAACTGGCGATCGAGGTACCACGCGCCCGCGTTTGCGTACACGCCGCGGCCAGCGGTCTGCAACGCCGGTACATGCGAGTGGCCGAACACCACGAGTTCAGGCGCATCCGGCGCCTGCATCCACGAGGCGGCGACAGCGTGCAGCCCCCGTCCCTCGTCACCCGCACGTCGATCGCGGCTCGTGTGCGACGAACGCAGGGCGAGTCGCGTGGCCCAGTTCGGGTGCAGCCAGCCGTACAGCCGAATCGAGAGCGGATGCCGGAGCACCCGACGGAGTCGTCGATAGGGCGCGTCCTCCACCTCCCGCAGCCCGTCCCCATGCGCCAGACGCGCCTGCCAGCCGCCGAGCTGCCCCTGCCAGGCCTCGAGCGTGTAGGTGGCACCGGTGAGCGCCTGCAGCGTCTCACCGCCCCAACAATCATGATTGCCGCCGATCCAGAGCACGGGAATGCCCGAGTCGCGCAAATCGGCCAGTGCCGAGAGCACGCGAAAGCCCGTGCGCGGCATGGCGTGCTCCCACGCGAACCAGAAGTCGAACAGGTCGCCCATGATCACGAGCGAGCGCGCGCGCGACGGGACCTCGCGCAACAGGCGCAACAGGTCCGCCTCGGCATCGTCGGGCGCAATGCCCAGATGCACATCACCCAGCAGGAGGACGGGGGAGGGAAGCACGCGGTGAGTCTAACGGACGCCGGAGCCGCGAACAAATGCGTCTGCCGGATCCCTGACGGGCGCTTGAGGCCGACCGGGGTGGCTGACCATCTTGCGGACTGGCAGTTCACGTATCCCACACCCTACCACATGGCCGCACCCTCGCCCTACGTGCACATCTCGGAGGTCCGCGTTCGCTACGCCGAAACCGATCAGATGGGGGTGGTCTATCACGCCAACTATCTCGTGTGGTGCGAAATCGGCCGCACCGATTTCATCCGGGCGTTTGGACGCTCCTACGCGGACATGGAGAGGGACGGCGTCACGCTGGCCGTCAGCGACGTCACCATGCGCTTCAGCGGGTCCGCCCGCTACGACGATCGGGTGCTGGTGCACACCCAGCTGGACGAGTTGCGGTCGCGCGGGATGCGATTTGCCTACCGGCTGGTGCATGGAGACACGGGGCAGGTGCTGGTGAGCGCCACCACGTCACTGATCGCACTCGACGCCAGCGGGCGGCCGGCCCGCCTGCCGGAGGCCGTGCGAGACGTGCTCTCGTCCGACCCGCGCGGGGCCGGCCCGCCGGAGACGACCTCGTGAGACGCGGCCGGGGCGCGCATCGCTCCATCGCGCGCACGCTGCTGCTGGTGACGGTGACGCTGGCCGTGACGCTCGGTAGCGTTGGCTGCGCCTCCACGTCGCGCCGTGCTGAGCGCGCAACGGTGCTCACACGTGATGCACGGCTGCTCGCCATGAGCGACGCGCGGCGCGTGGACACGCTGCTGCTGGACTCGGCTATCGCTGACCTCGGGCCGGACATCGCAACGCGCAAGCGACGGGCCAGGGCGGCGCTGCTCAT
>JBBSPE010000289.1:0-3606 GCA_038259155.1 Gemmatimonadales bacterium
ACCGCATGCCACCCACCCGGCGGTCACGATCGCGGACAGATCACCCGGTGCCGGAAACAGTCGCGTGAGCAGCAGAGGGGGGAGCGGCAGGGCAACCGCCAGCGCCGCCGCAAAGAGTCCGACGGCACGAACGGTGCGGGACATGTCACTCACGCCGACGGACCGTCTCGAGACTCCGGGGGAGTCGACGGTCGGTCCGGGGACTGCTCCATGTTCGACGGCGGCGCTGTCAGGCGCCGAAAGCTCAGATAAAATGTCCCACCCGCTCCTGCTAGGACGCCAATCAGCAGAAAGGCCGGCGCCGTGTTGAAGTATCGGTCAACCCACTGACCGGCGTAAGCAAAGAAAACGAGCGCCACGGCGAACTGAACACCGAGTCCGGCCAAGGCCCACGGGCTGACGTCCGTGTCGCGCGATCGGCCGCTCTGCCCGTGCTGCTTGTCGCTCATATTGAGGGGCAAGCTAGGAGCTTGTGAAATTTTTCGCAAGCAAGCGAATGCCTCTACCGAACAAACCCCGTCATTTGAGTGCGGCGCAGCTCGCTATTGTGCGAAGTTGGCTCCAGTGCAATACTTAGCCCGCACTTGTTGTATTGACACATCACATGGCCGTTGATAACATGGCGGCGTATCGAAATGTGATGGTCGGTCGTCCAAGTCCTTGAGAGAGCGCATCCTGCGCTTTTGATCCACCCAGCCCTGGCCCGATGCTCGCGCGCATCACCCTTCCGCTGCTCATCACTGCTGTGCTCGTGTTCGCGTGCGGTCCGCGATCGCACACGAGCGCCGTTGCCGCACGCCCTGCGGCCATGGCCGACAGTGCCGTCACCGCCGATGTGCGGGTCGAAGCGCAACCGGGTGCTCGGTTCGTGCGCTTTGCCCTCAGCGTGACAAACGGGACCAGCAAGCGCGTCGAAGTGAACTTCCCCTCCGGCCTCACGCATGACTTCGTCGTGCTCGATGTCACCGGTCGTGAAGTGTGGCGCTGGAGTGATGGCCGCATGTTCACGCAGCTCATGCAGAATCGCCTGCTGGAAGCGCGCGACGTCGTCACGTACGACGAGCGGTGGCCTGCCCCGCCAAGTGCCGGACGCTACACACTCGTTGCGGTGTTGCACAGCGATACGCATCCCGTCGAGAAGCGCGTCGATTTCAGCATTCAATAACTGCGCGATACCCAGTACCGGTTGTTCGCCTCACACGACCAACACATTGCACGAAACACGTTCGACCCGTTGTGCAATCCCGACCCGCTCCTGGCGGGTCGTTCTGTTTCCCGGATGGCGGGAGACAACAACGCGCGCGTAGCTTTACTCGTTCTTCACTCGTTCTTCACTCGTTCTTCACTCGTTCTTCTCACGTACGGTCGATCTCGTGCGACGCAGCCGTCGCCGCGTGCACCGCCGTTCCGCGCTCCCCTCCTGCCCCGCCTTCATGAACCCATCCTCCGCACCCGTGTCGCGTCCCGGCGACGAAGATCTGGCCCTGCTCGCTCGGCTGTCTGAAGCGCGCACACAGCTGCGCACGCAGATCGCGCGGCGCATCGTGGGACAGGCGCAGGTTGTCGACGACCTCGTGGCCGCGATTCTCGCGGGTGGTCATGTGGTGCTCGTCGGTGTGCCCGGCTTGGCCAAGACGCTGCTCGTGCAGACCGTGTCGCAGGCACTCGCGCTGTCGTTTTCGCGTGTGCAGTTCACACCGGATCTCATGCCGAGCGACATCACGGGGACGGAGTTGATGGAAGAGGAGCCGGGCACGGGTCGACGCGCGTTCCGTTTCATGCAGGGACCGATTTTTGCGCACGTGGTGCTGGCCGACGAAATCAACCGCGCCCCACCCAAGACGCAGGCGGCGTTGCTGCAGGCGATGCAGGAACGCACGGTGACGGTGGCCGGCCAGACGTACGAGATGCCGTCGCCGTTCTTTGTGCTCGCCACACAGAACCCGATCGAACAGGAAGGCACGTATCCGTTGCCGGAAGCGCAGCTCGATCGCTTCATGTTCGAGTTGCGTCTCGGCTATCCGTCGCGTGAGGAGGAAGAGGAAATCGTCCACGCCACGACGGGCGATCGTGCGCCGCAGATCACGCCGGTCCTCGGCGCGGAAGAGCTGTTGTCGCTGCAGCGCCTTGTGCGTCGCCTGCCGGCACCGCCGAGCGTGATTCAGTACGCGGTGCAGGTGGCACGCAGCACGCGCCCGGATGATCCACTCGCGGGAGCCGGCGTGAAGAAGTACGTATCGTGGGGTGCCGGTCCGCGTGCGTCGCAGTATCTCGTGCTGGGTGCAAAGGCGCGGGCGGCGATGGATGGCCGAGCGGCGCCGGACTTTGACGACGTGCGGGCGGTGGCGCCGGCGGTGTTGCGTCACCGGCTGGTGCTGAACTTCCAAGCGGAGGCGGACAACGCGCCGTTCAGCGATATCGTGACGTTGCCGGACGTGGTTCGGTAGGGGGACGGAGGGTTCACCGCTGGACGGGCCTATTCCGTCAGCGGTGGGTGCGGGCTATCGTCACCATGAGATGACGATGAGGTGACGCGGGCGTCCAGATTGGCGTCATCGTCCCTGACCAGTGGAGCCTCGATGTCGCTTGCTGCCCGAGCGGATTCCTCGGAACCGTCGCACCCATCGCCGGCGCTGTCGCCCTTCGCTGCGCCCGTCCTGGCGCAAGGGCAGCTGTTCTTCCGAACGCTGGGCGCGGCGGAGATTCATGTTGGCCCCGCGCTGGTGGTCACGCCCGCGTCGGAACGGATGTTCGCGTTGCTGCTCGTGATCGCCATGTCCCCGGAGCACCGTGTGGGGCGTGGTCGTCTCATGGAGCTGGTGTGGTCGGACATGGACGACGATTCGGCGCGTCATTCGCTGCGCCAGCACGCGTACCGGTTGCGGCAGAGTGGCGTGGGACTCGATGGCTCGCGCGGCGGCTTGTCCTTTGACCGTTCGGCGTTCGTGCCGTGCTTTGCGCTGCAGCGCACCGAGGAGCTGTTCGAGCGTGATGTACTGCTTGGCCAGGAGCCGTTTGGTCATCTGTTCGGCGGCTGGGTGCCCACACACTCGGCGATGCAGCAGTGGGTGGAACAGCAGCGCGAGCAATACCACGCCGACGTGCGCCGCATCCTGATCCCCGAGCTGCGGCGCCTGCGAGATCGTGCCCAATGGACTGAGTGCGAACGCTGGGCACGCACGGTGCTCGAGTTCGACACCTACAACGAGGATGCGACCCTCATTCTGGCGCAGGCGCTGGTGATGACCGGGAGTCGGGTCGGTGCGACGACGCTGCTTGAGTCGTATGTGCGGGACACAGGTGCGGCGGGCACGGAGCTCGGTCGACGTGTCGAACTTGAGCACGCGCGAATCCTGCGTTCGAGCCGGGTGCTGCACGAGCACAGCGCGACGCGTACGCTGATTGGGCGGGACGAGGTGCTGGCCACGCTTGATGCGACCATGATGCGCGCGACGCAGGGGGAGGCGCAGATCATCCAGCTGTGCGGTCCCGCCGGAATCGGCAAGACGGAGGTGGCCTACGAGGTCACGCGTCGCGCGGTGCTGCTCGGCTTCTCCCGGTGTGTGGTGCGTGTCTCACGTCCGGTTGGGCAGGTCACGCACGGGA
>JBBSPE010000290.1:0-3579 GCA_038259155.1 Gemmatimonadales bacterium
ATGTACAATCGTACCAACGCAAAGGGAACCCGATGCAAAGCGCCCCTTGTGCGAACGGACAGGGTGAGATTCGAACTCACGATACCCTTGCGGGTACGCCGGTTTTCGAGACCGGTGCCTTCAACCACTCAGCCACCTGTCCAATCCGTAATTCCGTAGGAACCTCAATATCTAGACACTCCGACGCCGCGTGTCAACGTAGCTCCGGCGGGTGACGATTCATTGTCGTCCCCACGCGTACGCTGCGTTATAGTATGCCATCGTGCAAACGCGATCCCGCCGACTCCGGCCCTGCGCCGCCGAGTCTCGTGACACCGTCGTCACACTTCCTTCCACGCCTCTCGCATGACCTCACTCTCCGGTCGCCTGACGCGCGGCCTCGCCGGCGCGTGCTCGCTGAGCCTGCTGCCTCTGGCCTCTCTCGCCGCGCAGCCCACCGGCTTCATGGGCACGATCGACAGCGCCATGGGCTCGGTCAATGCCGTCATCAGCTCGGTGTTCTTTTTCGACGTGATGTTCTGGGATCCCGACCACACGGTACCTCTGGTGGTGGTGTGGCTGGTGATCGCGTCGCTCTTTCTCACGGTGCGGATGGGGTTCATCAACATCCGGGCGTTCAAACACGCCATCCAGGTGACCAGCGGCAAGTTCACCGATCCCAACTCCCCCGGTGAGGTCTCGCACTTTCAGGCGCTCACCACCGCGCTTTCGGCGACCGTTGGGCTCGGCAACATTGCCGGCGTGGCCATTGCCGTGAGTCTCGGCGGACCCGGGGCCACCTTCTGGATGATCTGCGCGGGCCTGCTCGGCATGACCGCCAAGTTCACCGAGTGCACGCTGGGCCAGCAGTACCGCGCGATCGGACCCGACGGCCTCGTGCTCGGCGGCCCCATGCAGTACCTGTCCAAGGGCCTCGCCGAAATGAACATGCCGGTCTTGGGCAAGTTTCTCGCCGTTTTCTTCTCGATTCTCGCCATTGGCGGCTCGCTGGCCGGCGGCAACAGCTTTCAGGTCAACCAGTCGCTGAACGCGCTGCAGCAGACCATTCCGGCGCTGGCCAACGCGCCGTGGGCCTACGGGCTGGTGATGGTGGTGCTGGTGGGCATCGTGATCATTGGCGGCATCAAGCGCATCGCGTCGGTGGCGGACAAGGTTGTACCGGTGATGGCGGGTGTGTATGTGCTCGCGGCGCTGACGATCCTCGCCATCAACTTCGCGCAGATCCCGACAGCGTTCGGCGCGATCATTTCTGGCGCGTTCACTCCTGAGGCCGGCTACGGCGGCTTCATTGGCGTGCTCATCGTGGGCTTTCAGCGCGCGGCGTTCTCCAATGAAGCGGGCGCTGGTTCAGCCGCGATCGCGCACTCCGCCGCCAAGACCGACTTCCCGGTTCGCGAAGGCATTGTGGCGCTGCTCGAACCGTTCATCGACACGGTGGTGGTGTGCACCATGACGGCCCTCGTGATCGTGATCACGGGCGCCTACAACAACCCCGAGTACGCGAGCCTCGTCACGAGCAATCAGGGTGCCGCGCTCACGTCCAAGGCGATGGGCGAGCACCTGACGTGGTTCCCGTACGTGCTGTCAGTGGCCGTGTTCCTCTTCGCCTACTCCACGATGGTGTCGTGGTCGTACTACGGTGAGCGCTGCTGGGTGTGGATGTTCGGCCCGAAGTCCTCGCTGTACTACCGCATTCTGTTCTTGATCTTTGTCTTCCTGGGTTCGGTCATCACGGCCACCAACGTGCTCGACTTTGGCGACCTGATGATTCTCGGCATGGCATTCCCGAACCTGGTGGGTGTGTACCTGCTGCACGGCAAGGTGCGCGCCGAACTCACGGCCTATTGGAACCGGTACAAGGCCGGAGACCTGCCGACGTTCAAGTAGGCGCGTGACGCGCTGCCGCGCGCGGACTACGCCTGGTCCGCGCGCGCCCGACCGGCAGCAAAAAAATCCTTCAGCAACATCGACGATTCCTCGGGCTCCACGCCACCAAGCACCTGGGGTCGGTGATTCAGGCGCGGATGGCGCAAGATGTCGCCCACCGATCCCGCCATGCCGGCCTTGGCATCCCAAGCCGAAAACACCACACGGCCCACGCGCGCGAGCACAATCGCGCCGGCGCACATCGCACACGGCTCAAGCGTGATGTAGAGCGTGCAATCGTGCAGGTGGTCGTCGCCCAACATGCGCGTGGCGAGTCGCAGCGCCCGAATCTCGGCGTGCTCCATGGCGTCCCCGCTGCGCACCATGTGATTCTGCCCCCGCGCGATCACACGGCCTTCCTGCACCACCACGGCGCCCACGGGCACTTCGTGCGCGTACCCCGCCGCGCGCGCCTCCACGAGTGCCTCGGCCAGAAACGCCCGGTCCGCATCGGACGCGATTGTCATGGAGCCCATCCGTATTCACGCGCCATGAACTCAATGAGGACGCTCGTGAGGGTGTCAGCGAACGCGCGACGATTCTCCGGCAAGTCACGCACTCCGGAATAGTGGCATTCGATCTGCACGGCGTCGAGTCGACCGCCGTTCCGTGACCCGTGGCGCTGCGTATTGAATCCGCCATTGAAGTAGGGGTCACCAGTGGCGGGCGCGGGCGCCGCCGGAGACGGCACGGCGGCGATACCGCGCGTCTGCAGGAGCCCGCCGAGGCTGGTGGGGCCGCGCAACAGCGCCGCCGTTGTGCTGCCGCTCAGGGATTCGCGTGCCAATCGCGCGATGCTGCTGCCCTCGATCGCGCGGCCGACGTCGAGTGTGGAGTCGGACAGGCGCAGCTGGGCGGCGGACAGGAGGTAGCCCAGCTCCAGTCGCGCAATGGCGTGGCCGTGGCCGTGCAAATCGATGACCAGGCCACGCTGCCACTGGCGAGCCGCCAACGCCGACGCCGTATCGACGGCGGCGTGCAGCCACTCCCAGGTACCGTCGAGTGCCATCTCCCCGTCCGTCGCCTCGACGCGATCACGGTTCGCATCGAACTTCCGTCGATGCAGACGATTCACGATGAGGTGGGGACGCCGTCCTGTCCGCGCCGCAAAGGCGTCGGCGATGGCACGCGCGAGGTCCTGCGTGTTGGCGTCATTGATGGTCACGCATTCCGCGCAGGCGCGGTCCGGAAGCTCGCCCGGCGAGAGCAGTCCCCCGTGCGGTGCAACGATCACAAGTGGGGCGTCGCCCACCGTGTACTCGATCCAGTCACGCGAGTCGGAGAGCACGGCGCCGAGCGTGAACGGTCCAGTGGGTCCACGCGCTGTGGTATCGCGCGGGGCAATTACCGTGTCAGCCGGAAGTACGGGAACATCGGGTGTGACGAGCTCTGCCCCGGTCGAGCACGACGCGACGCCCAGGCTGCCCAACACACCGGCGCAGCAGACCGTCGCGACGCGGAGACGGGACCGCCAGCCGCGCGCCACACACCTGTCCCACATCATCATGCCGTCGCGGACATCGCGACGGCATCTGTCGAGGCGTCGTCCGCCGAGACCGGCGCCTCTCCCTTGGCGAACACGAGGCCGACGCCGTCGGGATCCTTCTCCGCCACGATATGGTCGCCGTCCACAAAGCGCCCTTCGAGCACCGC
>JBBSPE010000291.1:0-3534 GCA_038259155.1 Gemmatimonadales bacterium
CCGGCGCCGGCCCGGCACGGCGCCCCGGCGCACCCCCCGCGCTCGGCAGCCGCGTTCCCGCGAACCCCGCCGTGACGGCCCCGGCCGCGGCGCTGAGACCCGCGCGGCGGGCGCCCGCCGCGCGCTGCCTGCTCGTGTGCATGGTCATGGTTACTTGCTCCCCTGTCCGCGCCCACGCGCCGGACTGTTCTCGGTCACATTCCCGGCCGCGTTCGCGGCAAGAATCGCTTGAATGAGTTGCGTGCGCTGGCGCGCGATATCCTTGCGCATGACAGCATCCTCTTCGAGCGAGAAATAGCGACGTCCGTCAACCCACGTTTGCTCGGCCCGCGTGAACTGCGACAGCGGATTCCCGCTCCACACCACGAAGTCCGCGTCCTTTCCGGCTTCGAGCGAGCCCACGCGATCACTGATGCCGATGGCCTGCGCCGACTGATTGGTGACCGTGGACAAGGCCTTGATCTCCTCCACGCCGGTACGCAACAGCTTGCCGGCTTCCCAGTTCATGCGAGTGGAAATCTCCGCATCGTCCGAGTGCAACGACGTCACCACGCCCGCTTCCATGAGCAGACGCGCGTTGTACATCGTGGCGTCATACGCCTCCATCTTGAAGGCGCCCCAGTCACTCCAGACCACAGCCGCCACGCCGGATGCGGCCAGTTCCGATGCCACTTTGTACGCCTCAACGCCGTGCTGCAGCGATTGCACGCTGAAGCCGAATTCTTCGGCCAGGCGCACCAGCGCCAGGAACTCATCGGCGCGATAGCCGTGCGACGTGATGCGCAGCTTCTGATGGAGAATGTCGAGCAGCGCCTCCATGCGCAGATCCTTGCGCGGCGGAATGCCCGTCTTCTCGGCTTCCCAGCGTTTCCATTCCTTCTCGTAGTCGCGAGCCGCGAGGAAGTGATCACGAATGATCTCCTGCGTGCCCATGCGCGTGTTCGGATAGCGGGTCGGGCTCCGCTTGGGGTTCTCACCCAGCGCGAACTTCACGGTACGCGGCGCATTCTCGAACTTGAGATCTTCCGGCAAGGCACCCCAGCGCATTTTCACATACACGTTTTCGCCACCGATCGGGTTGGCAGAGCCGTGCAGGGTCATGGTGGTGGTGAGGCCGCCGGCGAGCTGCCGGTACATCCAGATGTTGTTGTGCGTGACCACGTCGCCCATGCGCACTTCCGGCACAATGGCAAAACCGCTCTCATTCACCGAGCTCACGCCCGTGTGCGTGTGCGGATCAATGAGGCCGGGCGTGACGTGCTTGCCCGTTCCATCAATCACGACGGCGCCACTCGGCGCGTTGAGGTTCATGCCCACCTGCACCACTTTGCCCGCACGCACCAGCAGGTCCGCGTTCTCCAGCCGACCCTGCGGGCCCTGCGTCCACACCGTGGCATGGCGCACCAGCACCGTGGCCGGCTGCTCGGGAATCGCGCTGCGGCCGAACTCCATCATGGGGCGAATGAACGGCAGGTCGATATTCGGCACGTTCTTGGCGACCGTGCCGCGCACCGCGCCGTCAAACGCTTCCGTACGCGTGCCCGTGAACTGCGGATCCGATCCGTTTGGCAGCGACGTCCATCCGTAGAACTGATCGCCGGTCACGGAACCGGTCAGCAAGGCGGCGCCCTCAAAACCCATCGGCTCTCCGTCAAACCGCACCTCAAGGCGACCCGTTTCGGCCACCACGCGGGCCGAGGCAAGCGGGATGCGCTTGCCGTCTTCCATATCGATGTAGCCACGCACGCGATTGAGCGGCCCTTCGAGCCGCAGATCGGCCGTGAACCCAAACTCATCGGTGGACGCGATGCGCCACGTGCCACGCGGATCGATCTGCGCCGCACGCGTCACGCCGTACACCCGGCCCTGCACCCACACATCGCGAATCGCGACGCCATCGGTGAACAGGTCGCCGTCGCTCACCACCAGGTTGGCCACGCGGCCGACCGCGATGGTGCCGTGCGTCTTCTCGATGCCCATCCACGCAGCTGGAACTGTGGTTAGCGCCGCGAGCGCCTGATCCTTGGTCAGCCCGCGAGCCACCGCGATTCGGAGGTTGGGAAGGAACTGGTTGAGCGACGACAATCCATCCGTGGTGATCGCAAACGGCACACCAGCACCCGCCAACTTCGCGGGGCTGGTGGGCGCCAGATACCAGCTGCGGAGCTGCGCCAGCGACACGCTCAGTTGTGCTTCCGGGTCGGCGACATTGGGCGCGTCCGGGAAGTTGAGCGGAATGATGAGTGGATCAGTGCGGCCCTTGAGCACATCAATGATGCGATACTCCTGACCACTGCCGCGATACCACGGCGTGAGTTTGTACTCCGTCGCGATCTTCTGGGCGCGCAGGTACTCCTCTTCGCTCTCCGTCTCGAACAGCACCGGCTGTTCCGCCTTCACGGCCCCCGCCAGCGCGGCCAGCGCCTCGCTGGTTTCCGGCGGCAGGATGGAGCGACCACTTGCCTCGTAAGCGGCGCGTGCTCGGATGTACCATTCCGCGTCCATGAAGGTCTGCTTCATGAGGGCAATGGTGCCCATGGTCGAGTTCGGATACGAACCGCCAAGCGCAAACGACCGCTGGAAGCCCACCGCCTGCACCACGTCGGGACGCAGCACGCGATCGCGCACGCCGGCATCACCCAGGTTCACGACCGACGCGGTACCGCGGAAGATTCCCGCCGTGGGGACCGCGAGCGCCGTGCCAAAGCCGAGCGAGCGGAGCGCGGAGCGACGGGTGGAGTCGTCCATGAGGTTGCGGGTGGTGCTGAACCACGCCCGCACCTGCGGATTCCAATGTGTCGGGCCCACATCGCCCCCCTCGGGGACGGCGTCCATGCCGAGATCGGCGTGGGCGTCAATGAAGCCCGGATAGACCGTCAGGCCCTTGAGGTCCCAGACGCGCGCGCCGGCAGGCGGCCGCACGTTCGCTCCCACCGCCGTGATGAGCCCGTCGCGGACAACGATGGTGGCGTTGTTCAGGACCTGACCCGGCCCCGTGACCACGCGCGCACCCACGAGCGCGTGGAACCCCGACCCGTTCTCCCGGAGACCTGTCACAGGCTCGATGCGGGATGACTGTTGGGCCTCTAGCCCGCCGGACAACAGAACGGCGAGACCCAGGGATGAGAGTAATGCTCTCACAAATTGCTCCAGTGAAGTGGCCAAACGGTGGGGAGGGGACGCACCAGCGCAGCCGCCTCAGGAGAGGGATGCGCCGTGTCGTCTGGGAAATTCTCTATAGAGTATGGCGCGCGGGGAGCGCGCGGTCAAACGATTTCAGCGACAAGCGCTGCTCGTGATCTCTACCAGCGCCGGCGCTCGGCGCCGTCGGCTAGCCGGAACGGGTGCGCGCTCGCACATTCGGGCACGCCGACTTGCGCCGGGCGTCTTGCGCTCGCTGCGCCGGCTGCCGGTCGCTCCCTCACCCGCTCGCGAGGATCACGCCATGTCCAATCCGCTCTCCCGCCGCGCCTGGCTGCGCACCACCTCCCTCGGCGTGGGCGCCGGGCTGCTGCTGCCGGATCGCGTGTCCGC
>JBBSPE010000292.1:0-3504 GCA_038259155.1 Gemmatimonadales bacterium
CTGGCGCCGTAGCCGGAACTTCAACCGCCTCGCGAGTTCGGCCAACGTGGCGCTGTTCGTGAGCGGCATCGCGCTGGTGGCCTACCAGTTGCACGGCTACTTCTCGCCTGTGCCGGCATAGGGCACGCGCATGGCTGACGATATTTCGGACGATCAGGCACCCAAGCGCAACGCCGCCGGCGGCGTACCCGCCGTTGATCCTGTGCTGCTGCCCTCGCCACGCAGGCTCGCGCGCGCGGCGATCGCCGCCGTGGCGATGGCAATCTTCCTGGCCTTCGGCGTTGTGTTGCCAGCGGAAACCGGACGCGATCCCATCGGTGTCGGTGCTTGGCTTGGCCTCACGGAAATGGGGCGCATCAAGGTGGCGCTGGCGGCGGAGCAGCGCGCTGATTCCATGCCGCTTGCGATTGACGACTCGAGCAGCGCAGCGGCGACAGCGGCGAGCGCAGCCCACGGAGATGCTTCCGAGCGCTCACTCATCGTCGCGCTCGATACAACACATGTGTGGCGCGATTCCGCGTCCTTTACGCTGCAGCCCAACGAAGGCATCGAGTTCAAGCTGGCCATGCAGCGGGCTCAGTACGCATTTTTTGAGTGGGCCACCGACTCCACGCAAGTAAGCTTCAATCTGCACGGTGATCCCGGGGTCGTCGGCGAGGAGGAGCACACCTATCGCCGAGGCAACTCGAGCCGTGAGCGTGGCGACGTGGTGGCCGTGTTTGATGGCCTGCACGGGTGGTTCTGGCGCAATCGCTCGACCGTGCCCGTGTCCATTCGACTGTGGACGGGCGGAGAGTACCTCGAACTTCGGGAGATTCCATGAACTATTGGCGACGGCATGCGGCGGCAGGGCTTGCATTGCTGGCAGGCGCTTCGGCCGCGGCGGCAATGGGCGCGCGACACATTGAGTGGTTTGGCGTGTTGAAGCCGGTCAACGGGGCGTCAATCGCAGGTAACGCCGGCATGGTGGCCGGCGAGCGTGACGGTAGCACGGAGGTCAGTCTGGTGCTGAGCGGTGCGACCTCTGGTGCCGTCTACGCCTGGGTCGTGCTACGTGGACACTGCGACGGGTCGGGTGGGCGTACGCTCGGAACCGATGCGCAATACAAGGCGGCCACCGCGAATGCCACCGGCGGCGCTGAGGTGACAGTCACGCTGCCGGTGGCGCTACCGGACAGCGGCACGTTTCACGTGCGGGTTCGCGCGAGTGGACAGCGCGCGGCGACGGTGCTCGCGTGCGGGAACCTGTATCTGGAGGATTGAGTCGGTCGGTGGCGCGGTGACGCGCCCTACCTCAACACCCGATACCACGCCGTCATCGCCCGCTCCACGCCACCCCGGCTCGCCATCCACTCTCCAAGCGCAGTCGGCACCAAATACGTCGACGCCACATCCGCCGCCGGCGTACCAGCGCCGTGCCCAGCCCGCGCCACCCGCTCCAGATCATCCAGCAGCGCACCGTAGCGCTCCAGCGCATCGCCCGCCACCAGCGCACCGTGGCCAGGCACCAGCGTGCGCGCTTTCATCGCCTCCAGCGCTCGTACCGACGCCCGCAATTGCACGGGATTTGCGTCCACGAAGTTGGGGAACATGCCGTTCCAGACGAGGTCGCCGCTGAACAGTTGTGACGCGTTGTCGTCGTGCACGGTGAGGTCGCTGCGCGTGTGGCCCAATCGCGGCGTGAGCGCGATCTGCCGGTCACCGAGGTCGATCACCTGCGGCGCCTGCTCGCCCGCGATCACCACATCGGCCCACGCACGCTCGAACGGTGGACTTGTTTTCGGCGCCACCGGTCCGCCACCCAACGCGAGTTCACGCGTGGTCCCTGTGGCATGCAGACGCGGAATGGGCGTGCTGCCGTCCGCACGCGCGTAGCCGTCCACGCCGGCTGCATGGTCCACATGGTAGTGCGTGACCACCACATGCGACGGCCAGCGCCCGGTGAGCCGCACGGACTGTTCGGCCAACCACGTGGCGCCGGCCGGCGTGTAGAATCCCTCCACCGCGATTACGCCGGTCCGGCCCGCAATCAACCCGCCGTTGGAGAACGTGGTGCGCTCACCACCCAAGGGCGTGGAGATCACGGCCCACGTGCCGGGCCCAATCGCCTCCAACCGTGCGAAGGGCGTCTCCGTGACCACGGTGCCAGTGGCTGCGGTCCACCTGCCGCGTGTACCAGCAGGGGCGCACGCGGACTGCAACATGAGGTGGGCGAGACAACCCCCGGCCACGCGCAGGAAATCACGACGGTCTGTCATGTGCTCGCACTCAATATCATTTGAACGGATGGTCGGCAGGGCTTCGCGACACTTGGACGAGACGACATTGAGGAGGAGACGGTGACGGGAGGTGTGGACCGGACAGTGACTCGCATCGCGCGCCTGGGCGTTGTGGTCGGGCTGGCGAGCGTCTTCGCCAATGCGGCAGTAGCCCAGACAAGTGTACAAACCGGCGCGCAGGCAGGAAACGCCGCGAACGCCGCCGATGTTCGCCATACACCCGCACCGGCCGCGTTCAACCGCGCCCAGTGGCGCATCGGACCGTTTGTGGGGCGCGCGCGGCAATCTCCCACCCGCGAAACGCTGGGGCTCACGCCGGGCCGAGACCATGTGTTCGTGGGCGTGCAGGCCATGACGCCCATTCTGCACCTTGGACAGGTCGAGATCTCGTACTCGGCGCAGCTGCTGCCCATCGTGCGGCTCCAGGGTCGCACCCCGCCGCTCGGATACGGTGGACTGCGCTCGGGCGATGTGCTGCGGCGGTCACCGGCCGTCGCCTACGCAGTGGGTTTCTCGCCGTTTGGTGTGGAACTGGCCACGCCGCGCGCAAAGCGCGTATCCGTATTCGCGGCAACGTCGGCGGGCGGCTTGGTATTCGGACGGCCGTACCCCATACCCGAATCCGGTCGCTTCAACTTCACGCTCGAGTACGGCGGCGGCGTGCTGGTGCGAGCCGGCGCCGCGCGGTGGATTCGCGCGGGCTACAAGTACCACCACCTGTCGAATGCATATACCGCGCAGGAAAATCCCGGCGTGGACGGCAACGTGTTCTACGCCGGCTTCGAGTGGGGGTTGTCGCTGCCGCGCTAGCATGCACTGCCGGTCGCGTGCACCATCCACTGGGACAGCAACACGATCGGTTCGGCCCAGCCGCGGCTCCGCTGAGCCCTGTCCGGTGGCGTTCGTCACGGTGGAGAGCGAGCGTATGTCACCGGCATGTCGCGCCCCTCGGCGCCGACTGGTCGGGCAGTCACACGCGTTGCGACGGAGACGGGCATGATTGAACGAGTGCTGATCGCCGACGACGAACCTCTGGCCCGCGAACGGGTGGCCGCGCTGGTGCAGGCCGTCGCCCCGCAGGCCACGGTGCAGTGTGTCGGCGACGGCAATGCGGCGGTGCAGGCGATTTCCGAGTGGCACCCGCAGGTGGTGCTGCTCGACATCCAGATGCCGGGCCGAGACGGATTTGATGTACTCGCGGCCATTGGCGCCGAGCAGATGCCGC
>JBBSPE010000293.1:0-3449 GCA_038259155.1 Gemmatimonadales bacterium
AGTACTTTCGGAAACGGAAACGGAAACGGAAACGGAAACGGAAACGGAAACGGAAACGGAAACGGCCTGCACGTTGCCATCATCATGGACGGCAACGGCCGCTGGGCCCAGGCTCGTGGCCTGCCGCGCAGTGCCGGACATCGTGCCGGCGCCACATCCGTGCGACGCGTGATCGAGGCCGCGCCCTCGTGTGGGATCAGCACGCTCACGCTCTATGCGTTCTCGTCGGATAACTGGAAGCGACCGGGACCCGAGGTCCACGTGCTCTTCCGACTGTTCGAGCGCTATCTCCGCACGGAAACGGCATCGTGCGTGGCGCAGGGTGTTCGCCTCGAGGTCATCGGACGGCGTGATCGCCTGTCGGTGCGCGTGCGCCAGGCCATTGAGGTGGCTGAGCGAGCCACAAGAGCCGGCACCACGTTGCGGCTGCGGCTGGCGATTGACTATTCCTCGCGCGATGCGCTGGTCCAGGCGGCATCACATGGCCCGCGCAGCCGTGCGCAGCTCGAGCGGATGCTCGGCGCGGCATCGCGTGCAGATCCCAGCGCAGAATCCGGCGCAGACGCTGGCGCAGCGTGCAGCACGTTGAACGTCGAGCTCCTCATTCGCACCGGCGGCGAACAGCGGCTCAGCGATTTCCTGCTCTGGGAGAGCGCCTACGCGGAACTGTACTTCACGCCCGTGGCCTGGCCCGATTTCGAAGCGACTGCGCTGGCCGAGGCCGTGGCGGAGTACCACCGCCGTCACCGTCGCTTTGGTGGCCTCGCGCTCGATACACGCTCAGCGGTCGCATCATGAGCGCCAACGCGACAACCGCCAACGACGAGAGCCTCCGAGACAAAAACCCCCGCGCCGCGCTCCGTACCTCCGCGCTCCTGTGGGCGCTGCTGCTGGGAGCCGTGGCGGACGCGATCCTACGGGTTGAGGGGCGCCCCGGCCTCAACATTGGTCTGTGGGCGCTCGCCGGTGTGGCGGTGTTGGCCATGCTGCTCAAACGGCGCGATGCTCCGGCGAGCGCGGAAACGTGGTGGTTGGTAGGCGGCGCGCTCTGTTTCGCGCTCGATCTCATGGTACGCGATGCGGACGCACTCGCCGTGTTCTCGTTGCTCGCCGCCGTGACACTGCTGGGGCTCGCGGCCGGTCGGGCGACATCGGCATGGGTCACACGAGCGCAGGTCAGCGACGTGGTGTTTGCCGCCGTGCGCGTGGGTGTGTTGTGCGCCGCCGGTCCGATTGGCTGGGGCCGCAGCGAAGGCGACGCCGACACCTCTCGTTCCGGCTGGATGCGTACCGTGCGCACCGGCGTGCGCGGCGCGCTCATGGCCCTTCCCGCGCTGCTGCTGTTGGGCGCACTGCTGATGTCCGCCGATCCGGTGTTCGAGCGTCTCGTGCACGACACGTTCCGTGTGGACCTCGACGCCATGCTGCAGCACGTGGTCTTCACGGCGTTCATTGCGTGGGCGACGGCGGGCTTCCTGCGCGCCTTCCTCGTGCCCGATCGCGACGTCATGGATCGGCTGCGCGTGCCCCAGCCGGTGCTTGCGCCAGCGGAGGTGTCGGTGGCGCTCTGGACTCTCAATCTGATGTTTCTGGCGTTCATGCTGGTGCAGGTGCGTTACCTCTTTGGCGGGGCCGATCTCGTGCAGCTCACGCCGGGACTCAGCTACGCCGAGTACGCGCGCCGCGGATTCTTTGAACTCGTGGCGACCACGGTGCTCGTCGTGCCGATCCTGCTGGCGGCTGACTGGGCGACGGCGAGGGAGCACACGTCCGCGCGGCGCGTGCTGCGTGGCACGATGCTGGTGTTGGTGGGGCTGCTGCTGGGTGTGATCGCATCAGCAGCATACCGCATGCGGTTGTATCAGGGCGCGTATGGTCTCACGGAGCAGCGCCTGTATGTGAGCGTGGTGATCGCGTGGCTCACGATGGTGCTGCTTGTGTTCGTGGCCACGGTGCTGCTCGGTCGGCGCGAGCGGTTCGTGGTGGCCAGCATTGGCGCGGCGGCGGTGTGTCTGGTGGCACTGTACGCACTCAACCCACACGCCGTGATCGCCCGCGTGAACCTCGCGCGCGCGGCGACTGGTGCCGACGTGGACAGTGCGTACCTGCAGTCGCTCAGCGCCGACGCGGTGCCCACCATGCTCGCGCATCTCGAAGACCTGCCAGCGGTGGAGCGATGTACCGTGTCAACCATGCTGACGGAGCGCTGGACGGGCGAGCGGCGCGGGGGATGGCGCACGTGGAACCTGAGCGACTGGCGGGCGCGGCGACTGGTGCGGCGAAGGATGTCACCCGACACCAACGTGGTGCGGTGCAGCCAAGTCGCCGATCTTGCGTCGTAGGCTCGGCGTCTGCACGTTTCTTTCATGCGAGCCCTGAATGCGCTTTCTCGCCGACAGTGGTTGCTGCGCAGCGTGCAGTCGTCCGCCGCGCTGGCCGTGGGGACGTTGCTGCCGGCGAGCGTCTGGGCGCGTGGCTTGCCCGGACATCCCACGCCGCGCCCCGGCATCACGGGCGCCAAGGTGGCGAGCGCTGAGATGCTCGCCAAGACGCCACACCTTGTGGAGCTGTTCGACGGCATTCGCGCCATCCCGCACGTGGTGGACGGCATTCGCTGTCACTGCGGGTGTGCCGAGTTGGCCGATCACTACTCGCTGCTCACCTGCTACGAGAGCACCACCGCGATGGCGATGGTCTGCCCCATCTGTCAGGGGGAAGGTCGGGTGGCCGTGCGCATGGCCAAAGCTGGTCGCTCGCTGGCGGATATCCGCGTAGCGATCGACGCCCAGTTCGGCTGAGCGGTCGGCCGCACGCCGATTTCACGATCTGACCCAGGAGACACCGATGCGGCACGTCCTCCCAGTCGCGCTCTTCTTGTCGCTCGCAGGCATTCCCGTGAGCGCGGCGTCCGCGCAAATCCGCGCGAGCGAACTGCAGACGATCAGCCAGGTGGTAGACGGCACCAAGGTCACCGTGGAATACTCTCGGCCTCGACTGCGCGGGCGCACCGAGATCTTTGGCACACGCGCGGCTCACTGGGACGAAGTGTGGACGCCCGGCGCGAACTGGGCCACCACACTCCAGACGAGCGCCCCCATCGAGATCGAGGGCGTAAGGGTGCCCACCGGCAAGTTCGGCGTGTGGATGATCATCACCAAGGACTCCGTGTGGACCATGCTGCTCGATCCGGAGTGGCAGCAGTTCCACATGGCGCATCCGGAGCCGGCCGCGCGACACCTGAAAATCCCCGTGCACGCCAACGCGAAGGCCATGCCGCTGCAGGACGTGCTCACCTGGTCGTTTCCGGCAGTGACGGCGCGCGGCGCCACGATGGCCATGCACTGGGCTGATACGCGCGTGACCATGAACTACACAGTCACGCCCACGCTCAGCGAGCTCTTGGCGGAGGCCGAGGCGTCAAAATATGTCGGTCGGTACGCAATCGAAAC
>JBBSPE010000294.1:0-3431 GCA_038259155.1 Gemmatimonadales bacterium
CGCATCCAGGCGAGCCGCGATGCACACCCGCTCACGCGCGTCGTACAGACCGAGCGCCTCTCCAATCGGCGTCAGCCGTGCGATCGCATTGTCCTGACGCACGGTGAGCCGGAACTCGCTGCGCGACGTGAACAACCGATACGGCTCGTCCACGCCCCGCGTGACAAGATCATCCACCAACACGCCCAGGTAGCTCGTCTCTCGGCCCAGCACCACGGGGTCCAGCTCGCGGGACCACCGCGCCGCATTGAGACCGGCCACCACACCCTGACCCGCCGCCTCCTCATAGCCGGTGGTGCCGTTCACCTGGCCCGCAAACCACAAGCCGGCAATGGCGCGCGACTGCAGCGCATGATCGAGCTGCGTGGGGGGATAGTAGTCGTACTCGATCGCATAGCCGGCCCGTGTCACCCGCACGTCCTGCAGTCCGGCAATGGAGCGCAGTACCTCCAGCTGAACGGGAGCGGGCAGCGACGTAGAAAGCCCGTTCACATACAGCTCGTGCGTGTCGTGCCCCTCGGGTTCGAGGAACAGCTGGTGACGCACGGCGTGCGGAAACTTCACCACCTTGTCCTCGACACTCGGACAGTAGCGCGGCCCCTGCGACGCGATGGCCCCACCGTACATCGCACTCTCGTTGATGTGCGATTCGATGAGCGCCTTCCCGGGTGCTTCGAGATACGTAATCCAGCAGGGCATCTGGTCGGGATGCCGAGTGCGCGAGCCGGCCCGCCGAGGCGTGGGCCAGAAGTGCGACCACGACCAGTCATGCTCCTCCACCTCGCTGGGCTGGAGCGCGACTTGGGTATAGTCCGCAGACCGGCCGTCAATGCGCGGCGGCGTGCCGGTTTTGAAGCGGCGCGTCTCCAATCCGGCCGCATCGAGCTGCTGGCCGAGATGGGTGCTGGCCGCCTCGCCTGCGCGCCCGCCGGCGATCTGCGTGCTGGTGCCAATGTGCAGCGTGCCGCGTCCAAACGTACCGGTGGTGAGCACCACGGCCCGTGCACCAAAGCGGCGCCCCTCCAGCGTCTCGAGTCCGGCCACCCGACGCCCGTTGTCCTCGAGCAGCAGGCGCGCAACCGTGCCCTGAATGGTGTGCACGCCAGCGTGCTCCTCGAGCAGTGAGCGTACCGCGCGCCGGTACAACCCGCGGTCGCACTGCGCGCGCGGTGCCCACACGGCGGGGCCTTTGCCCTGGTTGAGCATGCGGAACTGGAGCGACGCGAGGTCCGTGGCTCGGCCCATGATCCCTCCCAGCGCGTCCACCTCGCGCACCACCGTGCCCTTGGCGACCCCGCCGATGGCCGGGTTGCAGCTCATCTGGCCAATGGTCTCGAGCGCGGTGGTGACGAGACCCACGGACGCGCCGGCCCGCGCGGCGGCGACGGCGGCTTCGGTGCCGGCGTGTCCGCCGCCAACCACGAGCACGTCGAAGACTTCTTCGTAGCTGGCGGATCGCGTACGTGGCGGAGTGGGCGGTACAGTCGACATGCGGGAAAGCTACACAGCCTCAGCATATGCGTCACCGCGCGTCACCGCGCGCGCCATGCGAGATGCCCGTGTGTGCGGCGCTGGCGGCTGACTCGCGCGCTATCTTCCCGGCATGGCACTCTCCATCGATGGCTCCGCCCCCACGCTGTTCATCCGCAAGCCCGCCTTTGAGCGCGCCGGCCTCACACGCCGTCAGTTCGACGAGTGGCTCAACCTCACCGACGAGGAGTTCCGCATGGAGGGAGAGCTCATCGCGATCGGCCCGCTGGTGGGCGACGACGCAATCAGCGGTCTCATCGATGCGATCGAGGGCGTGGGCCTCGTGTACTTCGACGACTTCTTCGAGTTGAGCGGCAACTGGCCGGAGTGGTTGCGGGTGTTCGCGCAGGGGGCCTAGCACAGAGGGCGCAGCAGCGAAGCGCTGCGAGACGGCGACACGGGTTGCCGCAGCGCGGCTTGATCCAATCGTGACACGTCATCGTTGGTCAGCGTATGGGGGCCGGGTGCAATCCTCACCACCTGTGCGAAACCTGCCGCGTCCATGTCCAGCCCCGGGTCACCATTCGAATCCCAACTGCCCGCGTCGCGCAGCTCGCTGTACTCGCGCTGATGCCCATGTTTCTGCCGGTCGCGGCGCTGCGTGCCCAGCTGTGCCTCGCGCCTGGCACGGTCACGGCGCCCACAGGTCGCCTCTCGGGCGGGCTGGAGTGGGGTGGTCGTGGACATGCCGGCGGCGCGGCGGTAGCCCTGCATCACGAGCGCTGGTTCGTGGCCGGCGAGTACACGGATCGTGGCTACGCGCTCGGTCGGCGCAGGATCCCGTGGGCTCCGTCCATCAGCTTCATGGAGCGCGAGCACCAGGTGCTGGGCATCCGGGCCGGCCGAGTGCGCCCAATCGGCGAGCGGGGTGCGTTGTGCATGTCCGGCGGGTACGCGACGGGAACCGGATTGCGCGTGACCCGCTCCGGAGACCCGCTCTCGGGCGGCTCGGGTTTCGAGGAACACTCGCGACTGCGTTTTGACCTCGAGTTCGTGCGTGCGTTCACCGTTGGCGGCGTGCGTCTCGAGCCGTCCGTTGCCGCCGGAGTGGTGTGGGTGCGCGAAACCCGGATCGCGGGCGACATCATTGACGACCGGTTTCTCGGTGGCCACCTGCCGTTCACGCTCGCAGTTGGCGTCCCGGTGGGTCGGCAGATCATGGTGCGCCCACGCCTCAACCTGCCGCCGGGTGAATCCCGCGGACCCTCGTGGGGCTTGGACGCCACGGCTCCGCTCGGCGCGTGGTGGCGGTGAGTGTGAACCGACGGCAACTTGGCGTCCGCACGGGAACACAACTCTTCAGCAGGGAGCGTGAGACGATGCGCGGTATGACTGTACGTCGCCTCGCGCCGGCGTTTGCGCGGGGCGCAGGCGCTGCGCTCCTGTCGCTCGCCGCGCTCTCGGCCTGCAGCGAACCGCCGGCGTCGAGTGCGGCGGTGGCGATGCGTGACAGCAGCGGTGTGACCATCGTGGAGCAGGACCTCGCGCAGCTCACGAGCACGTGCACGATCGGCGCACAACCCACGCTCTCGATTGGCGTGGAGCAAGGCGAGCCCGAGTACATGCTGTCCGGCATTTTCGGCGCCGTGCGACTCTCCGACGGGCGCATTGTGCTGGCGCAGCGCAGCACGCACGACATTCGCTACTACGACTCCACCGGCACCTTCATTCGCGCCTCCGGGCGCCAGGGACGAGGTCCGGGCGAGTTCGCCGATCCGTTCTATCTGCACGTGCTGCCTGGCGACACGGTGTACGCGGGTGACTACGACCCGTGGCAGTTTCTCGTGTTCGATCCTGAGGGCAACTGGGTGCGTTCGGTGAGTCCGACACCCACGTTTCTCAACTCGCCGAGTCCGGCGGCCGTGCTGTCGGACGGGCAGCTCGTGCTCGGCCGGGAAGAG
>JBBSPE010000295.1:0-3415 GCA_038259155.1 Gemmatimonadales bacterium
CGACCAGCACGAGCGCGATCCGGGTGCGCGACGAGTCCACGGTCCCGATCACTCGTGCCCCGCCGGTGCGCCACTCCACCGTCAAGGAGTCTGCAGACCAGATCGGCAGCGTGGGGCGCACGGCCCTCCACCAGGCGGGCTCCTGCAGCACCCGTAGCGGTGGCAGCAGGAGGTCGAGCGCTTCGCCATCTGCTCCCACACCGCCAACGTGGAACACGATCGCCGGTTCCGTGGCCACATCGGAGAGGGAAAATTCAGTGGCGTCGAACACAAAACTCGCCAGCGTGGCGCGGGCGCGCAGTGCGCGCTCGTCGCGCGCCTCGCGCACCACGGCGAGGATCGTGTCCAGCGACGCGCGGCCCGCGGCCTCAAGGCGACGCGCTTCGTCGGGAGCGTACAGCGAATCCAGCGTGGCACGTGCCCCGGTGCGCAGGTCCGTCACGCCGCGACGGCGGGTGTGCGTGTGCCCGCGATCGTCCGCGAGGTCCACGTCGAGCGAGTGCGCCCAGCTCACCCAGCGCGAATGTACGTTGATGACCTCGAGAAAATCGGCGGCGGAGGACTCGGGCTCCGGCGCGTCCTCCTCAAGCACGTCGATGGGTTCTTCACCCGGCCGACGCGACAGCCAGCGCGCCCGCGCCTCCTGCACGCTCTCGTCGCCGTACAACACCACGGAGTCGTTCGAGCCGATCGGCGTGGCCAGCAGGCGCTCCGACACGAACTCGGCATCCAGGTAGTCCGTGATGTCCTCGCTGATGGTGAGCTGGAACAACTGCGCCGCGTCGCGCGTGAGCAACAGCGGACCGCTCTGCACGCGAATGCCGTCGGCGCCCGCGCGTACCCAGAACGTCGAGTCGCCGGACGCGACGAGGAACTCGATGCTCGGCGGTGCCACCGCGGGCTCCGGGCGATCAGCGCACCCCGCGACGCCGATCACGCCACCAAGCAGCAAACCAAGCGCCCCACGGGCGTTTCGTGCGTGCACACCGCGCGATTGCGCCATCACGCGTGGGTCGAGACCAAGCGGCGCAGCGCCGAGAGCAGCGTATCGTTGGTGAACGGCTTCGCGAGCAACTGTCGCGGTTCGTGCACACCGTCCAGCAGACCCGGCTCATCGCTGGCATACGCCGAAATGAACAGCACGGGCAGACGGTCATCGTGCACGCGCAATTCGCGCGCGAGGTCCCGTCCGCCCATCACGGGCATGACGACATCGGTGACGACGGCGCGAATGTCGGTGCGGCCCGCGTGCCACAAGCGCAGGGCGGTCTCGCCGTCACGGGCTTCGCGCACGGCAAACCCCTGCCCCAACAGCATGCGCCGCACCACGGAACGCACGGAGGCTTCGTCCTCGACCAGCAGCACCGTGGGAATGTGCGCGCCTTCCTCCCGCTGCACGAGCGGCAGGTACAGAAACGCCCGTGTCCCCTGGGCACGCGCACTGTCCAGCCACAGCGCGCCACGGATGTCACGCACGAGGTCGAGCACGCGCGCCAAGCCACGGGAGTCGCCGGGCTGCGCATCGATGGCATCGACACGCTCCGGCTCCTCCATGCCGTGACCCGTGTCCTGCACGGTCACGCGCATGTAGCGACCGGGCGCCAACGGCGGCACAGGGCCAAACTCAGCGCCAGCCGCCTCCACGTGCTCGGTGCGGACGGTAAGCGTCCCACCGTCAGGCATGGCGCGCATCGCGTTGTCCACGAGCGCCAGCACGGCGTCGCGGAGCGACTCGACATCAACGAGCACGTGTCCCGCGACCAGCGCAGGCTCCAGCCGCACCTCGATGTTGGCGCCCGCTCGGTTGGTGATGCCGGGCAGCAGCGTGTGGAGCACCACGTGCAGGTCGGCGGAGGACATCAGCCGCCGAGTCCGTGCAGCGCCGCCAGCAGCCGATCGATCTCCCGCTCGGTCGTGTAGGCCATGCACCCAATGCGCAACAGTCCCTCCTCCGCGGCCCCCAGGCGCTCCACCACCGTGCTGGCGTAAAAGTCGCCGCTCGAGGCAAAGATGCCCTGCTCGGCGAGCGCCCGCGCGGCGGCTTCCGCGCCACCACGTACCCGCATGCTCACGGTGGCGGTTCGGGTAGTGCCGGGCAGTGGCCCAACCGGTGTCACCCATGGCATGCGCGCGGCGCCCTCCCACAGTTGCGCCACGAGTTGCTCGCCCCGGTGATGCAGCGCGTCGAGGGTGGCGGCGAGTCGCTCGCGACGTGTTCCCACGCGGTCTGGCGCGAGCGACGCCAAAAAATCAACCGCGGCGGCGGCTCCCACGATGCCCTCGTGATTCTGCGTGCCGGTTTCTACGCGCTCCGGGCCCTCGTTCGGTGACGGTTCCAGCTTGGGCACATCGAGCGCCGCGAGTACCGACGCGCGCGCGTAGAGCACCCCGATGTGCGGTCCATAAAACTTGTAGGCTGAGCACGCGAGAAAATCGCAGTCGAGCGCACGCACGTCCACCAGGTGATGGGGCGCGAGATGCACCGCATCCACCACCGTGAGTGCATTGGTGGCCGTGGCCATCGCAATCAGCGATCGCACGTCGGTGATGGTGCCAAGCGCGTTGGAAGCGGCGCCAATGGCAACCACTCGCGTTCGTGGAGACAGGGCGCGGACGTACGCGTCGAAGTCCAGATGCGATGTCTTCACGTCGAACGGCACCCACTTGAGGACCGCGCCGCGCTCCGTCGCGAGCGCCTGCCACGGCGCAATGTTCGCGTGGTGGTCAAGCTCCGTGACCACGATCTCATCACCCGGTGACAACGTGCGGCCGATGGCCCGCGCCACATGGAACATGAGCGTGGTCATGTTGGCACCAAAGGCAATCTCGCCGGCATCTGCGCCGAGGAACTCCGCCAGCGCCGTACGCGACGAGGCGATGAGTCCGTCGGTCTCCACGCTGGTGGGATACACCCAGTGCGTGTTTGCGTTGTGGTGGAACAGGTAGTCCGTCATCGCCTCGGCGACCGCGCGCGGCACCTGCGTACCACCCGGTCCGTCGAAGTACGCCACCTGATGCCCCAGATGCACCCGATCAAGCGCCGGAAACTGTGCCCGAATGTGGTGCGTGTCCGCCACCAGCTGCCGGCTCATGCGACCTCCACCGACGCGCTGCGCAGCTCGACGCCCGCCAAGCGCTCGACCACGCGCACCGCCTCGACGTGATCGGCCTCCTCGCCGAGTTCGCGGTGCGCCATGCGCCAGAGCTCGGCCGTGAGTTGCAACAGGGGCGACGGCACGCCTTCGGCGCGTGCGAGATCGGCGGCGATGCCCACGTCTTTGTCGAGCAACGCCGCGCGGAACGTGCGCGGGAAAGCGCCGGTGAGCACGCGCTCGGGAAACAGGTGCTCGGTGGCGTTGCTGCGGCCACTGGAGGCGTTGATGACCTCGAGCGCGATCTCGGGCTTGACGCCGGC
>JBBSPE010000296.1:0-3409 GCA_038259155.1 Gemmatimonadales bacterium
ATTCCTGCGTTGCCTGCGCTTCCTGCATGGCCTGAATTTCCCGCCACACTACGTCCACGCGCGCCAACAGCTCCTCGCGCGAACCAGAGTTCTGAATCACCCACGTGGCACGAGACTGCTTCTGCGCCACCTCGCCCTGCGACGACATCATCGCTCGGGCCTCCGATTCCGGCAAGCCGCGATCCTGCGTCAGTCGGCGCAGGCGCTCGGCCTCGGAAGCGTTTACGAAAACTATCGCGTCGAACTCATCCGCGAGCCCGACTTCGAAGAGCAGTGGAATCTCGTCCACCAGCACGCGCACGCCATCTGCCTGCGCGGCAGCCGCGCGGTCGGCTCGCCGCCGTCCGACTTCCGGGTGCACAATCCCGTTGAGCGCCGCCAGCGCTGCTGCATCGCCGAACACCCGCGCACGAAGGGCCGCCCGGTCGAGCGCGCCGTCCGGCTGCAGGACCGACGGTCCAAAGCGCTCCACCACCTGTGCCAGGCCGGCGCTGCCCGGTGCGACGACCTCCCGGGCCAGGAGATCAGCATCGAGCACGCGCGCGCCCAGTCGCGCGAACTCGCGCGAGACCGAAGACTTGCCGCTGGCAATGTTGCCCGTGAGGCCGATGCGAAGCATGGCACAAGAAACCACCGGTCGCAGACGGACGAAAGGCCGGACCACTGTCGTGGTCCGGCCCTTCGGGGTCGTCCGTGATGACGCACGGACGGTGGCACCAGCGGCGCGCTAGGCGGCCGCGGACGCCTCTTCATCGTCGTCATCGAGCAGCGCGTCGCGACGCCGGTCACGCGTGACGAGCAGTTCCTGGATCACCCACGCCGCCCCGCCCTTGAGCCGGATCTGGTGCGGCGTGCAGCCGAGATAGCGCTGGCATGTATTGCGAAAGGCGCTGCCGCTCGGGAAATCGAGCGCACCAGCCACGCCATCGGCGCTGCGGGAGCCGTCTTCAAGCATGCTGGCCGCCACGATCAGACGGCCCCACGTGAGCATCTGGTGCGGCGGCGGCAACATCGCGCCCTCCAGCCGCTTGGACAGCAGCCGACGGGACACGGCAATGAGTCGCGCCAACCCGTCCGGCGTCAGGCGTTCGTGCGCCCGGGTGACGGACAGCATCACCGCGTCACGCACGACCGACCGCAGGCCCGAGAGGTGTGGCTTGAGCAGGCTCGACACGCTGCGCGCCTCGGCCTGGTCGAGCAGGGCGCCCAGCTGGGCCGGCGTATCCGACTCGTCGGCCACGATGAGCACGTCAATGCCGCAACGGCCGGCGTCGAACATGTCACGAGCGCGTTCACGCGACAGATCCACATACGCCACCAGGGCCGCGCGGGGAACACGCACGCGCAGCTGGCGCACGCGTTCGAAGTCAGCGCGGCCATCCACGTACAGATCGAAGACCACCACGTTGATCGCCCCGCGTTCGCACGCGCGCGTCAGCGACGTCCAGTCATCGCACGGAATGAACCGGTAACGGTCACGCGCCGCCTGGCGCAGTCGCGCCGAACGGTTTTCGTGCGCCAACAGCGTTGCAATCACACCCATGGCACAGCCTGTGGGGAACGGGGAATAGGGACCGGCTTCGTGTGAGAGACGCCGCAGCCCCGTTCCGCGTCACGGGTGCCGGCTCGCTGTCACGCGCCGGGCCTGCACGCGCTTCAAACTAGAGCAGACGTCCCTGTGCCGAGTCCACGCGTGGAACCACATGACAGGCCCGGCAGCGTGCCTCATACGAATCGGCAGCGCCCACCATGATGGTTGGAGAATCGTAGCGGGCGGGCCGACCGTCAATCAGCCGCTGGTTGCGGCTGGCCGACGCTCCGCACAGCACGCAGATCGCGTGCAACTTGTCCACCTGTTCGGCCACGGCCATGAGCTGTGGCATGGCGCCAAACGGTTCACCGCGAAAGTCCGTATCTGTGCCGGCCACGATCACACGGCGACCACGCTCGGCCAGCGACGTGCAGACCTGTACGATGCCCGCGTCCAGAAACTGCGCTTCGTCGATCGCGAGCACGTGGGCCAAGGGGTCCACGCGCTGCGCGATCTGTGCCGACGAATCCACCGGTACCGCATCGAACGTGCGCTGGTCGTGGCTGGACACGGCCCAGAGTCCCGCGTAGCGATCGTCCAGGTGCGACTTGAACACCTGGACGCGCTTGCGGGCAATGGTGGCGCGGCGCACTCGACGGAGCAGCTCCTCCGTCTTGCCGCTGAACATCACACCGGCGATGACCTCGATCCATCCACCGGACGCGTGGAACCCAGCACTCATGCGTCACTCATGCGTCGCCGCGATCCGGACGACGACGAAACGGCAGGCTGGGACGCTCGTTGCCGCGGTCGTTCCCGCGATCCGCACCACGGGCTTCCGGACGTGGACGTGCCGCACGCGACAGCGCTTCACCGCGGCCCGCCCACTCACGCCTCGGCTCCGTCCGCTCGGAGGGCGAACGGTCGCCGAACTCACGACGTGCTGCATCCGGTCGGAACGACGCGCCGCGGGGGCCGCGATCTCCGCCACGATCCGGGCCGCGATCCGGGCCGCGCGACGGGCCGCGATCCGGTCCACGCGACGGGCCACGGCTGGGCCCGCGCTCGCCATCGCCGCCCGCTCCACCACGCGAATCGGGGCGACCACGCGGCGGGCCGCTCCGGCCTTCGCTGCTGCGCTCTTCCCACGGCTTGCCGCCACGCGATGCGCCACGGTCGCCGCCACGCTCACGCCCGCCCGAACGCGGACGATCACCGCCACGGCCGCGATCACCACCGCGGTCAAAGCTGCGCGGCTTGTCAGCGCCACCGCGTGCACCACCAAACCCTGCGTGTCCACCCGCGCCGCGATCATCGCGACGCACGTGCAGCTGCCGCCCGCGCAACGTGACGCCCGTGAGCTTCTCGATCACCGTCTCCACGGAATCCGACGCGATCTCCACGAGGGAATGCGACTCGAACAGATCGATGCTGCCAATGCGGTCGCCCGGCAAACCAGACTCGCCGGCGATCGCGCCCAGCAGGTCGCCCGGCCGCACGTTGTCGCGCTTGCCCACATTGAAGAACACGCGCGTGGTGCCACTGCGGGCCGATGACTCGCTGGCTGCGGCGGCTGCCGCACGCACCGGAGACCCGAACACCGCGCGCGACGCCGCCGCATTGCCGTGCTCGGCCGCGAGGGCGCGCCGGGCGTCGTCGAAGAGGCGCAGCGCTGCCGCAGCCACTTCCACAGGATCGAACTCGTCGAGCAGCGGGGCCACGAGAGCCAGATCGGCGGCACCCACGGATCGCAAATCGGTCAGCGCCGCGCGCATGGCGGCGTGAATGGCGTCGGCACCACGCACCGTCTGCGCTTCCACAGCGGCGAGGGCGATCGGGCGCGCCGCTCCACCGCTCACGGCCATCATGGTCGGCACG
>JBBSPE010000297.1:0-3400 GCA_038259155.1 Gemmatimonadales bacterium
AACACGCTGCCACTTGAGGGCGTATCGAGACCAGCGAGCAAACCCAGCAGGGTGGTCTTGCCGGAACCCGACGGGCCTACAATGGATACGTACGCGCCGCGCGCGATCTCGAATGAGACGTCGTGCAGCACCGTGAGCGGTCGGTCACCGCTGGAGTAAGCCTTGGACAACGTGCGAGCAACAAGCATGCGACTGGAGTCGGAGAAGCGATCAGGGTGTTCTGGTGAAACGCGGGCGCGGGCGCGGTCGTGTCCGGCCGTGCCGTTGCTGTCAGTCCGGGTGATGCTGGCGGTGTCACTGCTGGTCGCAAGTGGCGCCTGTGGTGGCAGTTCGGACACCGCAATGCCTCCGCAATCAACTAGCGGTGCCCCGGCTGCGGCAACCGGAACCTCAGGTGTCGCGATGACGGCGGAAGGCGGCCCGCGTGTGGTGATTCTGGGCACGAGCCTGACGGCGGGGCTGGGGCTGGACCCCGATAGTGCCTGGCCCGCGTTGGTGCAGCGTCTGGCGGACAGCGCCGGCGTGCCGGTGACGATTGTCGCGGCCGGCCTCAGCGGGGAGACCTCGGCGGGCGCGCTGCGCCGAGCCGACTGGGTGCTCTCAGAGCGCGCCAACCTTGTGGTGCTCGAAGTGGGCGCCAACGACGGCTTGCGAGGCGTGGATCCCGATACCACGCAAGCCACCCTGGTGGCGATCGTGGAGCGTGTGCGAGCCCGTCAGCCCGACGCGCGGATCGCGCTGGTGCAGATGGAGGCGCCCACCAACCTCGGCGCCGACTACACGCGCCGATTCCACGCCGCGTATCCGTCGGCCTCGGCGTCTACGGGGGTGCCGCTGCTGCCATTCCTGCTCGAGGGCGTGGCCGGCGAGGCCACGCTCAATCAATCCGACGGCATCCATCCCAATGAGCGCGGGTCTCGACTCGTGGCGGCCACCATGTGGGAGGCGCTGCGGCCGTTGCTGGTTGCGCCGCCGGCGGATTCGGTCGCGGCGGACAGCCTGTGAGGACGCGATGAGCGACCTGCACCTGCGGGACGTGCTGGACGAGGTGATTGCGTCCGTGGCGGCGCCCGAGGCGGCCGAGCGCATGCGCGCCGACGCTGCGACGGCGCGACAGGCATCCACGGGGACGGTCATTGCGGATCCGTACCTGGTGGCGATTGCCGAGGCGATTGCGGGAGCGCTGTCGCTGTCGCTGCCGGACGCGTATCGGCTGATTGGCCAGCGGGCCATGCCCACGTTGGAGCCGTTGTTGCGGGCCGATCTGCGACGACACACCACGGCGCTGACGTTTTGTCTGCACATGCACGGCGTGGTGGATGGCGCGCTGCAGGCGCTGGTGCCCGACGCGAAGTTGCCGTCGGTGGACGTGGAAATGATCAACGCGTCGCGGCTCCGGATCAGTCTGCCGGCGTCCGACGAAGGCGTGGGGTTGCTGCAGGGCTTGTTGATGGGGCTGGCGCGGCACTACGGCCAACAGGCGCGTTTTGCACCCACGCCGTCCAACCAGATTCCGCCGGGGGCGGTCTTTCAGGGTCGGCGCTTTCAGGACGTGTCGTTTTCCGAGGACAGTCGTGGACCGTTCCGCGCGGCGCCGCTGATCGGGCAGGAGCGCCGCCACGTGGCGCCGGCGGTTGCCACTCGCGACAATTCCCGATAAATTCCAAGGCTGGCCCGGAGTACACGCCTGTTGCCCACTTGGGTGTGGTGGCTCCGTCGCTGCTTGAGCAACTCTGCTTCGTCCCTGATCAGTGTGAAGACAATATGGCGTTAACGGCAACCCAGATCCGCCGCGGGATGGTGCTCGTGTTCGAGGGCGACCCGTGCCGCATCATCGAGTTTCGGCACCATACGCCCGGCAATCTGCGTGCGATGGTGCAGGCCAAACTCAAGAATCTGCGCACGGGCAGTTCGTTCGATCATCGGTTCCGCGCGGCGGATACCATCGAGAAGGCGAACATGGAGACGCGCGAGCTCGAGTTCCTGTATCAGGGCGGCGACTCGTACCACTTCATGAACTCGGCCGATTTCGACCAGTTTGAGCTTGATGCCGAGGCGCTGGGGGATGCGGCGCCGTGGGTGCAGCCGGGCATGAAGATTCTCGCGGAGTACTACGACGGCAAGCCGATCGGCATCGAGTTGCCCAATTCGCTGATTCTGGAGATCGTGGAGACGGCGCCGGTGGTGCGTGGCGCGACCAAGAATGCGTCGTCCAAGCCGGCGAAGTTGGAGAACGGCGTGACGGTCAACGTGCCGGAATTCGTGGAGCAGGGCACGCGGGTGCGCGTGAACCCGGCCACGGGCGAGTACCTGGAGCGTGCGAAGGAGTGAGCGAGTTTGTTGGAGCGTCGGCCTCCCGCTTGAATCGGTGAGGCCGAGCGGTTACACTTTGGGGCTCCGGTCGTGTTGGTGTGTCGAGCGGGGTTCGGTGAGAGTTGGTGTGGATCCTCAGGTGGGTCCCTATGGTGGGCGTAGCTCAATCGGTTAGAGCACCGGATTGTGATTCCGGGGGTTGCGGGTTCAAGTCCCGTCGTTCACCCTGGCAGTGCGCAGCAAATCGCGTCTAGGTCCGTAGCTCAATTGGTAGAGCACCGGTCTCCAAAACCGGCGGTTGGGGGTTCGATTCCCTCCGGGCCTGCTCCGGTGTAGATTGTGTGGCTGAACTGCAGTGGCCGCTGGTTGGTGTGGGTGCCGCGGTGGGCACAAAGTCAGGTGATACGGCGGTATCGTCTAGGGGACTAGGACACAGCCCTCTCAAGGCTGGAACACGGGTTCGAATCCCGTTACCGCTATGCAATAGCCAGATGGAATGTTGGCAGGCAGGATTGGACAACAGATTGGTTCGTCGGTGAGTCCGGAGGGAGTGTGGCGTCACCGAGTCTGGCCTCATCGTCTATCGGTTAGGACGCTACCCTTTCAAGGTGGAGAGACGGGTTCGATTCCCGTTGAGGCTATGTGGGTGCGGTACGCAGGTGTGTTGGGGGCGTAGCTCAGTTTGGTTAGAGCACTCGACTGTCACTCGAGAGGTCGCGGGTTCGAGCCCCGTCGCTCCCGTAGGAGAAGGGCCGGATGGGACCGGCAAGCAGTACCGAAGGGCCGAAGGGCCGTACGACGTCTGGAACGGTTGGTTAGGGGTAGTACGCGGTACCGCAGGATGGCCGATCGCTCTGGTGGTGAAATTGGTAGACACGCCACTTTGAGGTGGTGGTGCTGAAAGGCGTCGCGGTTCGAGTCCGCGCGAGAGCATGCGGGTTTGCAGGTGTGGGTGCAGGTGTGGGTGCAGGTGTGGGTGCAGGTGCAGGCTGCCACAGTAGCTCAGCGGTAGAGCACCCGATTCGTAATCGGGCGGTCATCGGTTCAATCCCGATCTGTGGCTCTCGGTTCATCGTTCGTGACTTCG
>JBBSPE010000298.1:0-3373 GCA_038259155.1 Gemmatimonadales bacterium
ACCAACTGAGCTATTCCCGCACACCTGCATTGCCGTGCCACCACCTGCAAAAAGCCCTGCACCTGCCGCGGGGCCAGCCTGTGCACCGCGCTCCACCGTGGAGCCCAACACACGGGCATGGAGGCGAGGGGAATCGAACCCCTGACCTCTTGAATGCCATTCAAGCGCTCTCCCAACTGAGCTACGCCCCCGGGCGCGACACCCCCGCCACCGCGAACGGCAACGAGGGTGTCAGGAACAGCCAAGACTAGCGGAGTGTATGTCCAACGTCAAGCGACCGAGTTGCGTCCCCGCCACCAAGGGTCCGGAATTCATGCTGGCGAAACGGTCATGAATCGGTATCTTGCAGGGCTGGCCCCGGTTGGTCGCGGTCATTCGTCTCGGCGCCTCAGCGCGCACGGCGGTTCGCGCGTTCCCCTGTAGATCTGCTGGTTCCCTGCACCAGACCCCGCTCGTTGGTGTCTCCTGATACCACGCTGGGCCCACGCAGCGACACGGCAGTACCAGGCGGGAACCTCCGGCGTTCAGCCATCATAGGTATTCAGACATTCGTTCCGGCGCACAGGCGTCTACAGGAATAGACCATGACAACAGAGGTCAAGCGGAAGCGGCGGCGTGCAGCCCCAGCAGGGATTGCGCCTTCCGAGCCCGAGCGCGACATCCTCGACCAGTACCTCTACGAGGTCAGCACCTACCCGCTGCTCAAGGGGGCCGAGGAAATCGAGCTGGCCAAGAAAATCCGGGCTGGCGATCAGGATGCGCTGCAGGAACTCGTCAAGCGCAACCTGCGGTTCGTCATCTCGGTGGCCAAGAAATATCAGAATCGCGGTCTGCCGCTCATCGATCTCATCGGTGAGGGCAACGTCGGCCTGCTGACGGCTGCCCGCAAGTTTGATCCCGATCAGGGCGTGAAGTTCATCTCGTACGCCGTCTGGTGGATTCGGCAGGCCATTCTTTCGTCGCTCGCGCGTCAGGGACGCACGGTACGCGTTCCGCTCAATCGCACGGCCGACCTGTCGCGCATCATCAAGGCGTCGGAAATCCTGCGGCAGAAGCTGCGCCGTGAACCGTCGCCCGAAGAGCTCTCGCAGGTCACTGGACTGTCGGTGGACGTCGTGCAGTCGCTCGCAGCGCTGAACACCGGCGATGTGCGCCTTGACGCACCCATGGACCCGGACGGCGATCGCTCGCTCATCGAGCGCTTTGTCGCGGACGAGATGCCCGACGCGGAGGAGGAGGCGATGAACCGCTTCCTCACCGATGAAATCGAGACGGCACTGTCCACGCTGCCACCGCGCGACGCCAAGGTGCTCCGGTTGTACTTCGGGCTCGAAGGTGGGCGCGAGCATACGCTCGAGGAAATCGGCTCCATGCTCGGAGTCACACGTGAGCGCGTGCGTCAGCTGCGCGATCGTGCCCTCAAGCGGTTGCGCGAAGGCGACGTGGGACGGGCGCTCGGGAGTTTCGCCGCCTGACCCCGCTGCTGGTGGCACCGTGGCCCCGGTGACATATTCGTGATATCTCCCCACCGGTGCCATGATCCAGCTCAAGGACGTCTACAAATCCTTCGGGACCAAAAAAGTGCTCCAAGGTTTCTCCCTCGATGTTGCCGAGGGAGAGACCATGGTGATCATCGGGTTTTCCGGCACCGGGAAATCCGTCGCCATCAAGCATATCGTGGGCCTGCTTGAACCCGATGAAGGCGAGGTGTGGGTGGACAACGTGCGCGTCGATACCCTCTCGCGCCGCGACCTCGTCAAGCTCCGCTCCAAAATCGGGTATGTGTTCCAGTTCGCCGCGCTGTTCGACTCCCTGTCCATTGGCGAGAACGTGGCCATGGGCCTGCGCAAGCAGGGCGAACTCTCCGACGCAGAAATTCAGGCGCGCGTCGCCGAATCCCTCGACATCGTCGATCTCGAAGATGTGACGCAGCGCTTCCCCGCCGAGCTCTCCGGCGGCATGCGCAAGCGCGTGGGCATCGCGCGCGCCATCGCGCTTCGCCCCAAATACATCCTGTACGACGAGCCCACCACCGGCCTCGATCCGGTCACCTCCGCCGTGATCGATGAGCTCATGGTGCGCATGCGCGACAAGCTCGGTGTCACCGGAATCGTGATCACGCACGACATGCGGAGTGCGTATCGCGTGGGCACCCGCATTGCGATGTTGTACGAAGGCAAGGTGCGGCAGGTGGGCACCGTGGAAGAAATCCAGCACACCACCGATCCGATCGTGCGACAGTTCATCGAGGGGCGTCCCTCACTCGAACCGGCCGCGTGACGGAGCCCGTCGAGGGCGAGGGCACGCCCGGGGGCGGTGGTCGTCGTCGGCGTCGCCGCCGAGGGCGCGGTCGCGGAAAGCCGGCGGGCACGTCAAACGGAGCAGTTCGCGGCGCGAAGGCCGATGCCGGCGCTGCCAGAGATAGTGCCTCGCCCGACGCATCGGGCAGGCGTCGCCGCAAGCGTGGCCGTGGACGTGGCAACGCCGCGCGCACGAGCACACCTGCGGTCGGCGCCGCTGCCGAAAACGCTGCCGAAAACGCTGTCGCAGACACTACCGTAAACACTACCGTAAACACTACCGTAAACACTACCGCACACGCTGCGGCAGACACTACTGCAGACGCTGCCGCAAACGCATTGACCGATGCCGTGCGACCGGCCGCGCCCCAAAGTGCGTCAGTGGCGAGCGAACCGACGCAAGCCAAGGTGCCGAGCATCACGCCCGCGCCCAACGACGCCGCGGTTGGCCAACATGCGCCACATGGTAGCGCTCGTCGCTCGCACACTCCACCCACGCGGCGTCAACTGACGCCGGAGCAGCAGGCGGAACGCCGCGCCCGCGCAGAACTTGAAACGTCGGCCGGCGGCATCGTCTATCGCGTGCACGACGGCGAGGCGTTGTTCCTGCTTATCCGCGACAGCTATCGCAACTGGGGTTTCCCCAAGGGTCACCTTGAAGCCGGTGAACTACCGCATCAGGCCGCCGTGCGGGAAGTAGAAGAGGAGACCGGTTTGCTCGGGCTGCAGCTCGCCGGTGAGATCGAGACCATTGACTGGTTCTTTCGGTTCCGCGGCAAGCTTGGACACAAGATCTGCCATTTCTACCTCATGCGCACCGAGCATGCACGCACGGTGCCGCAGCGCGAGGAGGGGATCACGGCCTGCCGCTGGGCGCGTTTCGAAGAGGCAACCCGTTTGGTGTCCTACGCCAATGCGCGCGCCGTACTGTCGCGCGCACAGGCCATGGTGGTCAGCGACGCGCCCACCGGGGCCTAGCGCATGGCGACGCGTACCGGCACGGTCGACCCGGGCGTCGGCAGCGTGCCGATTGTCTGCACGATGCTCAAGCGCGACCGGGCTCGCGCGCTCGT
>JBBSPE010000299.1:0-3359 GCA_038259155.1 Gemmatimonadales bacterium
GCGGGGGCCTGTTGGTGCGTTAAGCGCGCGACTTGGGGGGGGAACGAGGCGTACACAGTTTTCCACTTTTGGAGAGCCCGCTTTTTCGGGGGGACTCCCAGCAGAGGCACAAGCGGGAAACGGAATGGCACGAGTGGTGATTGGGGCCACGGCGCTGACTGCGCTGTCTGCCGTGCTCATTGCCGATGCCCGGCGGCAGGCGCGATCGCGTGCCCGGTTGCAGAGACGGCGCACCAGGCTGGCCGACGGACTTGTGGTGTCGTCGCTCGTGGGTGGTTCGGATCGTGCGCCCGCCATCGTCCTCGTGCCGGGTTTTGGCGTGTCGTCTGCGAACATGGTGCCGCTTGCCGCGGCGCTCTCGACGCACTGGCGAGTACATGCCCTCGATCTGCCCGGCCACGGTGCAACCCCATTGCCGGACTGGTGGGAAGAGACTGGCGTGCTCGAGTTGCACATCCGCACGGTGACCGAGTACTTGCGACGGCACCGGCTGCGGGATGTATGCCTGCTGGGGCATTCGTTCGGGGCGCAGATTGCGGCACGTGCCGCGGTGCGATCGCCGCGCGTCGGCAGCCTCGTGCTCGTGGGCCCAACCTCAGATCGCCGTGCGCGCTCCGCTGTGCGGCAGGTAGGTCGCCTGGCACTCAGCGCGTTGGGCGAGCGTCCGCTGCTCGCCCTCCTCGTGCTGCGTGACTACGTCGGCGTCTCCCCTCGGCAGTTGCTGGCCGAGTTGCACGCCATGCTGGACGACGATCTGTGTCGCACGCTCCGGCGGCTTCGCAGCCGCAAAGCGGCCCTCCCGGTGGTGTTGCTGCGCGGGCATCTCGACGCCGTCGCACCAGCGAGGTGGTTGCGTGACTTGCTGCGCGCATATGAAGGCGCCAGGTGCGGCATTTCTGCCGCGACACTCTCGTCAGGTGCGCATGGTGTGCAGTTCACGGCACCACACGCTGTGGCACGGCGCATACGGGCGGACGTGCAGCGTTTATGCATCGAATGAATCGACGGGTGATTGCCCCCACGCGGGGCGAAGGACGTCCCTCTTCACGGCGCAAAGGCGCCGCCGGTACCGGGCGGCGGCGCGGTTGACCCCCATCGGCTTGCCCAGACTGTAACAGTTCCGCTCGCCACACGACCTGTGTATGGTTACCGGTCTTGGTGTGCTGCGTCACACAATCAACTGCGTCGCGTCAGACGCACGGCGCCGATTCCCCAGTCGGCACATCAGCACCGCGGGTTCTGCAGGTCATGTCTCTGGTAGCGGTTGGTCCGCGGTCTCGATCCCGCTGTCGTCTGTTCGACATCTCATGTGTCGCACTCGGTATCTTCGCGAGCGTCAGCGCGTCGATGCTCGTTCCTTCCAGGGCCGCGGCGCAGTCGGGAAGTACCACGGCCGCGCCGGCGCCGGCCGTTGACGCCGCGGCCAACAGTGAGCGAGCCGGCCGTGCCGAGCTTCGCGTCACGGTGCTCGGCACGGTTGTGGACGCGGTGACCGGATTCCCGATCCGCGCCGACATCGTACTGGGCACGCGCTCCGTACTGCGCTCCGATTCACTCGGTCGCTTCACGCTGCGCGATGTGCCAACAGGCCCGGCCACTCTGGTCGTGCGCGCCATCGGCTACCATGCCCACACGATGGCACTACTCGTCGGCGGCGCCGACTCGTTGCGCCACGTCACCGTACGCATGCGCGCAATCACCGCCATGCTCACCTCGGTCAACACGGTCGCGAGCCGCGCGGAGCGCGAAGCGTTTGATCAATCCGCGAGTACCAGCGCGCTGACGATTCGTGGCAGCGAACTCTCGAATGCTCCGGCGCTCGGTGAGCGTGATGCGTTGCGTGCGATCGCATTTCTGCCGGGCGTTGGCGCCCGCAACGATTTCTCCACCAGCTTCAACGTGCGCGGCGGCGAGGCGGACCAGAATCTGATCATGCTCGACGGCATTCCGATTTACAACCCGTTTCATCTCGGTGGACTCTTCGGCACGTTCATCGATGCGGCTGTGGGAGAAGTGGAACTGCTCACCGGTGGCTTCTCCGCCCGGTACGGCGGCAAGCTTTCGAGCGTGCTCAATGTGAAGAGTGCGCAGGAAACACGTCCCGGCGTTCACGGCTCGACCGATCTTTCCGTGCTGGCCACGTCGTCGCGCCTCGCCGGCTCGCACGGCAATGGGCGGCTCGCGTGGAGCGTCGCGGGTCGTCGTACGTACGTGGACAAGTTGATGCAGGCCATCAAGGGTACTGATGTGTTTCCGTATCACTTTCAGGACGCGCAGTTGCACATGCACCTGCTGCTTCCCCGCGGTGGCGCACTGTCGGCGACTGCCTACTCGGGACGGGATGTGCTCGACGGGAATCCTGGTATCGCCGAGTCCGCGAGCACGCCGCTGAGCGAAAACAGCGTGACGTTCGACTGGGGCAATCGAGTGGGTGGTGTCACGTACACGCAGCCGCTGGGCGCGCGCAGCACTTTGGTGCAGCAGCTCTCGCAGTCGGCGTTTCGCACGGCGTTCGCCGTGCCCACCGACGACATCACGTTTGCTCAGGACATGCGCGACACGCGAGTCGCCGGCCGGCTCGAACAGGCAGCGGGCGATCACGATCTTGCAGTCGGCTACGAGCTCTCGTCGCAGCAGAGCGCCTACCACGAGATGATTCCGTACACGGAGAAACCGACGTTCCCCGACGCGCTTGCGAGTGACGGTGACACGCTCATTGCGCAGCGCAATACGGCGGTGTCGCTGTTCGTCGACGACACGTGGCGCGTGAACGACCGGCTCACACTACGCCCCGGCGTGCGTGTGGAGCGCGTGAGTCAGCGTGGTTGGCAACGTGCATCGCCACGCATCGCGGCCAGGTATCGTGTGACACGCGACTTTGCGCTCACCGCCTCCGCCGGACGTTTTGTGCAGTGGACACACGCGGTACGCAACGAAGACCTTCCGCTTCGCTTGTTCGACTTCTGGATGACGGCCGATGGGCAGGTCCCCGTATCGTCGGCGACACATCTTGTGGTCGGCGCCGAACATTGGCTTTCAGCTTCGCAGTTCCTTCGCGTCGAGTCGTATCACAAGTCATTTGACGGGCTGGTTGAACCGGCGTCGTCGGTGGATCCACGTGTGCGCCCTTCGTTGTTGCGTGAGTACACCGGCACTGCGTACGGTGTGGATGTGTACGCGCGCCAGCTCGAACTCGCGGGATTCAGCGGTTGGTTTGCGTACAGCTACGCGATGAGCTACCGCGAGCGCGACGACGTGCGCTATTTCGCGGCGCATGATCGGCGGCATAGTGCAAACCTGGTCATGAGCTACGCGCCAAACGCCGCGTGGACCATCGGCATGCATGCGGGTGCGTCCAC
>JBBSPE010000300.1:0-3338 GCA_038259155.1 Gemmatimonadales bacterium
GTGGCACCCGGCAGGATTGTCGGCGTGCGATCGCCGGCGTTCGCCGCGCTCATGGCTGTGCGGCCGGCGGCCCAATCGCGCCGGGAGCGGGCCACGGTCGCGCCAACGCCTCCTCGGCCTTGGTCGCGCGGCGAACGGCAATACGTTCCGCCAGCTCGCCGTCATGCAGCGCCAGCACCTGCGCGGCCAGCAGCGCCGCGTTGGCTGCGCCCGGTCGGCCAATGGCCAGCGTCCCCACGGGAATGCCGGCGGGCATCTGCACAATGGCCAGCAGCGCGTCCATGCCCTGTAGCGCGGTCGCGGGTACGGGGACGCCGAACACCGGCAGTGTGGTCTTGGCGGCCAGCATGCCCGGCAGGTGCGCCGCGCCGCCCGCACCGGCGATGATCACCTGCAGCCCTCGATCGCGTGCCGTCTCGGCGTAGCGGAACAGCCAGTCGGGGGTGCGGTGCGCCGACACAACGCGCGCCTCGTACGGAATGCCGAGCTCGTGCAGCGTCTCGCAGGCGGGCGCCATGACGTCGTAGTCGCTGGCACTTCCCATCACGACCCCCACACGGGGCGTTGACTCGTGCGATGTGGTGGAACTGGACGACACGATCATTCCTCGTGGCTCAATCAGCGGACGGGTGGCGACTGTGTGAACATAGCCGCGCTGCCGCCGAGCATCCACCGGGTAGCGCCAGCCCTCGGCTTGAAGCCAGCTTTCCGGCATGACATCACGCGCACCCTGGACTGTTCGCCTGCTTGGCGTCCCGATGGATCTTGGAGCATCCCGCCGCGGCGTGGACATGGGCCCGTCGGCGCTCCGCATCGCGCAGCTCGTGGCGGCGCTGGAGCGTCTGGGCTGCACGGTGGAGGACGAAGGCAATCTTGACGTGCCGCAGCCTGAGCAGGTGCGTCGACCGGGAGGCGGCACGGAACTCGCCGCGATCACGCTGGTATGCCGCGAGTTGGCAAAACACACGGCCGCGACTGTTCGTGCCGGTGCGTTTCCCGTGGTGCTGGGTGGCGATCACAGTCTGGCCGCGGGCTCGATCGCCGGCGCCGCGACCGCGCTTGCGGAGCGTGGGGAACGACTGGGTGTGATCTGGCTGGACGCGCACGGCGACATCAACACGCCGGCCACCAGCACCAGCGGCAACGTGCACGGCATGCCGGTGGCGCACCTGCTCGGACACGGGGATCCGGCACTCGCGGCCATTGCCGCGCCAGCGCCAGCGCTCCGGCCGGAGGACATCGTGTACATCGGCCTGCGTGACGTCGATCCGGCGGAACGCGAGCTCATACACGCGCTCGGCATCCGCGCCTACACCATGCGCGACGTGGACGAGCAGGGGCTTCCCGCCGTGATGGCCGCCGCCATTGCGCACGCGAGTCTCGCAACGGGCGGGTTGTACCTGTCGTGCGACGCGGACTGGATTGATCCCAGCGAGGCGCCGGGTGTGGGCACGCCGGTGCCGGGTGGCGCGACCTATCGCGAGGCGCACCTGGCGATGGAGTTACTGGCGGACAGCGGTCGGCTCATCGGGATGGACCTCGTGGAGATCAACCCGGTGCTCGACCGCGCGAATCGCACGGCCGAGTTGGCGGTGGAGCTGATCGCAAGCGCGTTGGGCAAGCGCACGCTGTAAGCACGCAGGCTAACGGCAATCGCGCCGGTCTCCAAGAACGCGACCAGCCGGCCAACGCGTCAGGGCGCGGGCGTTACCAAGGGCAGGTCGCTACCGCTCCACTGCTGAAACGAGCCGTCGAACATGCGGGCGTCGTAGCCGAGTCGCCGGGCTACGAACCAGAGCAGTGTGGCCTGCTGCCCGATGTGACAGTACGTGATCACCTTTTCGCCACTCGTCACGCCGGCGGTGGTGAACAGCGCGCGGAGGGTATCGGTATCCTTGAACATCGTGCCGTTGCTCACCTCGGTGAGCGGGATGTTCACCGCCGTCGGGATGTGACCGGGGCGCGGATACCCGCCGCCGTTGCCGTTGTAGAACTGCGGCGTGCGTGCGTCCACGATGTCGGTGCCGGCGTCGGTGCGTGCCGCGTCCACGTCGCCAATGACCGCGATGATGCTGGAGTCCGGCTTCACCGTGAGTGTGCCACCGGATGCGGTGAGCGCCGTGGCGCTCCCCGACGAGACCGGCTTGCCGGCCGCCTGCCAAGCGACCAGCCCGCCGTCCAGCAAGCTGGTGCGATCGGCCATGCCCATGTAGGCGAGGGTGAGGAACACGCGCGTGCTCGACTGCAGTTCCGTGCCCGAAGGGACCACCACGATGCGACTGCGGTCTGTCAGCCCGACGGACCGTGCCCAGCGTTCGAGCATTCGCGTGTCCGGCAGTTCGAGCGTGAGTGCCCCCGGCGTGCGAGGCGTCGAGATCTCGGTCAGTGCAACGGGTCGCGCACCAGGCACGTGTACGCTGTCGAACTGTGCCGTGCTCCCAACCTGCAGGATCACGAGGTCGGCGTTCGCACGAAGCCCGTCGAGTGTGGAGACGTCCACCAGCATGGAGGCGCGCGAGTCGACGGACTTCGCCTGCGCCTGCGCCTGTGCCTGCGGCGACGGCAGCAGACACGCGATGGCAACGAGCAACACGGAGGATGGCTTCATGGATGGAGTACCTCGCGACGCGGAGGTCGCGCGATTGAAGGAGCGCCGACCTGTCGGACTACTTCGACGGAGGTGGCGGGATCTTGGGACGGGACATGGAGTCGCCGACGGGCGGCTTCACGCTGGGTGGCGGGGCTGTGAGCATGCGACTGGCTGCGGAGTCGGCGCGGGCGGATGCTGCGGCGGCATCGGCGGAGTCCGTCGCGACCACCTTGGCCGCGTCGCTCCCCGCCTTCGGGCCCTGCGCGCGTCGCGGAGTGCTCGCCGGCGCTGGCGCCTGTGATGGCGTCGGTGCCGAGATGATGCTGCTGGACGCGTCCCCGCCGCTGCCCTGCAGGGCGCCGGTGACCTTGGCCTTGACCTGCTCGAACATCGCCTTGGCTTCTTCTGTACGCCCGGTCGCTACGATGTAGCCCCAGCCTCCCAGCAGCGCGAGCAGGATCCACGGCATGATGCGCGGGCGCCGACGCAGCATGGGGATCACGTCATCGGACCGCGGCGGGAGTGGCGCCGTAAATCCGGCGCCGGTTGGACCCGTGGGCGCGCCATAGGGCGCCTGTGGCTGCCCGGTGTAGGCACCACTGGCGGCCGGCGTGCGCACGAACGGGCGGCCGGCGGTTCGCGGCGGTCCGGCCGTCGCTTCCGCGGTGCCCTTGGACACCATGTGCAGCCCACCGTGCGGCGTGCGCGACGCGACACTTGCCACCCGCTGCTCGAGCGCCTTGCGGTA
>JBBSPE010000301.1:0-3299 GCA_038259155.1 Gemmatimonadales bacterium
GCGCGGGGCCTACCCCCGACCCGATGTTGTTGTGGATCTCGTTCAATTGGGTGACCAATTCACGGATGGCTTCGGTGGTGGGGTCTTGGCGGGTGCGGGTGCCGGCGGTGACCGGCACGACCGTGGCCCCCATCAGACGCATGCGGAACACATTCAGCGACTGGCGCCGCATGTCCTCCTCGCCCATGTACACGACGCACTCCAGCCCGAAGCGGGCACAAATTGTCGCCGTTGCCACGCCGTGCTGCCCCGCGCCGGTCTCCGCGATGATTCGACGCTTGCCCATCCGTCGGGCCAGAAGCGCCTGGCCCACTGTGTTGTTGATCTTGTGTGCGCCCGTGTGGTTGAGGTCTTCACGCTTGAGCCAGACGGGCGCCCCGATCTGCGCGGACAAGCGCGGCGCGGTGCTGAGCGCCGTGGGTCGGCCCACGTAGTCTCGCAGCATCCCCTGCAGCTCCGCGAGGAACGCCGGATCCTGCATGGCGGCGTCAAACTCCGCATCGAGCGCGTCCAGCGCCGGCACGAGTGTTTCCGGCACGTAGCGGCCGCCGTAGGCACCAAAACGGTCGCCCTCCTTCGCCGCCAGTACTGCTCCCGTCGATTCCATCAGCTCCGTCCTCGCACTGCGTCCACAAATGCTCGCATCCGCTCGGGATCCTTGATCCCCGGTGCGAGTTCCACGCCGGAAGATACGTCCACCACGTCCGGGCCCAGGAGTTCAGCGGCCTCGCGCACGTTTTCCGGGCGCAGGCCACCCGCCAGCACCAACGCCACGGTGGGATGGTCGTTCCGCCAACGGCGCACATCGGCGGCCAGCGCCGCCCACTCCAGCGGAACGCCCGTGCCCCCCAGCTGCCCGGTCACCTTTGCGTCGAGCACCAGCGCTTCACTCTCTGCCGCGAGCGACCAGGCACTCTTCGGGAGCGTCGGCCCAGCGACCCGGAGCACGGGCCAGATGCGCAGGCCCGCCGCGCGGGCCGAGCGCACATCGGAAGCAGACGGATCGCCGTGCCACTGCACGATGTCGGCGTCGAGTGCCGTCGCCTGACCCAGCAACTCGTTTACCGACAACTCACCGAGTACGGCAACCCGCTCGACGCCATCACGACGGGGGCCAAGCACCGCTCGCCAGCCCGCCGCCGTCAGGAGACGGGGACCGCCAGCGCGGATACCACCCACGTAGGCCGCGCCCAGCTCCTCGGCGCGATGCACGTCGTCTTCGAGCGTCAGTCCACAGAACTTGATGGCCGGTGGCGCGATCAGCGGAAAGCGTACCAGAAGCGCTGCGCTCACCGGCGGTTCACGGAAACCGGACGCGACAGCCGTGTCAGCGCCGCAAACGCCGAGACGGCGGACGCGGGGTTACCCGAAGCGGAAATCGCCGAGCCGACGAGGAGGGCGTCGGCACCGGCGGCGCGCGCCTCGGCTGCATCGACTGGTTGCGCCATGCCACTCTCTGCGACGGCGATGATGTGCGAGGGCAGACCGCGAATGAGGCGCGGCGCCGTCTCGGGGTCGATCACCAGCGTTTCCAGATTGCGGTTGTTGACCCCGATTACGGGAGCATTGATCGCAAGCGCCCGCTGCAGTTCGGGCACGTCGCGTACCTCAACCAGCACCTCCAGTCCGGCGTCCGTCGCTTCGGCGAAGAGGTCGGCGAGCGCCGACGGATCCAGGCCGCGTGCGATCAGCAACACAGCGGACGCGCCGTGCGTGCGCGCCTCCCATATTTGCGCCGCGTGGACGATGAAGTCCTTGCGGATCGCGGGGATGGTGACGACGGACGTGACCGCGCTGAGGTCTGCGAGTGCGCCGCCAAAGCGCTCGGGCTCGGTGAGCACGGAGATCGCGGCGGCGCCGCCGGTCACATACGCACGCGCCTGGGCCGCGGCATCGAGTGCCGGCGCGATGGCGCCCTTGGACGGAGACGCCCGTTTGATCTCGGCGATGACGGCGAGTGTGTCGCGTCGCAAGGCACGGGCGAAGGGCGGTGGGGCCGGCAGGTCCGCCGCGGCCACCCGGAGCGCCGGGAGCGTGTGGGCGATGGCCGCCGCGCGGGCGTGTGCCGCGGCCACGAGCTCGCCGAGGGCGCCGGTAGGTGGCGTCCATGGGGTGTCGTGGTCGAGCGGTTGCGCGGACCGGTCGCGCGGTGGTCCATCACCAGCTTGCACTTCGGCACCTATTCGGTTAGTTTGTTTCGGACTGTGTTCGGAGCGTTTTCTGGACCGGCGCCCTTTGGCGCCACCGTCGCTCCGCCCCCCTTTTGGAGTGCGCCATGCCACTCACCAAGCGCCAACGCGAGATCCTCAGTTTCCTCACGTCGTATGCGGAAGACAACGGATACGCGCCGAGTTTTGAAGAAATCGCCTCGCGGTTCAACTATAACTCGCTGGCGACGGTCCACGAGCACCTCACGAATCTCGAGCGCAAGGGCTACATCAAGCGGTCGTACAATGAGAGTCGGGCCATCGAGATCCTGCCGTCCGACCTGTACCAACGTTCGGTAGAGCTACCCCTGCTGGGTCTGGTCGCCGCCGGCATGCCCATTGAGAGTCTCACGCACAACGAGACTATCTCGGTCCCGGACGGATTTCTTCGGCGCAGCGGTAGCCACTATGTGCTGCGGGTGCGCGGCGAGTCCATGATCGAGGACCACATCGAAGACGGCGACTACGTGGTGGTGAACGAGCGGAACGCGGCGGACAATGGGGAAATGGTGATCGCGTTGCTCGATGGGGCGTCGGCCACGGTCAAGCGCTATTTCCGGGAGCGGGACGGGCGCATTCGGTTGCAGCCGGCCAACGAGACCATGCAGCCGCTTATCGTGCACGAGGACGACGTGCGCATTCAGGGCATCGTGGTGGGTGTGCTCCGGCGGTATTAGCGGCGGGCTGGCGGTCCGAACACGGCGCGGAGCCGCGCGAGTGCCCGCAGGGCTGACCCGTCCGCCAGCGCCTCACGCGCGAGTGCCACGCTCGCCGCGTATGTGGGGCGCAGGTCGCTTACGTAAATGGCGGCGGCGGCATTGAGAATCACCGCGGCCTGCGCGGCGGGCGTACCGGCGCCGCTCAGCACGGCCTCGATCATCGCGGCATTGTCGGCGGGATCGCCGCCCTCCAGATCCGCCGCCCGAATGCCATCCACACCGGCCTCGCGCGGCTCAATGTGCCACTCCGTGCACGTCCCGCCGCGCACCTCCAGCACCGTGGTGGTGCCCAGCGGCGAGATCTCATCCATGCCGGGCTCGCCGTGCACCACCAACGCGCGAACACTGCCGAGCGCCGCGAGCGCGCCAGCGA
>JBBSPE010000302.1:0-3284 GCA_038259155.1 Gemmatimonadales bacterium
CACGGTCAGCTTCATCATGCGAGGTCAGGGCCCGGCCGCTTCGCGACTCACAGCTCACCGACCCTCCGAGGTGTGCATGAGCGCTCTGACCCTCGCCGAACTCCGCTTCGGCGCTGAGCGTCGCCACTCTCGCAAACTGCACGGGATCATCGACACCTTTGCCCACTCCATTCAGGTGATGCCCTTCGACGAAGCGTGCGCTGCTGCCTACGGTCGCATCCAGTCGAGCCTCGAGTCCAAAGGCACTCCCATCGGTACGATCGACACGCTCATCGCGGCACACGCCTTCGCTCTGAACATCACCCTCATCAGCAACAACCAGAAGCACTTCTCAAAGGTTCGCGGTCTCAGGATCGCCAACTGGTCGGAAGGGGCCGGTTAACGAAGTAGCGTTTTCGCGGTGGCGAGGGGCGGTCGCATAGCGACCGGACCGAAGACCGGCGCTAAAACGCTTGTTGAACAAACCCGCCTTCAGCGTCGGCAGGGTACTGGGGTTTTCGTTCGGGTCGGCGTGACGGAGCAGCGCCGAGAGGGCGCGTTGATCTCGGTGGAGGGCGGCTTCGGGCAGCTTCCGGGGGCGCCGCGGCGGGGTGGATCGAGGCAGATCAGTCGTTGATCGGCGCGTTTGGGGACGGAGACCGCAGCTCGCCACCGGGCGGCCATTGCGTCCACGGATAGGGTGCTCTGGTCGACGACGCTCACGGCTGCACCCCAGCCGTAAGCGGCCGCGCGGGCGATGGCGGCGCGCGTGCACCGAGCGATGCTGTTGCCCGCGTTGTGGTGCTCGCCGCCAGCTCAACGCACTCGGACGGGTAGAGCCGACGTACGAGGACGAGGGTTCCATGATCGCAATGGCGACAGGTGCGCGGCTTCTTCGCTGGCGGTGCCGGCGGCTCTTTCGAGACGGGCCGCGCGAGCAGCAGCTGTAGTTGCCTGAGCGTGTCGCGATGCTCCGGGTGAAGCAAGCCAAAGGCGCGTACACGATGAAAGCCCTTTGGCGGCACATGCTGCAGAAAGCGGCGCAGAAAGTCGTGAGCACCGACGGTCATGGTCTTGCGCTCGCCATTGCGGCTATCGCGATAGCTGAAGGTGACGCTGTGCTCGCCAGAGGACACGATCGACTTGTCCGATGTCGCGGTGCGGTGCACATAGCGGCCGAGGTACTCGAGGATCCTGTCGGCGCCGTGAACGACGGGCTTGGCGAACACGATCCATTTCTTCTGCCATGGGATCTCCGGGAACGCGACCCCGGGAAGAGCGCGACGCGCATGGTGGAGGAACCGGCCGCGGAAGTGCTTGGCGAGGGCGCGCTCCGGTACCAGGAACTTCTTCGGCCGCCTGGGCGGCACGACCCAGCTGCGGCCATCTGGACCCAGGCCGCCGCCGGGAACCAGCATGTGCACGTGAGGATGCCATTCGAGTGTACGCGTCCACGTGTGCAGGACGGCCAGTGCGCCGACCTTGGCGCCGAGGAAGCGCGGATCGGCGCACAGGGTGGCGAGCGACTCGAACGCGGCGCGGAACAGCACGGAGAGGAGCTTCTTCTGGTGTGAGCGCACGAGCCGTCGGAGCTCGGCCGGCAGTGTGAAGACGACATGGAAGTAGGGAGCCGTCAGCAGCAGCTCGCGCTGCTTCGACAGCCACCGGGTGGTCGCGTCGTGACCGCAGCGGGGACAAGCTCGATTGCGACACGAGTGGAAGAGCAGGTGTTCGCGCTTGCACTGCGCGCACTCCGCGAGATGACCGCCCATCTCCGGAGTGCGGCAATGAACAATGTCCTGCAAGGCGCGCACGTGGCTGGGCAACATGAACGCGCCATGGCGCGCCACGTAGCCAGGCCCGTGCTGCCGCGCAACGTCGGCCAGCCGGAGCATCGTGTCCTGCTGGCGCTACAGATCGACCATCAAGACATCGACGATCTCCTGCAGGCGCTCAGCGCCTGGCTGCGTGACGTGCATGTAGATCTCCGTCGTGCGCAGCGACTTGTGGCCGAGCACCTGCTGAATCGTGCGCAGCGAGACGCCCGCCTCGAGCAGGTGCGTCGCATAGCTGTGCCGCAGGGTGTGCGTGGTCGCGTGCTTCGCGAGGCCGGCGTCCTTGCGAGCGGCGGCGATCGTCTTCTGCACGGTGGTCTCGTGCAGTGGCTCCGTCGCCCGGGGCGCCACGAACAGGTACTTGGTGGGCGAGGCTGGGCGCTGCCGCTTCCAGTACTCGCGCAGCCGGGCGAGCAGCGGACGCGGCAATGGCACGCCGCGGTCGCGGGCGCCCTTGCCGTCGCGCACCCAGACCATGAGGCGTTGACTGTCGATGTCGCCCGCCTGCAGCGCCAGCCCTTCGCCGATGCGCAGACCGAGCGCGTAGATCGTGGTCAGCGCTACACGCCGGACGGGGTTGCGCACGACGGCGAGCAGCTCGCGCACCTCGCCGCGACCCAGGACCACGGGCAGCGTTCTTGGCTTGTTCACGCGCAGCAGATCCAGCACCTTCCAGTCGCGCTGCATCGTATGAATGAAGAAGAAGCGCAGCGCATGCACAGCGATGTTGATGCTCGACGGCGAGAGCTTCTTGACCTCGCGCAGATAGAGAAAATAGGAGCGCACGTCGTCGTCCGTGAACGTCTCGGGCGCGCGCCCCACCTGGTCGACGAACTGCCGCACCGCCAGCAGGTACGCCTCCTGGGTCCGCGCGCGAAAGTCCCGCAGCCGCATGTCCTCGCTCATCCGTCCACGCCAGCTCTCCAAGGTCACCATGACTACCTCCAGGCAACGCGCAGCGGCACGACGCCGCCGCCGTGCCAGCAAGCGTGCACGGAGATCGCAACCACTCGCGATAGCCACCGCCGCGTCTCGGAGATTGCGCTAGGGTGCGCTAGGGTGATCGTCAGCGCCGGCCGCAGTCTGGAGCTACCGCGCTTGCGCGGTTTCGTTCAACCGGTTCTTACGCCGACCTTCCTCGCTCACCAAAGACCAAGCCCACCTCAGCGCCGCGCGCGCGGCGCGCGCCGCTGGGCGACTCAATGGATCGGGGGCGTCGCGGATGACTGGCGGCCGCCACTCCCGCCAACCAGCGCCGTGCGAATTCCGGCGAGATCAGGAACCCCGGTCGGGATCGATCACTCAAATGGAGCAACCACGGTCGGGATCGTTTCAAATGGAGCAACCACGGTCGGGATCGTTGATCGTTGCGGTCGCGGTCGGGATCGTCGGTCGAGCCCACCCCAGCGCCGCGCGAACGGCGCGCGACGCTGCGGCGTCTCGATGGAGCGGGGCGTCTTTGGCGCTCAC
>JBBSPE010000303.1:0-3280 GCA_038259155.1 Gemmatimonadales bacterium
CCTCCCTCGGCAGCCCGCAGGGCGCCCCGCCCCACGGGCCGTGTCTGCCGCGCAGCGGCAGTTGACGTCCCGTGGGGTGGGGCGCTCTGCGGGCCGAGCACTCAAGGATCGTGCACAGCGCCCCCAAGGGCGGTAACTTGCATTGAGCACAAGCCACCAGGGGTACCGCAGCGTTCGCTGCGGTTGAGAGAGTCTCTTGGAACCTGACCCGGTTCGGACCGGCGGAGGGAGCGTGGCGGTGTGGGTCGGGGATAGGGCTGGCATGGGCTCCCGAGCCGCGCGACACACGCCTTCTGTTTGCACGGACCGCTGTACCGTTGCCCTCGAGGAGCGTCCACATGATTTCCAAGCCCGCTGATTCAGCGTCCGTGTCCGATGTGACGTCGGATGCCATCTCCGCCGACATCGCAGCGGTTGCGCACCGCCCCAACGACTACGGCGAGGCGTTTCCGTCGTCGCAAAAGGTGTATGTGGACGGGCCGCAGGGCGTACGCGTGCCGTTCCGTGAAATCGTGCTGTCGGGTGGCGAGCCCTCGCTGCGCGTGTACGATACCAGCGGCCCGCTCGGTCACGACATTCGGGCCGGACTGCCGGCGCTGCGTGCATCGTGGATTGCCGCGCGCGGCGATACCATGGAAACGACGCGTCGCATCGTCGCCTCCGCCAAGGACGCGCCGGAAATGCCGATTGGGCTCGTGCGCGGAGCACGCGTTGCGAAGGACGGCGCGCGGGTGACGCAGATGGCCTACGCACGCCGCGGCGAGGTCACACCCGAGATGGAGTTCATCGCGCTGCGCGAGGGCATGCCGGCCGAGTTCGTGCGCAGTGAAGTCGCACGCGGACGCGCGATCATTCCCGCGAACATCAATCACCCCGAAGTGGAGCCACAGATCATCGGGCGCGGCTTCAAGGTGAAGATCAACGCGAACATCGGAAACAGTGCCGTGCGCTCGGTGATCGAGGACGAGGTGGAGAAGCTGCGCTGGAGCACGCTGTGGGGCGCGGACACCGTGATGGATTTGTCCACCGGAAAGCACATTCACGAAACCCGCGAGTGGATCTTGCGCAACTCGCCCGTGCCCATTGGCACCGTGCCCATTTATCAGGCGCTGGAGAAAGTGGGCGGCGTACCCGAAGACCTCACGTGGGAAGTGTACCGCGAGACGCTTATTGAGCAGGCTGAGCAGGGCGTGGACTATTTCACCGTGCATGCGGGTGTGTTGCTGCGTTACGTGCCGCTCACTGCGAATCGTCTTACCGGTATTGTCTCGCGCGGCGGTTCGATCATTGCGAAGTGGTGTCTCGCGCACCACAAGGAATCGTTCCTGTACACGCACTTTCGTGAAATCTGCGAGATCATGGCGGCATACGACGTGTCGTTCTCGCTCGGTGACGGCCTGCGTCCCGGGTCCATCAAGGATGCGAACGACGACGCGCAGTTCGCCGAGCTCATGACGCAGGGTGAGCTCACGAAGATCGCGTGGGAGTACGATGTGCAGACCATGTGCGAGGGGCCTGGTCACGTGCCCATGCACAAGATCCAGGAGAACATGGACAACCAGCTCTCCTGGTGTCACGAGGCGCCGTTCTACACGCTCGGACCGCTCACGACGGACATTGCGCCGGGCTACGACCACATCACGAGCGCCATTGGTGCGGCACAGATTGGCTGGATGGGCACGGCGATGTTGTGCTACGTGACGCCCAAGGAGCACCTGGGTCTGCCGGATCGCGATGACGTGAAGGCGGGCGTGATCACGTACCGCATTGCCGCGCATGCGGCCGACCTCGCGAAGGGACATCCGCGCGCGCAGGAATGGGACGACGCACTCAGCAAGGCACGCTTCGAGTTCCGTTGGCGCGATCAGTTCGCGCTGGCGCTCGATCCGGTCACCGCGCTCAAGTACCACGACCAAACGTTGCCGGCCGATGGCGCCAAGGTCGCGCACTTTTGCAGCATGTGCGGCCCGAAGTTTTGTTCAATGGAGCTCACGCAGCAGCTGCGGCAGCAGGCGGCGAGTGCCGAGGTGGAGACGTTGGCGGCGCAGGTAGCCGACGGGCTCCGGGCAAAGGCCGCCGAATTCCGGGAGGCAGGAGCGGAACTGTATCAGCCGGTGGCGGGCTGATTCGTCTCGGTCAGCGAATTGCATATCGGCGTGCGTTGGGATGACCGCGTTCGCACAACCCAGCGCCGCCGAATGTAGTCGGCTCTCGCACTTCCTCGTTGATCACGACCGGGTCGCTGAACATCGCATCGGTGCGCGAGAGAGAAATCTCGGGGGGGGGGTGCGGCGGGGGGTGCATGCCTCGAACGGCGCCATAGCCGGCTGTTACTGGAAAACCAGTTGACAGACTACCCCATCGGTTTTATGCTACGGGAGATCCAGTAGTCACCCGCCCGGAGCATGCCATGGAACCTGAGGTCTACTTCACCCCCCGCGAGCTCGACGTCATGAGCGTGCTCTGGCGGGCCGAGTCCGCCACCGTCGCCGAAGTGCGCGACGTGCTCGAGGAGCCACTGGCGTACACGTCAGTGCTCTCCGCCCTGCAGACCCTCGAGGACAAGGGATTCGTCCGCCACGAGGCCGAGGGGCGCGCGTACCGCTACTTCCCCGTCGTGGACTCCAACCGGGCCGGCTCCAGCGCGGTGAGCCGGATTCGCGAGGCGATCTTCCAAGGCTCCGCCGAGCGATTGCTTGCACAGCTGGTGTCCGATCGTGACATGCCGCGCGCCGAGCTCGAGCGCATGCGGAAGCTGCTCGACGATCGGCTGGGTGGGCTCGCGGACGACGCGTCGGATGACCAAACCGAGCTGCCGGCTGGTCAGGGCGGTGCCGCATGATCACGACCCTCATGCTCTACTCCTTGCTCCTTGGCGCGCTTGTGGCGCTCGGTGCACTGGCGCTCGACTGGGCCGCACGACGCGCTCTGTTGCCGCGACGTTGGGGGTGGGTTGGTGCACTGGCGCTACTCCTCGGCCTCACCATCAGCGCCCCGTGGCGTGTGCAGCCGTCCGCTGCGACAGGTTTCGTGGACTCGGTTTCAGTACGCGACGCAACGGGTGTCGTTGGGGAGTCGCTGGCACCCAGTTGGTATGACGCGGTGCGGGCCGTCATCACGGCCCCTGCGCGCACGGTGCTCACTTCGGTGAGCGCGCGTGTTCCGGCACGCACGGACCGCATGGTCGGCATACTGTGGGCTATCTCGTCGCTCCTGGCCGTGTCATTTACCGTGACCGCCTTGCGCCGGCTCGACCGGCAACGACGGCGCTGGCCGCACG
>JBBSPE010000304.1:0-3272 GCA_038259155.1 Gemmatimonadales bacterium
CCACTCGTGGGCGAGGTCGGCGTTCAGATCGGCAGCGGCGACCGAGACATCGCGCACCACGCCGGCGGAATCGACGAGCACGGTAATATCGCCCGCCACCGCGAGCAGGCTCGCCGCCGCACGGGCATCGAGCGTGGAGAACGCCGGGTCACTGGCTTCGAACAGTTTCACGAGGCGTGCCGGCGTCGGCGGAGAGACTGCGTGAACCGCTGGCGTCCAGCGGAGACGATGCGACGGAACCCGTCGCGAGCATGTCGCGAATCACGCGTGGCGCTTCCTGGGCGTTTCGCGCCCAGCCATCGGCGCCAACGCGGGCTACCAGTTCGGTCTCGAGGGAAAACACCTGTCCGCCCACGAGGATGCGGACGTTCGGGTTGCGCGACACGGCCCTTATGCGCGCCACCTCTCGCTTGAGCGTGGAGAGGCGACTTTCGCAACCGGCCGAGAACCCGATGACGTCGAACCACTCGGTTTGCACCTGCGTGAGGAGGTCCGATTCCGACCACGGGGCTCCCACGAGCACCCGAAAGCCGTCGCGAATCAGGAACTCGGCCACCAGAATGAGGCCGAGCGTGTGCTGCTCGCCGGGCAGGCAGGTGAGCAGCACATGTCCGGCCGAGTCAGGCTGCGTGTTCGATTCTGCCTGGAAGTGCTGGCTTAGGTCGCGCAGCACCCGCTGCAGGCGGCCCAACGCCACGGTCACGTCCACAAAACTGCACTCGTCGTCTTCCCAGCGAATGCCGAGATCGCGGGCCGTGGGCCCCAACAGGTCGACAAAAACGGACTCGACCGTGACCCCGTCGGCCATGAGCGCCCGAACGAAGGCTGGCGCCGCGCCGTCCTCGGTGCCGATGACGACTTCAATAAAGGCGGCAAGCTCGCTGTCGCGGACGGAGCGGGCTGCACGAGTGGACACCGGCGCGGGAGACGTCCGTTCGCGGTGGGCGAGGGCGAGGCGTGGCACCAGGTCGTTCTCGATGATACGATCCATGTCGTGATCAGCGGCTACGGGAATGCGCACCTCGCGATCGAGGGGCGGGGCCGGATTGGCGACGGGATGGGCAGCCGACCGGGCGTGCCATTCGTCGGGCGTTTGGGCGCGTGGAGTGCCGAGCAATGTCGGATTCCTCCGGCAGAGATGGTACAGGATATATGATGCGCGGTGATCGGGACGCAGTATGTGATTGCGTTTGCGAGTTGTCAAGAAAACCTGACGTAAACTTTGCTTGACAACTGCGGTGCCCTCGGCTTATCGTCTGGCCATCTGGGAAGCGAACCCCCGGAACAGGCGGCACATGACTCTTTTACAGACACCTTCCGTGCGGCATCCGACTCCGGATGACGTCAGCTTGGCGTCGTCCGATCGCGTGATTTCGGCACCGGCCGAGGTCGTGGCGCAGGACGATGCATCCTCCCATGCGGCCCACGCGATACCATCGCGCGCGCTGTTGTATACGCCCGAGCAAAAAATCCGGCGTGATCAGAGTCCGTGGACCATGGTCCAGGGCCTGCTCGCGCCCCTGCAGCTGCTTGCCATGTTCGTGTCGGTGGCCTTGGTCGTGCGCTTTTTGGGCACCGGTCAGGGGCTCGATGCCGCGAACGCGTCAGTCATCATCAAGACGCTGTTCCTGTACGTGATCATGGTGACCGGGGCGATCTGGGAGAAGGACGTGTTCGGGCAGTACCTCTTCCACGAGAAATTCTTCTGGGAAGACGTGGTGAGCATGGGCGTGATCGCGCTGCACACGGCCTACCTCTATGGGCTGTACGCCGGCTGGGATCCCACCACGAACCTCCGCATCGCGCTCGCCGGCTACGCCTTCTATACGGTGAACGCCACGCAATTCCTGCTCAAGCTGCGCGCCGCTCGTCTCGCGGACGCCGCCATTCGTGCCGCGGTCGCGGCGCCCGGAGCTCCTGCATGACGGCCACTGCGCCATCGCCCCTGGCCGGCTGCGACCTGCCCGTCGCCCTCGCCTCCAATGCCACACAGCTGCCCGTGCTCAAGGAGCGCGGACAACGTGAGGTGTTCTGCGGGCTCACGGGCATCGTCTGGCTGCACCGCAAGATGCAAGACGCGTTCTTTATGGTGGTGGGCTCGCGCACGTGCGCGCACCTCATCCAGTCCGCGGCCGGCGTCATGATCTTTGCCGAGCCCCGGTTTGGCACCGCCATTCTCGGCGAGCGTGATCTGGCCGGACTGGCTGACGCCAACGACGAACTCGATCGCTGCGTGTCGCAGCTGCTCGAACGCCGACCGGACATCTCCACGCTGTTTCTCGTGGGGTCGTGTCCGTCGGAAGTGATCAAGCTCGACCTGCAGCGTGCGTCGGAGCGGCTGTCGCAGCAGTTCTTCCCGCGCGTGCGGGTGTTGAGCTACTCCGGCAGCGGCATCGAGACCACGTTCACGCAGGGTGAGGACACGTGCCTCAAGAGCATGGTGCCGCACCTGCCGGAGAGCACCACCACCACGCCGGATCTCCTGATCGTGGGCACGCTGGCCGATGTGGTGGAAGACCAGTTCACGCGCCTGTTCGACGGCATGGGGATCAACTCTGTGCGCTATTTCCCGCCGCGTCGCGCGAGCGACCTGCCGTCGGTCGGCCCCAATACCAAGCTGCTGCTCGCCCAGCCGTTCCTCAGCGAGACGGTGCGCGCCCTGCAGGCCCGCGGGGCGACCTTGTTGCAGGCACCGTATCCGTTTGGCGTGCAGGGCACCACGGCGTGGCTGCGCGCGGCGGCCAGTGCGTTCGACGTGCCGGACGCCCAGTTCGCCGACGTGGTGCGCGCCCCCTCGGAGCGCGCCACGCGCTCGCTGCAGCGCTACCGCGAAAAGTTGGGCGGCAAGCGCGTGTTCTTCTTCCCCGATTCGCAGCTTGAGATTCCACTCGCGCGCTTCCTCCACCACGAGTGCGGGGTGGAGCTCGTGGAAGTAGGCACGCCGTACCTCGATCGCATGCTCGTGGAGGCCGAACTGCCGCTGTTGCCGTCCACCATCACGCTCAGTGAAGGGCAGGACGTGGACAAACAACTCGATCGCTGTCGCGCGCTGCGTCCGGACCTCACGGTGTGCGGACTCGGCCTGGCCAATCCGCTCGAGGCTGAGGGGCTGCGCACCAAGTGGTCCATTGAACTCGTATTCACGCCCACGCACGGCTACGACCAGGCAGCCGATCTCGCAGAACTCTTCGCGCGCCCCCGCGAGCGGGGGCCCCGGCGCAAGGTGTAAAGGAGCCCCCCCCCCCGGAGCGCACCCGCTGGGCCAAACAACG
>JBBSPE010000305.1:0-3262 GCA_038259155.1 Gemmatimonadales bacterium
GGACTTCACGACCGACCCGGAGCTGATGATTGCCGCGGCGTCGCTCATTTTCGGCGTGGTTTGCGCGGTGGCGGGGAGGGCGGTGAGGAGCAGCAGGCCGCTCAGCGCGCTGGTAATACGAGTGCGTACGCGAGGGTGCGACATAGGGAAGAATCCGGGAGAGGAAACGAAGCGATGGCGCCGCCTACAAACCAACTACCAACAGCGCTGTACTCCGAACTCCGCAAACGCGGCGTCCGGCGAGATCACCATCGCACCCAGCGCCAGCGCTTGCGCCGCCAGTAGTCTATCGAACGGGTCTCGGTGCGCACCGGGCAGTGCTCCGGCATGTGCGGCAGCCGATGCGGTGAGATCGAGCACGCGAAAGCCGTCGTTCTGCACGGTATACGCAAACTCCGTCGTGAGTGAAGCGGGCACCCGCAGCTTGCCAAGCCGAACCTTGGTGGTGATCTCGAAGGCGGTCACAGCACTGACGTGGACCGGGCGGCTCAGCGATTGCAGCATCGCACTTCGCGCCCGCCGTGTGAGTTGCGGACTATCCGCGTGCCACCAGATGAGGGCAGCCGTGTCGACGAGGAGGGGTTGCGCTTCCACGTCGTCAGACACCCCAGGCGTCCGCCTCGGCGTCGTTCAGCGAGGCGAAGGCATCATCGCTGGCCTCGATTTCATTCTTGAAACGGCCTGGCTTGGGTTCGGGAGTGAATGGACGTAGCTCCGCCATGGGGCGGCCGTTCACGCTGATCACGTACCCTTCGCCGGAGACAGCCACCTCGCGTACGAGTGCGGTGAGCTTCGCCTTGGCCTCGGAGACAGAAATGGTTGCCATAATTAGTCAATATATTCGGACTAGTCCTCTTAGTCAAATTCGCTATGGAATCACCGTGTGCGCGCTCACTGTGTCAAGCGCCGAACCGACCGGAAGCGGGCCAGCCAGCCGCGCACTGCGCAGCGCAAAGCGCCCGGTGGCATCGGTGAACTGCGTGCCACCGGTGAACAGCGCCAACCCGGTCTGTGTTTGTGTCGTCACCGAGATTCCGCTCAGCGGCTGTCCGCCATTCCCACTACCTCCCCGGCGACTTCAAAGCACCCCGTGTTGCCAAACTCTCCGGACTGCTGGCAGGCGCGCGGGTCCTCGGTGGCGGTGGGTTCGCCGCAGGCGGTGGCCCCGGCAGGGCGAACCGATAGGCTGGCATAGCGGCACGCTCCCGGGAAGATGGTGCAACCTGACGATAGCCGATTTCGATCGGTGATGTTGTCCTGAGCGGGCGGGTTGGTAGAAGTTGTATGGCGGCTCAGTCCGGAGCAATCCGGAACCGCACCACCGCTTCCACGCCGCTCACACCCCGCACCACCGCCAAGATGTGCGTCGCTGTGAACACTGGATAGGGCGAGAGCTGAAAGCCTTCGGGTGCGTCAACCTGACCGCGAAACCGGCCGTCAGCCGCGAACACATCGAATACGAGTGGCTCCTGCACGAAACTGCGTAGGTCAGTTGTTTGCTGGGTAAGGGGCAGCGCGGTACCCGGCTGTGCGCTCCGCACCCACAGTGATCCGTCATACCCCGCATTCAGCCAGCTGATCGGTGGCTTGACCGCGGGCATGCGCGGACCGTCCCAACTCCATGTTGGCACGAGACAACGGAAACGCGCGGTAATCCGCGCCTCCTCTGCGGTTCGCTCCGCCTCGCTGACCGGCACATCGTCCACGGCGCGGCTGATTCGCAGCACCGATCCGTCACGATATAGATGCCACTCTCGCCGTGCGTGTACACAGGTCGCTGCTCCGCCACGTCGGTGTGTTGGGCCCAGCTCTCAAGGAATTCCGCTTCCGCTGAGTAGACGTTGAAGCGCATGTTCCCGAAGTCGTGGAACACAAGGCGGTCATCAGGGAGCACGGCCATACCGGTCACGTTCCGGTACTCGCCCGGTCCTGCGCCTTCCCCGGAAATCGGGCCGAGAAAGGTGCCGTCTTTGGCGAACCGTCGGAGCTGGGTTGCCTGGCTGTCGTAGATCAGGATTTCTCCCTGCCCGGTGACCGCGATCGCACCGATTCGACCAAACACCAGATGCTCGGGACCCTCGGCCACACCATCGGGATAGGAATTCCAATCGGGGAGGGTCGACTATCCGTCGGGTGGACGGCGCGATCGCCGACCTCGCCAGTGTGGCGGGACGGGAGTCGGCGTGCCCTGTGTCTCGCTCGGGCGCCGTGAGTGCCGTGCGAGCGGCGGTCACTGATGCAGGCGACGATGCGCATCGCGCCGCGGCAGGTGGGACAGGCGAGCGGGTCCACCTCGGAGATCTGTTGGAGCAGCGCCGCCCAGCGGCGGCTGGCCTCGGTCGGCGCGAGTCGGGGCGCGAGGACGATGGCGGGTGGCCCGTCCCTCGCGGCAGACACCACCTGCTCCCGCATGCCACGGGGGCGATTCGCATACCAGCCGTAGTACCGCGTGGTCACGTGGCCCTTGTCGGGGATGTGCACCAGCACCCGGGCGAGAAACGCGAGCGGGTCCACCGTCTCGGTGCCCGCCGTCGGCCCCTCGGACTTGTCCGACCGATACGTCACCACCTTGGCGGCTCGGTCGTCGGTGAGCCGCTCCAGAGCGACGGGATTCCGGGCGCAGTAGCGCGCCAAGCGCGTTGCGGACGCGCGATCGTCCTCGGACACCCACACGGCCGTGTGCACATGGAAGCCGGAGTGCGGCCACTTCAACATCCCGGCGGCTTGGTCCTCGTCGAACAGCTCGAGCCGCACGAACAACCGGAGCACGGCGCGTCGGAACGCCTCGGTCAAGCGCGTCGTGTCGTGCGCGGGCCACGTGACGAACGTCCCGTCCGGCCGGAACCCGCCGTCGGTCACGAGGAGGTGCCGGTGCGGATGCCAGTTGGCGCGGGAGCCGTGCGTCTGCAGACACGCCACGATCCCAATCGCGAGGTCGCGCTCACCGGTCAGCGTGCGAATGGCGGCGGTGACGGTGCGGGCCGCCACGCGGGCGATCTCGCCGAGCAGGCGACGGCGGTACAGGCAGTAGGCGCGGAGCCGCTTGGGGATGGTGAGCACCACCTGTCGGTGCGGTACCGGCGCGAGCAGCGTGGTGTCGAGCCACTGCGTCCAGATGGCGAGGCGCTTGGGCAGGGCAACTGGGGCAGAAGTACCGGCATTTACACGAGAACGCGAGCAGGTACTCGTGCGTGCACGCGTCGCAACGGATGCGGGCGAACCCGTGCTCCAACACGCCGCACGCGAGGAACTGGTCGGCCAC
>JBBSPE010000306.1:0-3227 GCA_038259155.1 Gemmatimonadales bacterium
CGAGTCGCTCGCGAATGGCTTCGGGGATGACGACCTGTCCTTTCGAGGACAAGGTCGTGGTTTCGGCATCGAACATACAGGCTCCTTGGCTGGTCTTACCAGTAAGAATGGTGCCTGCCGATCCCGCGGTCAAGTAGGCGCCCGCTACAGACATCTAACGTTGAGCTAAGCTGCAAGCGAATCAATCGAACCGCGAGCGCAGCGAGCTTCCGAACCTCGCTTGTCAGCTTCAGCGTTCGTTCGGCGGCACCCGCACCAACGCTACGTGTGCGCAATCACCAAAAGCGCTGCCGTTGCGTCTGCGGAGAAGGCTTGCACCATGGCGTGTCGGTTGCGCAACGCGCGCTCCACGTCCGCTGTCGAACAGTTGCCCAGCCTTGTCCAGATGACGTTCGGCGGCGCGCCGCGCAGGAAACTGCGCTGACGAAAGTCATCATCCTTGGTGACGATGATGAAACCGGATGCGTGCGCATGCGACCAGATGGCGTCATCATCGGCCGCGGCCAAGCCGACCTCACGCACGTGCGCGGATGCGGGATACACATTGGCCAACCGTTGTACGAACGATGGAGCGAGGTTCTGATCAAACAGCCGCCGCGGGGGCGTCACCGCCTGTTGACCAGCTGCGGTCACACGGCGACGTCGCCGGCCAGCCGCCGTTCTCGGTCAGCCGCAAAAACCAGCGCGGCGCGAATATCCTCGCGTTCCAGGTCGGGGAAGTCCACAAGGATTTCATCCTCAGACATACCGCCGGCCAAATAGTCGAGGACGTCGTACACCGTGATCCGCAACCCACGCAGGCACGGATTGCCGCTGCGCTTCGCTGGTTCGATGGTAATCCGGTCCCGGTAGTCCATCTGGAGACTTTACCGCTGGCCCGATGCGACCGCCAGCTGTTCGCTTCACACTGCGGCGCGGTGCTGCCCAACCCGTGCCTTCTTCGGTGCCTTTTCACGTTTCCGAGCGAGGCACGATCATCGAGCGTTTGCGAACAGCTGAAGCTGCTGGCCCCCGAGTTCGTCTTCCGCAACGCCTACCATCCATTTTCCCCGGACATCCAGCAGCTCGACTCCGACTGGCACGACAACGACGCGCGAGCGACCTCGACACACATCACGGACTTCCCAGTGGCGTCCGAGCCAGCCCGTCTCAGCGCGTCCAGCGGGATCAACATCGCCAGCCCAAATCTCACACCCGTCCACCAACAGGCGTGCAGCAACGGGGAACGTGGTGGTGATCGGTACTGTCGCGCGAACCTCATCACTGATCGGATCGATGCCGAATCGCCGAGCGTAGGCCGCAAAGAACGAATCTCGATCCACACTGCTGACGGAGCGCGACGCACGCAGCAGGCGACCTTCTCGGCGGACAGTTCCCGATTTTGGGTCGACAACCACGATGCGTCCTGTCTCCGCGTCGACCCAGACCACGATGGAGTCGCCGTGCAGGCGCCATGAGGGCGCCACTGCGAAAACCGGCGGGTTGATCATGCGTCCGGTGCCGGAGCGCTCGTCACGCACCTCCCATCCGAACTCAGGCACGGCGAACGGACCAAGGAGCGTATCGCCGATTGCAGGATCGGCGCCGATGCGCATCAACGCCGCCTGAGCTTTGGCGGTGTCGGCGAGCTGGCCGGACTCGCGCACGGTCAAGAACGCGGTGCCATGCGGGGCCACCGGCATCGTGGATTGTGCATGCGGCAGCGACTGAGCGCGCTGGAACTCACCGGCGCCATCAAACCAGCTCATCCGCCTCAAGGTGGCGTCCCACATCGCGAACCCATTTTCGCTGGCCGTCACGAGCATCGGCACACGAAACTCTCCCGGACCCGCACCCGCTTGCCCCACCTCCCGCTCAATGCGGCCGTCGATGTGGGCAATGACCACACGGCCTCGCGCATCTGCGACGACGAACGTTGTATCGTCAAGAAACGCCGCTGATCGAATGTCGGTGAACGACTTGCTGCCGTCTCCCGGGGCGTCGTTCACGGATACGACTGGCGCCGTCACGTACAACGAGTCGGTGGTCGCTAATTCACGCGCTGAGCCGGAATCTCGACAGCCCGCCAATAAGCAGAGCGACGAGAGCGCGAACAGAGAGGCAGCCCACTTGGTCATATGGCTCCTGGCAGAGTGTGCACGACAAGGCGCGGCGGTACGAGCTTCGACACGACGTGAACCGAGAGGGTTTTCCGCGAGTCGAGAGCGGAGCGATGGGCGCACTGCCCTGCGTCGGCCGAGATCTTCAGCAGCCGAGGTTCCTCGCTGGCGCCAGCTCGAGTGGCGCGTGTACGCCGAACGTTGAGTTCAGCTGCGGGCGATCCAATAAGCGGCGAGCGCAGCGAGCTACCTTGGCTCGCCGGTCAGCTGCAACGCCTCGTTCGGCGGCGCTACGCGAGCAGCAGGCGGCGACCCTTCGGCTCGGGTACCGTGCGGCCGTCGTCGCGCGCCGTGTCGATCCACAGCGCAATCGCCTCCTGCGCCTGTGCCACCGCTTCGGCCGGCGTCGGTCCGTGTGCCATGCACCCCGGCAGCTCCGGTACGTCCGCTACGAAGACGGAGTCCTCGGCGCTCCAATAGATAATCAGTTCGTATTTGTACGCGCTCACGCCTCGTCCTCCTCAATCGTGGTCAGACCGTAGCGCACCAGCACGGCGCGGACTTGCCGGACCTGGTAGACTTTCGCCTTGTCGCCGTCACGCTGCAGGTTGATCAGTTCCTCGACGCCCGCCCGCCGGAACATATGGTGACTTCCGCGCGTGCGCTCCTGAAAGCCCAGGCGTCGCAACAGCGCGCACATCGCCTCGAAGCCGACGTTCGCGTCGGCGCGACCACCGAGGAGTTGCGCGAGAAGCTTGTCATGGCGTCCCATTCTAGGAACTTACGCTGCGGACGGCGGACCGGCCACGCGAGTGCGGGGGCGCCCAAGACAGGGCCGCGGACCTTGCCGTCGCGGCTGCCTCCTCGTGCGCCGAACGCTGGCTTCTGCTGCGGGCGGACCGCGTGATGCCGAGCGCCACACTGATGGTGGGTCCGCTCGTCAGCAGCAAGCATCGTTAGGCCGGCGCCACAGGGAGGTTGCGTCGAAACAGCCCGCCGCGCAACAGAACGGTGACGGCCAGCAGCCGAGTCGGACGTATGCTCGGCGCTCCCTGGTCCTGGAGCGCGCATGCCCGATGTGGCATCGGTGGCGCGTGGCGTCTACAAGCCCCGACGCCCGCAGGCGTC
>JBBSPE010000307.1:0-3192 GCA_038259155.1 Gemmatimonadales bacterium
CGCCGTGCCGCACTTCGAGATCAGTCACGGGCACCGCTGGCAGCCCGGTGAACGGCTGCCAGTGTGCGCCAGCGTCGAGCGAGAAGTACGCGCCCGTCTCCGTACCGACATACAGCAGGCCGCGACGCTCCGGATCTTCGCGCACCACGCGCACCGGCTGATTCGCCCGCAGACCCGTGACCAGCCGCGTCCAGGTGCGGCCGTAGTCGGTGGAGCGAAACACGTGCGGCGTGAGATCCCCGACGCGGTCCTTTCGGAACGCGACGTACACCGTGGCCGGATCGTGCGGCGACACCTCGATCTCGTTCACGAGGCCATCGCCCCAGCCGGCGGACGTGATGTTGGTCCACGTGGCGCCTCCGTCCTGCGTGCGCTGAATGAGGCCGTCGTCGGTGCCCACGTACAGCGTGCCGGCGTCATGCGGCGACTCGCGAATCACCACGATGGTGCCGTACACCTCACCACCGGCGCCCTCGTTGGTGATGGGCCCACCGCCCCACCCCTGGCGGGCTGGATCATCGCGCGTGAGATCGCCCGAAATCGGACGCCACGTGGTGCCACGATCGGACGTGCGAAACAGCACGTTGCCGCCGTGGTAGATCACGTTGGCGTCGTGCTGCGACACGTAAATGGGCGCCGACCAGTTGAAGCGATACTTCGTGCTGTCCGTGCGCTCGGTGAGGTTCATCTCGGGCCACGGCATGATGTCGCGCGAGAGGCCGGTCTGCTGGTCGAGTTCGTTGATGAGGCCCTGATAGCAGCCGCCGTAGGTGTAGCGCGGCTGCTTGGCGCTCACGCCCACGTTCGCGCTCTCACAGCCGGCGCCGTCCTGCCAGTCACGGATACCAATGCCGTTGCCGTCACTCCGGCTGCGGATGATCACGGAGCTGTTGTCCTGTTGCCCACCGTAGAGCTTGTACGGATAGTCGTCGTCCACCGTGACGTGGTAGAACTGCGCGGTGGGCTGGTTGTCCTGTGTGCTCCAGCTCGCACCACCGTCCAGCGTCACGGACGCGCCGCCGTCATTGCCGTTGATCATGTAGCGCGGATCGTCCGGATTGATCCAGAGCGCATGATTGTCGCCGTGCGTGGCCGGCACGTTGCTGAACGTCGCACCACCATCGATGGAGCGCAGCATCGGCGCATTGAGCACGTAGACCACGTTCTCGTTCTTGGGATCGGCGAACACCTTCATGTAGTACCACGAGCGCGTCTGGATGAGGCGATCACCGGACAGACGGCGCCAGCTCCCTCCCGCGTTGTCCGAACGGTACAGTCCACCTTCCTCGGCCTCCACGATCGCGAAGAGGCGATCCGGGCTGGCGGGGGAAACGACCACGCCGATCTTGCCCATGAGCTTGGGCAGCCCTTGCGAGAGGCGCGTCCAGGAGTCGCCGCCGTTGGTGGACTTCCAGATGCCGCTGCCGGGCCCGCCGCTGCGCACAAACCATGGCTGCCGCTGGTTGTCCCAGAACGCCGCGTACAGAATGCGTGGATTGCTGGGATCCATGGACAGATCAGCCGCTCCGGTGAACGCGTTCTCTCCCTTCAGTACCAGCGTCCACGTGGTACCGCCATCGGTCGTGCGATAGATGCCGCGCTCCGCCGAGCCGACCCAGCGATCACCCTGCGCGGCAACGTAGGCCACGTCCGGATTGGTGGGGTGAATGCGCACGGCCGAGATCTGGCGCGTGTTCTCGAGCCCGATGCGCGTGAACGTGCGCCCCATGTCGGTGGATTTGTACATGCCGTCGCCATACGACGACGACTGTCCGCGCACGGCATCTTCGCCGGAGCCGACGTACAGCACGTTCGGATCGGACGGGGCCACGGCGATGGCGCCAATGCTCCCCGTGGTGAACTGGCCGTCGGAGATGTTGCGCCACGAGATGCCCGCGTCGTCGGTGCGCCACACACCACCGCCGGTGTAACCGGCGAAGTAGGTGAGCGGCTTGCCCGGCACGCCGGCCACGGTGGTGCTGCGTCCGCCTCGCGACGGGCCGATGTTGCGCCACGGCATGGACGCATACTGCGCGGTGAGCGCGCTGTCCGTGCGCGCGGGTTGCGCGTGCGCCCGCGTGGGCACGACGAAAAACGGGACGGCGAACATGGCGATCGTCGCGAAACTGGCGACGCCGCGAAAGAGCTGGCGCATGCGGACGGGGCTCGGGAGTGCGATCAGAGGATGTACCGGCGCAGGTCTTCGTCTTCGACGATGGCCTGCAGTCTGGCGATGACGAGCTCGGCGTTGACCGTGATGGGTTCTCGGCCGCGATCGGGAAGTTCATACAACACATCTTCGAGCAGCGTGGTCATCACCGTGTGCAGACGACGTGCGCCGATGTTTTCCATGCGTTCGTTCACGCGCGTTGCAATGCGCGCCACTTCACGAATGCCGTCGTCGGTGAAGGACAGCGCCGTGCCTTCCGCTTCCACAAGCGCCGCGTACTGCTTGGTGAGCGCGTGCTCGGGGTCGGTGAGAATGCGCACGAAGTCCGCCTCGGTGAGCGGCTTGAGCTCCACGCGAATGGGAAAGCGGCCCTGCAGCTCCGGGATGAGATCGCTGGGTTTGGACACGTGGAACGCACCGGCGGCGATGAACAACACGTGATCGGTCTTCACCATGCCGTAGCGCGTGCTCACGTTGGACCCCTCCACAATGGGCAACAGGTCACGCTGCACGCCTTCGCGCGAGACATCGGGGCCCCCGCCCTGTCCCCGCTCACCGGCGATCTTGTCGATCTCGTCCAGAAAAATGATGCCGAGCTTTTCCACGCGCTCGAGCGCATCACTCGTGACGTCGTCATGGTCGATGAGCTTGTCCACCTCTTCATCGAGCAGGATGCGCCGTGCCTCAGCGAGCTTGACCGTGCGCTTCTTCTTGCGCTTGGGCATCATTTCACGCAGCCAGTCGCCGATGCCTTCCATGCCGTCGGGCGCGCCGCCCGTGCTCATTTGTCCCGGCATGGTGGGGCCCGGCTGCAGCACTTCGACTTCCACTTCGCGCGCGTCGAGCTGCCCGGCAATGAGCAGTGCCTTGAGCTTGTCGCGCGTGCGCTTGTAGCGGTCCGCCGAGGCGTCTTCCTCGGGCGAAATGGTGACGTCCCCACGCGCGGATACAGTGAACACGCCGCCGTCGGCGGTGGGCGCGGTGGTGGTAGCCGTGACTGGCTCCGGCGTGGCTACCGGCCC
>JBBSPE010000308.1:0-3189 GCA_038259155.1 Gemmatimonadales bacterium
CGACCAACTCGCTCGCTTCCCTGTAGCGGCGCAGCGCGAGTGCGATAATAAATCCTGCGTCAATAACGAGTGTGGACCTCGGTGCCAGCCGGATCGCCGAAAGCACCATGGGCCAGGCAGACGCCGTGTCGCCTTTATTAATCTGAAGTCCCGCGAGCGAGGAGCGAAGGGACGCGCTCGAAGGGTGCGCGCGCAGAGCCCGCCCGGTGAGCGCAGGCACGGCCGCTGCTCCGCCTCGTTCCGATTCGTATTGGGCAAGAACGACGACGGCTGTAACGTTGCCGGGGTCGAGCGCGAGCGCACGACGGGCGAGTACAGCAGAAGAGTCGACCTGCGCCGCACTCACGTTCAACGTCCCGATAGTCTGAAGCATCAATGCCGCAGCGCTCCACGCCAAGGCATCGGCAGGGTCACGCCCATAGGCGAATTCAAACTCCTTTAGGGCCATCTTTCGCCGCTCAATGAAGGAGAGCGGCGAGTTGGTCGCCAGCAAAATGCGGCGTCCTCGCTCCACGGCGGCAAAAGCCGCCGTGTCCTGAGAAATCGCTGCGATGAGCTGCGTGCGTTCGGCTGGTGCCAGTGCCACATCGAGCGCACCGGCAACCTCTGCTGCGAGCGTACCCTGCACCGTGAACGCGTCGTTCGGCGCAACCACGGTTGGCTCGCCCGCCCAGCGGGTCGTGCCGTCGCTTACGCGAACAAGCACGGGGCTGACCTGCACCACTGTCTGGCCGTCAGCGTCTCGCGCCCAGCGCAATGTCGCCCGCAATACGTAGTCGGCTCCAAGCGTGCGGCCGGTCGCCTGCGGGCGCGCCGCCGCATCTTCCACAGAGCGCACACTTGCACGGTCAATCACGCGCAACCCTTCGACGCGGGCGAGTTTGGCCGTGATCGCATCGCCCAGCCCATCGGCGAACGCTGAATCAGGAATAATGCCGGGAGCACCAGCAGGCATCTCAAACGGCAGCACCGCGAGAAGTGGCAGCGCGTCGGGACCCGCTGCGGCGCGAGCGCTAGCTCGAAGCCGCCACGCGGCCCCGCCGCCGAGGGCGAGCACCACGAGCACCGCACCGACCAGCGCGCGACGTCGACCTGTTAGTGCATTGCCAACCGAAGCACCCGTGTGTGCGCCGGAGGTGGCGCCTTCCAATACCGAGAGCACCTCAACGGCCGACGCTGGCCGGTCACGTGGGTCCTTGGCGAGGCAGCGCGCCACGAGTTTAGCGAGGGCGACGGATACTGGCGGAGTCGCAAGGGGCGCCGGGGTCTCCGAGAAGTGTGCCGCCATAAGCTGGTGCGGCGACATCTTCCCGGCGAAGGGATGGCGGCCCGCGAGCATCTCAAACGCCACCACACCCCAGGCGTACAAGTCGGCGCGGTGGTCCGTGGCCGGATCGCCGGCCGCCTGCTCAGGCGCCATGTAGGCCGGTGTCCCGATCGAGGTGCCACGTTGGGTCAGCCCATCGGTTTGTGCGTTCGGGCCATCTGGCGCACGCGTCGTCGCGGCCGCGAGCGCTTTCGCGATCCCGAAGTCGGCGACCACCGCAGAGCCGCCGGAGAGCAGCACGTTCTCGGGCTTAATGTCCCGGTGCACGATGCCGCGTCCGTGCGCATACGCCAACGCCTGTGCGACATCGCGCAGCACGCCCACCGATTCAGCGACGGACAGCGGCCCTTTGGCCAGCCGGTGGCGCAGCGATTCGCCGTCGACGTATGGCATCGTGAAGTACGGCAGCCCATTGGCCGTTACGCCCGCCGCCAATACCGGCACGATGTGCGCCTGCTGGAGGCCGGCGGCAAGCCGGATCTCTCGCGCAAAACGGTCGGCACTCAGCCCCTCGGCCAATTCGGCAGGGAGCACCTTCACAACCACATCGCGCCCCAGCGCCGCCTCGTGCGCGACGAACACGACGCTCATGCCGCCGCCACCTAGCTCGCGGCCGAGGGCGAATGCCGCGCCGAGCGATGTCTGGAGCTGATCGCGAAGCTGTTCGCGAGGCGAGTTGTTCACGGCAGCGAGTTGGCGGGGCGGCGCGAGAGACACGGACTTGCCGAGCGCGGATGATGAATGATAGCATCGCGCTAAGGCGCTACAAACAGTGACGGTGAGTGTCAAGATGGTTGTCGTATGAAGTTCTATCCGGCTATGACGTTCGCGGTCGCGGATCGTGCGTCATTGAGATACACCGTCGTCGGGCGCGACCAGTTTCGGGTATTGCCGTGCCCGCGTTGCCGGTGGGTCCGGCGCGCGGCCGGATAGACGACATCCCGCTGCGCGCGCATCGTGATGTCCCGTGCCGTGTGTCGATCATTGGGCGTGACGAACTGAATCCCGCTGTGTTGATGGTGATGGTGGTACCACAGGACAAAGGCAGCCACCCAGGCGCGGGCCGCGTCGAGCGTGGCAAACGGCTGCGTCGGAAAGGCGGGGCAGCACGTGATCGGCGGTCGACACCGTGTGCTCGGCACACACGTTCGTGAACAGCGCGGAGGCGCGCGAGGATCTGGTCGATCACCGACGACTGGGTGGTGCACGCAAGGATCCACCTGGGCCCGCGATACTTCATACTCCTCAGCGGGGCGACTTCGAAGATGTGCTGACGCAGGGCCGCCCGGTGGCGGGACGCCTCGCTCGGCGCCAGGCGTGGCGCGAGGACGATGGCGGGCGGCTCGTCCCCGAGTGCGGGTGCCGCCTTGTCCCGCATGCCACGGTGGCGGTTGGCATACCAACCGTACAAGCGCGTCGTGACGTGCCCCGTTTCCGGAATGCGCACGAGGACTCGGGCGAGGGACTGGACCGGGTCGGCAGTCTCGGTCCCCGCTGTGGGATCGTCGGCCGTGTGGGACAGGTACGTCACCGCTTTCGCGGTCCGGTCGTCGGTGAAGCCGTTCCAGCACGATCGGGTGGCGGGCGCAGTACCGGGCGCGCCGAGTGGCAAAGGCCCGGTCATTTCCGGAAACCCAGAGGCGGTATGCGAGTGGAATCCGGAATGCGGCCAGGTGAGCGTGCCGACGGCTTGGTCCTCGTCGAACAGCTCAAGGCTTACGAAGGAGCCGGAGCACGGCATGGCGGAACGCTTCCGGCCACCGCGCCGTGTTGTGGGCGGGCCACACCACAAACGTGCCGTCAGGCGGGAAGCCGCCGTCAGTCACGAGCCAGCGCAGGTGCGGATGCCAGTTGGCCCGCGA
>JBBSPE010000309.1:0-3183 GCA_038259155.1 Gemmatimonadales bacterium
CGATGCGAACACGATCTTTGTGGGCTCCAACGTGGTCTTCCGCAGCACCGACGCGGGTGTCAGCTGGACGCCTATTTCCGGCGACCTGACGCGAAACGATCCGCGCACGCTCGGCGCATCGGGCGGTCCGATCACCAAGGACCAGACGAGCGTCGAGTATTACGGCACGGTGTTCACGCTGGCCGAGTCGAAGTTGACGAAGGGGCTGATCTGGACCGGCTCCGACGACGGGCTCATTCACGTGTCGCGCGATAATGGCGCGAACTGGAAGAACATCACGCCCAAGGGACTCCCGGAGTGGATGCGCTGGTCGATCATCGAGGCCTCGCCGCACGCCCCGGGCACCGCCTGGGTGGCCGGCAACCGCTACCAGATGGACGACTTCACGCCGTATCTGTTCCGCACCACCGACTACGGCGCAAACTGGACGCGCATCACTACCGGCATTCCCGCCGATCAGTTCACCCGTGCGATCCGTGAAGACCTGCACCGACCCGGCATGGTGTACGCCGCAACCGAGCGTGGCGTCTGGTTGTCGTACGACAGCGGCGACCACTGGCAGAGCCTGCAGAAGAACCTGCCGCCAGTGCCCGTGCACGACATGCTGCTGCGTGACGACGACCTCGCGATCGCCACGCATGGTCGCGCGTTCTGGGTGATGGAGAATCTCACGCCGCTGCGCTGGGCACCCGAACAGGCCGCGGCCACGGGCACGCCGTATCTGTATGAGCCCACGGACGTGATCCGGCTCAACGGACAGGCCGCGCCCACCTTCGTCTATCGCCTGCCAGCCGACTCCATGGTCGTCAAGTTCGAGTTCATGGACGACAAGGGCACGCTGCTCGCGACGGCCGCCTCCACCGACACAGTGGCAGCGCCGGACGGCGGTCGTGGCGGCTTTGGCGGATTCGGTGGCGGCGGTAACGCCAAGCCGACCAACCGCGCTGGTGTCAACCGCTACACGTGGACGATGCGGCACGATCCGGCGGTGACATTCCGCGGTATGATCAACTGGGCCGGTCGCGGCGGCGCGCCGGCGATGGCACCGGGGACGTACACAGTGAAGATGACGGCCGGCAGCAACGCGCCGATCAGCTACACCTACAACGTCGTGCCCGATCCACGCAGCGACGCCACCGTGGCAGACCTCATGGAGCAGACACGTTTCGCTCTGGAAATCCGCGATCGGACCACGGCGGCGAATCAGGGTGTGATCGAGATCCGCAATCTGAAGAACGACCTCACCGATCGCATCGGCAAGATGACGCAGGTGCGAGCGTTTGCGCCCCTGGCCGAGCGGTTCGCCGACAGCATGTCGGGCGTGGAAGATTCCCTTTACCAGACCAAGAACCAGAGCGGTCAGGATCCGCTCAACTTCCCGATCCGCCTGAACGACCAGATGGGCGGCCTCATGGGCTTTGTTTCCGGCGGCGAGCGACTGCCACCCAAACAGTCGTACGAGGTGTACGGCGTGCTGAACGGAAAGCTCAATGGCGAACTGGCGCGGCTCGAGCGCATCATCGACGCCGACCTGCCGCGCATCAACGCGCTGCTGCGTGCAGCCGGCGTGCCCGAGATCGTGCGGTCCAAGATTGAGCCGCCGAGTGGGCCTGACAGCCGGCCAGGCTTCGTGCCGGACGACCGTCAGGAGTTCGACCGCGGGTTCGACCGGTAGATTCGGCGCACACCGCCCGGAGTCGCCAACCGTGCGTCTCCGGGTACATCTGGGAATCCCTGCGAGCGGGCGGACGAGCAATCGTCCGCCCGCTCGTGCGTGGTGCCCCACCGCGCAAACGTTACGGCTTCCCGGCAGACGCCGCCGCAACCCGGTGTCGCGAGTTGGGTATGATCCAATGGATCGGGCCTTCGAATCGCCCTCCCCGATTCGCCACACGCCGTCTTCTCACACACGGATCTGCACTCATGTGTCTCCTGTCCCGTCGGTCACGCGTGCGCACTGGCGCCCTGCGTGGCACTTCCCGCAGCACGGTGCTCGACGCGGTGATTGGCGCGGTGGTTGTCGCGCTCGCGGTGCCCCTGGCCACGCCGCTTTCGGCCCAGACATCGAGCCCTGCCGCGCACTCCGCGCCAGTGGGTGACACCTCCATTTTCGCGCCGCTTTCCCTACCAACGCCCAACACCTTTCGTGCCGGCAGTGGCGCGCCCGGTGCCGACTACTGGCAGAACCGCGCCAGCTACGCAATTGCCGCAACGCTTGATACGGCCGCCATGCAGGTCAACGGCGACATGACGCTCACCTACTCCAACAATTCTCCCGATACGCTGCGCTATGTCTGGCTGCAGACCGAGCAGAATGCGTTTCGGGAAAACTCAGCCAACTCGCTGATTTTTCCGCAGGACTCGCGGTTCGGTGCGCGCGGTTTCAAGGGCGGCTACACGTTCACTACGGTCGAGCAGGTGCTGCCCGCCAACAAAGCGCAGGCGGCGCGTCGTTCCGCGCTCACGTATCGCGATAGCGAAACGATGACCAAGGTGGATCTGGCCACCCCGCTGGCGCCGGGACGGTCTGCCACCATTCACATTGTCTATGCGTTTGCGGTGCCGGAACACGGAGCCGACCGCATGGGTCGTGACGGCTCACTGTACGAGATCGCACAGTGGTATCCCCGTGCCGCCGTGTACGATGACGTCCGCGGATGGAACATCGAGCCGTACCTCGGGCAGGGCGAGTTCTACCTCGACTTCGGCAACTACGACCTCGCGATTACCGTACCCGCCGGCTACATCGTGGCAGCCACGGGCGAGCTGCAGAACGCCACCACCGTGCTCCCACCGAGCGTGGTGCGGCGCCATGCGATCGCGGCGAAATCGGACACCGTGGTGCGGCTCATCACGGCCGAAGATCTCGCGAGCGGTGCAGCACGACCCACGCGTACGGGCACGCTCACGTGGCGGTTCTCAGCCAGGAACGTGCGAGACGCCGTGTGGGCCGCCTCACCCGACTTCCAGTGGGACGCGACAAGCTGGCGCGGGATCATGGCCTACGCCTACTACCGGCCAAGCGCCGCTGTGAACTGGCACGACGCGGCTGATCAGTCGCGCATGTCCATCGCCGAATACTCCGAACGGTGGTTCACGTATCCATGGCCGCACATCTCCGCCGTGGAGGGACCGATCAGCGGCATGGAATACCCGATGATCGCCATGGAGAACAAGAGCCAG
>JBBSPE010000310.1:0-3178 GCA_038259155.1 Gemmatimonadales bacterium
CGTGCAGCGACACCGACAGCGGATCGAGTCCGCGCCTCCGCGCCATGGGGCCACGCGACACACCGTCTTCGCTCCACGCAATGCGGTGTTCGGTTACGGCGTGTTGCAGAGCCTGATCGTGCCGGGCCTCTCGGACGGCCTGTTCCTGCCGTTGTCGCTCGCGCAGCCGCGCGAGGCGTATCGTCTCGCGTTGGCGGCGGGACTTGGCACGCTGGTGGGCGCCACAGTGTCGTACTGGGCCGGCGGCAACGTGCTGGTGTCGCTGATGGAATCGTACTGTCGCTACTTCGGCATCAACCCCGAGGCCTTGGCGCGTGCCGAGGGGTTGCTCACGCGCTACGGATGGCTGTTGGTGGTGGGCAGCACGTTCTCGCCGATCAGCACGAAGCTGTTGTCTGTCTCGGCGGCCGCGTTCGGAATGCCGTACGCGGTGTTCATCGCCGCGCTGGGCCTGTCGCGGTTTGCGCGGGTGTATCTCTTCGCGTGGGCGATCCGGAAGTTTGGCGCGACGGTGGTGCGGGAGGCGTTGGGGTTGCGGACGGAGCGTGAGCAGCTGAGCGACAGCGTGGACCAACGGTCGGGCCAGGCCTGAAAATCCCGCTCGGGGTCACTTCATCCAGAGAATCGCTTGGTCACGCGACCCGGGCGCGACGCTTGGTCTTGAGGGTGACACTGACTCCAAGCCGTGACAACATCTCAACGAGCGTGTCGATACTGAACAACTCGAGCCGACCCCGTACGAGATCGCTGACTCGCGGTTGCGTGACACCCAGCAGTTTCGCCGCCTGTTTTTGCGTCAATCCCTGCTTTTCGATAAGCGAAGCGACCTCCAGCATGAGATCGGTGCGGATCAACAAATGCGCGGCCTCTTCGGCAGGGAAGCCGAGATCCGTGAACACATTGCCTGATGAACGCTGTTGACGGACAGCCATTATCTACTTCTCCTTGCGGGAGTTGCGAACTGCCACGTATCGAGCGCGTGCCAGATCGATATCAAGGGCGGCGGTCTTCTGTGATTTTTTCTGGAAGGCATGCAGCACATAGACGGCCTCGGCAAACTTTGCCACGTAGAACAAGCGGTAAACCCCGTCTGCGCGCACACGAATTTCGATCACACCCGTTCCTACCGATGGCATGGGTTTCCAGTCGCGTGCCATTCCGCCGCGTTGGACGCTCCGCAGGTCGAACCCCAGCTGTCGCCGTGCCTCGTCCGGCAAAGCCTGAATGTCCGAGCGCTGCCGACCCAGATGAGGACTTTGGGTCTCATTCACGAATGGACAACTTTTCGTATGCCAAGGCAACCCATCCCTAGTCCCCGACCCCTCGCGTCGCCCGATACACCGTCCCCCACATATCCGTCGCCTCCACCGTGATCTCCCGCGCACTCGGCGACGGCGTGGCATAGAACAAATGGTCGGTCGGCGTCGGGTACACCCACGGTTCGACCGCGGGCTACTCCGGCCCCGCGTGCAACGACACCGACAGCGGATCGAGCCCGCGCCTCCGCGCCATGGGGCCACGCGGCACACCGTCTTCGCTCCACGTCACCGTCCACGACGGATCCCACGCCCACACGTTCGCCACGCACTCGTCGGGCGCCGTTGAGTCAGCACCACGCGGATACAAGCGCATTTGATGATCGGCCGCTTCGCCCGTCGCCTGATAGCGCCATGATACGGCACTGCCGCGCACGTCGTAGACCATGTAGCCGTTGGGCGTGCCGTCGCGACAGATGGGGCCTGTCCACCACGCACCGCACACGGCGCCGTTCACGACGTGCGTGGCGCCGCCGTCGCTCACGTGCTCGAGTTCGTGCGTGTGACCGGAAAGGAGGTACGCGTCATACGGTTCGAGCACGCGGTACAGCGCTTCCTTGTTGGTCATGGAGATGGTGGGATTGAACGCCTCACCGGTGCGATCCATCATGGTGCTCACGGGCGGGATGTGCAGCAGCACGATCACGGGTGCCCCGGGTTGCACGGTGGCGAGATCCGCCGCCAACCACTGCAACTGTCGCTCGGCCAGATAACCCACGTAGCCCGAGCCGTGCCAGAACACGTTGTCGAGCACCACGTAGTGCACGGCGCCGCGGTCAAACGAATAGTACGACGGACCAAAGTACGCACCGTAGGTCGCGCCGGCCGCTTCAGTGGTTTTCGCCGTCAGCTCGAGATCGTGATTGCCAATGGCCTGATAGAACGGCACGCCCATGCGCGTGACGGCGCGCTCATATTCGGGGAAGAGCGTGAGGTCGTCGTACATGAGGTCACCGCACGTGAGGCCGAACACCGGCGCCTCGCCCAACGTGCGCAGCGTCTCCAGCACCGCCGGCACCGTCTGCGCGTGCATGAGGTCGGTCTCCGTGCGCGTTTTGGTTTGCGGGTCGGCCAACAGCAGCATCGTGTGGTTCGCATCGTCGACCGTTGCGACCAGCGGAAAGTCCACGCGCTGTTCGTCGAGCGCGGTGATGGGCTCGTAGAAGCGCATGGTACCAGCCGGATTGCGCGCCGGTTCATGGCCCGCTGGCGTGGACACCATCACGAAGGGTCGCAGCGGATCGGCAAGCAGCGTGTAGCGTCCGTCGCGTCCCGTGATCACCACGCTGGCGCCATCACTGACACGCACGCCGGCCACGCCCTTGTCGGCCACGTGCACTCGGCCGGTAATACGGACGGGGGCAAGTGAGAGGCGCGCGCGCGGGTTCCCCAGCGGCGCATACGGGTCGGCCAACAGCTGGTCGGCCAGGCCACCGGTCGCCAACGTGCCGGTGGCGAGGCTGGCCAAGTGGAGAAAACGTCGTCGGTCCATACCTCGGAATCTATGGCGCGGTCGAGCGCATGCTAAATTGCGGTATGAGCGACGTTACACACTCCACACACTACGATCAGGTGGGCGGCGAGGCCGGCGTTCGAGCGCTGGTGGACCGCTTCTACGACCTGATGGACACGGAAGCGCAGGCCGCCGACGTGCGCGCGCTGCACGCCACCAGCCTCAAGATGTCGCGCGAAAAGCTGCGCCTGTACCTCACCGGTTGGCTGGGTGGTCCGCCGGTGTACGAGGAGCGCTTTGGCCACCCGCGACTCCGCATGCGGCACTTTCCGTTTGCCATCGGCGCCCGGGAGCGCGATCAGTGGCTGTGGTGCATGGAGCGGGCGCTGGCCGAGCATGAGATGCCGGA
>JBBSPE010000311.1:0-3168 GCA_038259155.1 Gemmatimonadales bacterium
GCGTTCACCTTCCCCATACCCACTCGTCCGCCACCCGGCCAGGACGTGGCAGAGTTTCTGATCTGGGTTTTGACTTGGCTCGCGGTGAGCGTCGGTGCCAGCTCCAATAGTAGAGCCGCCATGCCGGCCACTTGTGGCGCGGACGCGGACGTCCCTGAGAACGTTGTGGAGTAGGCCTGGTCTCCAGACGGCCCATTGTTGCAACCATCCGAATCGTAGGGGTCGAGCGAGAAGACATCGCCGGCGGAGCAGTCGCCCAGCGCGTTACCACTGGGAGCGACCACATCGATGATCCCTGCAGTTGGAGCGTACGAAGCCACAGCGCCGCTCGAAGTGATTGAACTCACTGCCATTACGTACGGTCGTGTTGCCGAAAGAAGTGCCGGGTAATCTGTAGTGTCGTATGAGCCTGGCGACGGATTGTTGCCGGCCGAAAACACGTAGAGCGTGCCCTTGCCACTCCTTCCAAGCACGCCGCCGGAGTCGATTGCAGCGGTGATTGATGGATGCGGCATTCCTCCAGCCCAACTACTAATCACCACGTCGGCTCCTGCGCTGCTCCATGCCCAGTTCAGTGCTGCGGCAACCTCCAACTCCGACGCGAACTGCGTGGCAGGCGATGAAGGCGTTGGCCGATGTGTTTGCCGAAAAATGCGAGCCACACTCAGCAGTGCATCCGGCGCGACACCTACGCCGCCCACCCCGTTGTTCCGTCGCATCGCGATGATACCCGCGACCGCAGTACCGTGATAGTCATCCCCGTAGGGGTTCAGTTCGTTGTCACCACTCGCAAGCCATGACATCAAGTCATAATCCGACGATCCCGCAAAAGCCCCAACGAGATCCCCGGAGAAACCACCGCCCCAGTTCGAATGGAGGACATCAACGCCATCATCAATCACCGCTACACGAATTCCAGCGCCGGTCGAGTGCGCCCATGCACCAGTGACGTTGATGTCAACAGGGATTCCACCAAGTGTTGTAGCATTCTGCAAGTAGTACTGCAAGCCAAAATGCGGACCAGTCTGCATGAGCTTACGTCCGTCATTAAGCGCATCGAGCGCCGCCCACTCGACGATCGGTTCTTCCCAGAGCGCGTTGATGACTCGATATGCGTCAACGACACGAATAGACCGTACGCGATGCGCAAACCGACCGGAATCACGGACCGGCTCCGAAACCAACTCCATACCGTGCCGCTCGAGCGTCTCACCACGCTCAGCGATTGTAGTGCCGCCCCGGAACTGGATCTCCGCCAAGTTCAACGGTCGAATCAACGCGCCCTCGGAGTCACGATACAGCGGTGCGATGAAGCTGATCCCGTCAGCGCCTGCTGCTGCCGACAGCACCAGATCACGAGTCATTGAGTCGTTGCTGCTCAACTGCACCTCGTAGACTGCGCCCGGGCGCTCAACTTTGCGCACCTCGGCAGGCTGCAGGCCAGCCGCGGCGAGTCTATCCGAGAGTCCGACTGCGGAGATGCCGTCGGTCGCTTCGACGATATACGTCCCTGGCTCGGGCGTGAGCTCCACGAACTCTTCAAAGTGTCGATACCCCTCCTGTTGCAGGCCGCCCTCCGGCGTGCGTTCGAGAAGTGGCCCGCTGCCCGAAATGACGCTGGAGCGATCATCGCACGCCGCGAGCGCCATCGCGGATCCAGCAACCAACAGAAGCGCGAGGGAACGAGTACCTCCCGCGCGCCGTCGTTCAACGAGCGGAGGCGTGGCGTGGCGTGGCGTGCATTGAGGCCCCGTTTAGATGATTCGTCAAGTCACACGGACGTATACGAAACCAGCGCGTGTTCTGTTGACGACACTTGCAGCAAGTGCGCGACTTGTCAAGAAACATCGACACACAGCGGAGCTCGCCACATCGTTCCAGGCGGCGAGTGACTTTCATTGCTCGAGCGTTGATCGCCAACCTGGCCGGTACGATCCTCTAGAGCAGCCCCATGTCGATTTGTTGCCACCTATCGACATTCGCCGGAAAGTTCCAACCGCCATTTCATCTTGTGATACGACAGAGGTTGCGGTGCAGCGAAAGCAAACGACGCGACTCGTGCGTACGACGCCGCAACCCGCATCCAATAGTGGGCACCGCACTAGCGTGCCGTGGGAGCAACCATCGTAGATACATGGTGGGGTGACACGGGCCTCACCCGACATCCGCCTGCGAGTGTCGGTACACCCGCCCCCACCCATCCGTCGCCTCCACCATAGACTCGCGCGCATTCGGCGACGGCGTCGCGTAAAACAGATGATCCGTTGGCGTCGGATCCACCCACGTTTCACCCACTGGCTTGTATGGCCCGGCGTGCAGCGACACCGACAGCGGATCGAGTCCGCGCCTCCGCGCCATGGGGCCACGCGACACACCGTCTTCGCTCCACGCCATGCGGTGTTCGGTTACGGCGTGTTGCAGAGCCTGATCGTACCGGGGTTGTCGGACGGACTGTTCCTGCCGTTGTCGCTCGCGCAGCCGCGCAAGGCGTATCGTCTCGCGCTGGCGGCGGGTTTCGGCACGCTGGTGGGCGCCACGCTGTTGTACTGGGCCGGCGGCAACGTGCTCGCGACGCTGATGGAATCGTACGGTCGCTACTTCGGCATCAACCCCGAGGGCTTGGCGCGTGCCGAGGAGCTGCTCACGCGCTACGGATGGCTGTTGGTGGTGGGCAGCACGTTCTCGCCGATCAGCACGAAGCTGTTGTCTGTCTCCGCGGCCGCGTTCGGAATGCCGTACGCGGTGTTCATTGCCGCGCTCGGTCTGTCGCGGTTTGCGCGCGTATACCTGTTTGCGTGGGCGATCCGGAAGTTTGGTGCGACGGCGGTGCGGGAGGCGTTGGGGGTGCCGGAGGAGGCTGGGGATGCGCGCAGGAGATAGAACGTTGTCTGATCGAGTGCGACCGAGAGCATGGCCATCAACCCGGGCGCCAGCGCTTGCTTGGTCGGCGGTTCTCGCCGGGCTCGAGCTCGCGCGCTGCGGCCGGCGCGATCACTCGCCCGTTACCCCTCGCGACGCCCGATACACATTCCCCCACGGGTCCGTCGCCTCCACCGTGATCTCCCGCGCTGTCGGCGACGGCGTCGCATAGAACAAGTGATCCGTTGGCGTCGGATCCACCCACGGTTCACCCGCTGGCTTGTCCGGGCCCGCGTGCAGCGACACCGA
>JBBSPE010000312.1:0-3113 GCA_038259155.1 Gemmatimonadales bacterium
ATCCGCAATCAGCATCAGGTCGCCGGGTTCAAACGTGCGGTTGATGCCGCCTGCCGCGTTGGACGCGACGTAGATGGGAGCGCCGAGGGCGTGCAGCACCCGCACGGGGAAGCCCGTCACGGCGGGCGCGTGGCCCTCGTACAGGTGCAACCGTCCGGCGAGCATCGCCACGGGCACGCCGTCCAGGTGTCCGATGATGAGCTGCCCCGCATGCCCGGACACCGTCGTGGCCGGGAAACCGGGCACGTCAGCGAACGGGATGTGCACCGCGTCCGCCATTTGGTCAGCGAGGCCGCCCAGCCCGCTTCCCAAAACGATGCCGCAGGCCGGTGTCTGAAAGGTCGGACCCACCCGCAAGCGGATGGCGTCAGCCGCACGCGCCGCCTCATACGCGCCCGGACCCTCCATCGGGATGGGCATCGTGCTCGTGCGAAACGGCGCGCTCATGCGGCCGACTCCGTGGCGCCTTCGACCAGCCACTGCGCGATGTCGCGCTCAGCACCGGCGCGCAGTTCCGCTCGCTCCGGCCACGGAAGGAACGCCACGTCGAAGGCCGCCAGCGAGATGTCGGCCAGCGTCTGCAGGTCGAGTCCCAACTGCTCCGCGCAGCGCGCATACTCTTCGGTCAGGGTCACGCCACTCATGAGGCGGTTGTCCGTGTTGAGCGTGATCAGGATACCCTGCGCGTGCTGCGCGCGGAGCGGGTGCTCGGCAAAGGTCGCGGCAACGCGCGTTTGCACGTTGCTCGTGGGGCACACTTCAAGGGCGATGCGACGATCGCGCACGAACTCGGCCAGCGATGGATCCTCGAGCAGACGGGTACCATGTCCGATGCGGTGTGCACCACACAGATGCACGGCCTCACGGATGGACGCCGCACCATCACCTTCGCCCGCATGCACGGTGACGGCAAGGTCATGCGTCCGTGCGTAGGCGAACGCGTCCGCAAAATCGCGTGCAGGATTGCCGGCCTCGCCACCGGCCAGGTCGAAGGCGACCACGCCGTGCGCGCGATGGGCCACCGCCACTGCCGCCATCTCGCGCGCGTGGGGGGCCCCCAGATTGCGCAGCGCGCAGATGATCGTGCGCGCGACGGTGCCGGTTTCCCGCTCGCCGCGACGCAGGCCGCGGGAGACCGCCTCCACCACCGCATCCAGCGAGAGTCCACCGCGCGTGTTGAGCCACGGGCAGTAACGCACTTCGACATAGCGCACGCCGTCCTCTGCCGAGTCAAGCACCAGTTCGTGCGCGATGCGCTCGAGGGACGCGGCGTCCTGCATTACGGCCAGCGTGATCTCGAACCGGGCCAGATAGTCGCCGAGGTTTCGCGCGTCGTCCACGCGCATGAACCTGCCAAGCTCGGCTTCGTCCGGCACCGGCAGCGCGACGCCCTGATCCATGGCCAGCGCATGGAGTGTTGCCGGGCGCAGCGATCCGTCCAGATGCACGTGCAGCTCCGCCTTGGGCAGTCGCTGGAGTCGTGCGTAGGTCGCCGCCGACAGCGTCACGCGTCTGTCTCCGGCGCCGATGCCCGCACGGCCACGAGCCGGAAGATTGCGCCCCCGTGCACCGGTGTTTCCGGTGCCACGGGCAAGCCGCGGCTGTCGGTGAGACGGCGATCTCCGGCCCGCAGCGCATCGGCCTCGTCGCGATCGAAGGCGTGCACGGCGTCAATGGCAAGCGAGCCGCGCGGCACCGAAACGCCGCGCTCGTTCACGAAGACGCGCACCGTGTCCGGCGCTGTGGGCGGGGTAGCTGTCATGCGTACAGTATAGAAGCCACTACGGCCGGTTGCATCCCCCGTCGGCGCAGACGAGCTTTGGGAGGCGGTTCGTCCCACCGCGCACCGGTCGCTTCAGCGGACCGCGCCCACCAGCGCCGGCCGTCGATACGCAACCGTGACCCAATCGTCGCCGTCCGGACACGGCAGACCCGCAGCCTTTACATCGTGTTGTGTTTGCGTTGGGAACTTGGGCCGGAATACGCCCGATGAAGCCGCTCCTGTTCGGCATTTGTGGGGGCTCGGGCTCCGGCAAGTCCACGGTGGCACGCAAGGTCGCCGAGGCGCTCAGTCAGGCGTCGGTGGCGTTCATCGAGATGGATGCGTACTACCGGGACTTTTCCCACCTCTCGCCACACGAGTTGCAGAATTACGTGAACTGGGATCACCTCGACGCGTTCGACGTCGCGCTGCTGGCTTCGCACCTGGAAGCCCTGGCGCGCGGCGAGCCCATCGATGTCCCGGTCTACGAGTTCGCGACGCATTCGCGCAGCCGGCAGGTGCGGCGGGTGGAACCGGTGGACGTCATTGTGATCGACGGGATACTCCTGTTGGCGGACGAGCGGTTGCGTACCCTGTGCGATGTAAAGGTCTATGTGGACGCCGATGCCGACATCCGCCTCATCCGGCGGATTCGTCGGGACCTGGCCGAGCGTGGGCGGTCGCTGAACTCGATCCTTGATCAATATCTGGCCACGGTCCAACCCATGCATCTTCAGTTCGTCGAACCGAGCAAGCGCTACGCCGACGTCATCGTGCCACGCGGCGGGAGCAATCTGGTTGCCATCGAGATGCTGATCGCGAACATCCAGCGACGCCTCGCCACTCGCGCTGCCGCGGAGCCGGCATGACCGCTCCGCTCGCGGTGACCGATCGCGTGCTTGTGGTGGATGACGAGCCGGAAATCGTCGCGCTCGTGGCGTACCATCTGGCCAAGGCGGGCTACCGCGTGGCGACGGCCGCCGCCGGTCAGGACGCCATCGATATCGCCCGCCGCGAACGCCCCGCGCTGGTGGTCCTGGACCTCATGTTGCCCGGGATGTCCGGGTTCGAGGTGCTGGAGGTGCTGCGGAGCGACGACAACACGCGCGAGGTGGCCGTGCTCATGCTCACCGCGCGGCGCGAAGAAGTGGACCGCATCCGCGGGCTGTCGCTTGGCGCGGACGACTACCTCACCAAGCCGTTTTCCCCGCAGGAACTGGTGTTGCGCGTGGCCGCCATCCTGCGCCGCGTCACGCAGCCGCAGTCCGCCAGCGTGGACGTGCTCGCCGTTGGTCCGCTGAAGATTGATCGGGCCGCCCTCACGGTGCAGGTGGACGAACAGCACGTCGAG
>JBBSPE010000313.1:0-3111 GCA_038259155.1 Gemmatimonadales bacterium
CGAAGCCCGCCAGCACGAGCGACGCGCCGCCAATGGCCCAGAACATGGCCTGGCGGACATCGGTGCGCTTGGTAATCGGCCCCCACTGGTCGCGCGCCAGCGAGCGATAGAAACCGGCTTTTGGGCCGAGCATGGGCGTCGGCTCCGCGTCAGCGACGCGCTGCCATCATGGCTTGCCGCCCGGGTGCCAGCTCGGCGCCTCGGGCGCGTTGGCGAGGGTGCGCAGCGCGATCAACGCCGCGTCGATCACGCGGGCCATGTGGTCGATGTCGAGCGATTCGGGCCCGTCGCTCACCGTGTGGTAATCGCCGTGGAGATTGAACGTGGACAACGTGTGTGCCGGAATGCCCACCCGCGCAAACCCGTAGTTGTCGCTGCGTTCGAAGAAGCGCTGGGCCGGACGCGGATCGGGGACAATGGGCACACCGGCCGCTGCGAGCAGGTCGCCGAACGTGCTGCGTTCGTAGCCGGTGAGCCACGCGGTGCCGACACCACCGGTGAGCGAATCGGGACGCCCGATCATCTCGATGTTGAAGTTGGCCACCGTGCGATTGAGCGGTCGCACGGGATGGCCGATGTACCAGCGCGTCCCAATGAGCCCCACTTCCTCGCCGGTGACAGCCGCGAACACGATCGTGCGCGCGGGCGGCGCGCCGCTGGCGAGCTGTCGAGCCAACTCCAGCAACGCCACCGTCCCCGACGCGTCGTCGTCCGCGCCGTTGAAGATGCTGTCCCGCTGGAGCGGCTGTCCGCCCTGTGGCTGCGCGATGCCGAGATGATCGTAGTGCGCGGTGACGAGCACGGCTTGATCGCGGAGCGCCGGATCCGCGCCCTCGATGACGCCCACGACGTTGGCGGCGGTGAGTCGCTGGTCGGCGGGCAGCGCGTTCCACGCCTCCCAGTCCGCGACGGCCCGCGGACGTGGCCGTGCGGCCGACGCGGCACCGCGTGTGAGCGGCACGTGCTGGAGGTAGGCGCCGGAATCACCCGCCGGCTTGAGGCCCGCCCGCGCGAATTCGCTCGCGAGCCACCGCGCGGCGCGATCGCCGCCGGGGGTGCCGGTGGCGCGCCCTTCCATGGAATCGGCAGCCAGAATGAACACATCTCGGCGCACGTCCGCCGGGTTGACCACGGCCGCTGGACGCGGCGCCGCACTTGTCGTGTTCTCGCGCCCGACGGCCGTGACGGCCAACCACTGCGCAGGCCGCCCGTTACTGGCGGGGCTCACCGCGAGACGCGAGATCCCTCGTAATCCCGCGAACTCGAAATCACCAAGCAGCTTCCAGTCCGGGTCGCCGAGCGTGTAGGTGTACAACGCCGCCTCGTCGCCCATGACGAGCGTGGTGGCGTCGAGCCAGGCGTAGTCCTCGCGACGCGGACGTGTGGCCACAATCGTGTCCTGTGAACCGCGCGCCGGATCGAGCCGCACGATGAACCAGCCCTCGGGGCCCTTCTGCACGAAGCTGATCTGATCGGAATCCGGAATGCGGTGCAGCGAGCGCCCGATGTTGGAGGCCACCGTGCGCGTGCCCGGACGTCCGATCGTGGCTACCTGCAGGGTGGCGGGTGAGCCGAGTACGAACATGGCCAGCGTGGTGTCGGTGGCGAAGGCGAAGTAGCCGACCGGCTTCACGTCCGCCACCAGCAGCGTGGGCGCGCTCCCGTCGAGCGGGAGGCGCCACAGGCGCTGCGCCGAGTCGGCCTCCACGCGAACCACCGTGAGGGCGTCGCCGGCCGGGGTGGGAAAGGCCGAGTACTCGCTCTCCTTCGTGGCCTGCACCGGCGCGGCGATGCCGGTACCAAACTCACTGCGCCAGATGTCCGACTGTCCGTCGGCGCCAATCTGCGTGTAGAAGAGCGCACGGCCGTCGGCCGCGAACGCCGGCTGGTTGTCGTAGCCAACAAAGCGCGAGACGTTGGCCGGCACGCCCACGGTCCAGCCGGTGGCGCCCTTCGTGAGCGGAACCAAGTACACATCGGAGGCGGCCTGCGCGTGGGCGAGGGCCGGCGCGGAGCCGGCAACCACGATCGCGCTGAGCAGTGCGATGACGAACGGGCGGGAGGTGCACGACGCGCGACACGCGCGACCTAGGTCCTGTCGCATGAGCCTGGCGGTATGGGAGGGCGAGCGTGGATGCATGCTGCGAAACATACGACGTGACGCTCATGGCCGGTTGCCTGCGACGCGTCCGCGCCGTAGCGTCCGGGCATGATGCGCGCTCTCAGTCGAACCGGTATGGCGGCGGCGGTTCTTTTGCTGCTCGCGTGTGACAGCTCGAAACCCGTTGAGCCACCGCTTGGGGTGGTGCCCGCGCGCGTGTCGGCCATTCCGGCGACCACGTTTCTGCAACCGGGCCAGACGCGCCAGCTGGTGCTCGACGTGCGGGACAGCGCGGGGCTGGTGGTCCCGCAGTACACCGCGACCTGGGAGACGGATCGGGCCGGCGTCGCGATCGTGAGTCCGTCCGGCGAACTGTCGGCGGTGGGTCCCGGTACGGCGCGGATCACCGCGACCGTGAACGGACTGCAGGCCTCGCTGACCGTGGGGGTCACGGCGCTGACGCCCGGCGTCTCGGCGTGGGACGTGGTGCGCGAGGGCCGCACCGACGCCTCGTTGCTGGCGCTGTGGGACGACGGCGCGGGTACGGCCTGGGCCGGCGGCACCGCCGGTACGATGCTCAAGTCGGTGGACGGCGGACCGTGGGAGTTCGTGCCCGTTCCGACTGAAGAAATCATCGTGAGCATCTGGGGCTCGAGCCCCACCGACCTCTGGGCGGTGGGGGCGGGCGGACTGCTCATGCGCGGCGACGGCACGACGTGGACGATCCTGAGCCCCATCATGCGGCGCACGCTGCTGTCAGTGTGGGGCCTCTCGGCCAACGAAGTGTACGCCAGTGGCGACGACGGTTTCATTGCCCGGTGGGACGGGACCCTGTGGAGCGTGCTGGGCTCACCCACCAACAATGAGATCTGGGCCGTTGGCGGGACGAGTCGGGACGATCTGTGGGCGGTGGGCAACAACGGCACCATCCTGCGCTACCGCGGGCTCTCGTGGGAGGCGGTGGAGTCGAACACGCCGCCGTTGCTGCTCAGCGTCTGGGCCGCGGCCCC
>JBBSPE010000314.1:0-3085 GCA_038259155.1 Gemmatimonadales bacterium
GCCTGATCGCCTTCTGGCTCGACGCGCTCTCCCGTTCTTCCAACCGAGACTGCGAGGTCAAAAATCCTCTACCGCCATTCCGATATCGCGGCAGATCTGGCGCAGGAGAATCTGCGAGATGTCGCGCCCGGCGTGCACCTGAACGGTGGTCGCTCGCCCGTCGGGATGGCGGAACTGCTTATGCGACCCGCGCTGCCGCACTTCGACAAACCCGAGTCGCTCCAGGCGTGCTACGACTTCCCTGGGTTTGAGGACCGGCAGCGATCCCATTCAGGCTACGCGGACGGTCTGTGTTCCAACAAACTCGGTCTCGAGGTTTGGCTCACCGTCCTCGAGGAGCATGGCCACGACCTCCGCGAGATTGGCCTCCAGCTCTTCCATCGTGGCTGCCTGGCTATGTGCGCCGCGGAAGCCCGGAATGTAGCCGACCAGCAAACCAGTTTGTGTATCGCGCTCGATTACGGCGGTAAATGTTTTCACATTCGCTCCATGCGAACAAGAGGCGGAACAGCGGGGCGGAGCATTGTCGGCAACTGACGCCGCAGCACCCGCCGTTAAATGTACGCGAATTGGGCTATTGTGACGGGCCCAATCGCGCGACATCGTGCCAGTGTCGAGCAAAACCATGTGGAGAAAGGCATCAGCCATGCGCGGCCTTCCCGACGCTGCGCGCCAACCAGGTCGGCAGCTGCGGCGCCACTGCCACCAACTCGTTGAAGGCGCCCGGTGGGAGTCGTGTTTTCAAGGTCAGCAGGGCGGCGTCGACGTGCTCCGGCCCGAGCCAAGCCAGCGCGCGCACGGCCTCGCCAGCCGGTCGGTGTGCCAGGGCGAGCTGCCATCGCGGCGCGGACCGAAGCTCAATGACCTGCCGGCCGAGGTTCAACGTCCGGGTCCGGCCGGACGTCAGGTAGAGCAACCGGACCGGCACTTGGGTTGTCAGGCCCAAGGAGTTGGCCGCGGCGGCGCCACTTGGGACGATGGTCTCGCCCCTCTGACTGGCCAGCGCCTCGAGAGACTGCGCAACGGAGGGAGGCCGCGAGCCAAACCGGTTCGTGACGGGGAGGAGGTAGACGCCACGGCCAGCCCGGATCAGGTGACCTCGCTCGCTCATGCGCGACAGCGCCTGGTCCAGCGCGGCGCGTTTGCCGAGGTGGAGCAAGCTCTTGGCGGCGACAGGCGTGCCCTCGGGCAGCCTTTTCGCGTGCGCAAGGATCTGTTCGGTCAGACGTGACCTGGCGATGCTCATGTCATAAACTTATGCAAGTTTCTGACACTTTTCAAGAACCTGTGACCCGATGAGTGCTCCTCAGTCGGCCGGCAGCACGGGGCGACCGCCGCCCCGTGAGAGACGACGGCCTGGTGCCCATGGTGCCCATTTGAGACGCTCGTGGCGCTCGGGCGATGAGCGCGGAGCGCGCTTCCCCAGCTGGACGTCGCCCGTTCGAGTCCGGTCGCCCGCTCTCGTGTAAGGTGTTGATGAGCAGGACTTTTACGAACGACCCTACGTCTCGCCGACGTGGGGTCGTTTCGTGTTGAGCCCACAATAGAACGCACTTTCATCCCAATCCATTGATCAGATACCAGAGTGGATCAACGATTGCGATCGCATCCCTCGCACTGGCGGAAACGGCGGTCGCTGGCAAACGAGTTCAAGGTTAGGACCAGCGCACAGTTGCTCGGGGATGCAGCGAGCTGCACGTCGGTCGAGGAAATGCGTCGCGCGCTCTGATGGAGGTTCTTGTCCATCGTGACGAGGACGTCAAACCGTCCGGCGGCTTGTCGCAACAGCGCACCGTTCTTCAGTCCTGCCCAACCGACGCCGATCACAGTCTGCGCGTCCAAGCCGGTCAGGTCGCGCGCAACATCGATGGGAATCGACTCGTCAAGCAGGACGCGCACAGGCCACTACCTGATCGCGCGCGAACTCAAGTGCGGCGACGGCTTGTTCGCGACGAACAGATGGGAACTGATGCAGAAACTCGTCGAGAGTATCGCCAGCTCGGAGATAGTCGAAGAGGGATTGCACAGGGACGCGCGTTCCTACGAACACCGGCGTGCCACCGAGGCGTTCCGGGTCACTGTGCACGACGTCCTCGGGGAACCGCAGCGAAGGGACCATACCCAACATCTACACGGAACCAGTCCGCTGTGCGGGCGGTGAGGCTGTCGTCATCGCAGGAGCAGAGACTTGTACTGGCTTCGTTGATTCGTATAGCCGCGCCAACGCAAAATCGTGGCCTGCTGCCCGCGCGGAACACGAGAGGCCACAGTCCTGAGCCCATTGAGCCCGCATGGACGCGGTTTCGCGATTGCAGTGGCGCACGCGTGGCGCGCCCAAGTAGTCTCTTTCAGAGGGAGATCGCGACGATTCGCCGCTTTTCCGCTAGCGCGGATGCCGCTTCCCAATCTGGACGTCGCCGGTTCGAGTCCGGTCGCCCGCTCTGATGTAAACTGTTGCTGTGTACGGTGATTGCGAACGAACCCACGTCCGGTTGATGTGGGTTCGTTGTTACGTTGAGCCCTTGTGGGATCTTGATGCGCAGCGGCGCTCAGTCGGCCACCGCGTTCCCTTGCTTGCATATGCGACTCGCATATGCTACCTTCTTGGAAGTTTCCACATCCCAGGAGGATCGATGGCCACGCAACTGCAGGAGCTGGAGGCGCTCGAGCGCCTGCATGAGGATTTCGGCTTTACCTACGATGAACTGGCCACCGCCCTGGTGACAAACGCGAGCACGCTGCATCGGTGGCGGGCCGGGACGGAGCCGACGCCGATCTATTTGCAGCGGCTGGCCGCGTTCGCCAGCTTCCTGGAGGAACTCGATGCCTTGCTGGGTCCCGGCGCGCAGCGGCCGTGGCTCGATAGCCCGCGCGAGGTCTTCAAGGGAGCGACGCCACGGCAGATGATCATGGCGGGCAATGTCGACCGGGTGACGGGCGTCTTGTACGCGATGAACGCGGGTGCGCCGCTCTGACGTATCGCGACCCCCATCGGGAGTCGCCACTCGCGTTGGTCGGTCATCTGTTTCGCTTCACGTCGCCTCGCTACCGGGACTTCGCGCTGACGGCGGCGATGAGCAAGGCC
>JBBSPE010000315.1:0-3085 GCA_038259155.1 Gemmatimonadales bacterium
AGCGCTCCGATCCACGCGCGCGGTTTCGCAGCGGCGATTGCACCGTCAACACGATCACGTCCCGCCCACGCGTCCACGAACACCGCATCGGCGCCGAGATGAAGAACGGCCAGCAGGGCGACGTACAGGTCGAGTGACATGGGGACGAACAGGAGTACGCGGTCGCCGTGCGTGACGCCGCGCGCGGCCAGGCCGGCGGCAGTCGCGGCGACGCGATCTGCGAGTTCGCGATAGGTCGCGGCATGCCGCCGTCCGCCGCTGCGGTCCACAATCGCCAATCGGTCCGGATGCGCCGCGGCCTGACGAGCGAGTCGCGCTGCGATATTGGGGTTCACACGTCGCGATGGTAGAGCGCGTAACGCCGGAACAGCCTGCCGTTGCGTCGCACAGCCATGCCGATGGTGGCGTTGTCCGATCGCATGAGTGCGGAGATCACATGGTCGAGGCCGCGTTCGCGCCCCTCGTGACGAATGCGATCGAGCAACAGGGAGCTGATACGCAGGCCACGCGCGGCGTGTGCAACGGCCAGCGTCTTGACGATGAGTCGCGTGGGTTGGCCGTTTCGCAGGTGCAAGGGATCCGGATAGGCGAAGACGAAGCCGAGTGCATCGTGCGGTGCACGCTCGGCCAACAGCACGAACGCCGGATCGAGACGCGCGGCGAACGGCGCGTACAACGCGCGAAACGTGACCAGATCTATGGGCGAGTAGAATGCGTTCTCGGCGAACGCGTCAGTGCTGAGGTGGTGCAGTGTGCGGAGCTCGTCGTCGAATGTGTCGAGTGCAATGCGGCGGACGTGGATACCGCTGCCATCTGCCGCGGTGGCCTCCTCTGGTGACTGCGTGGCGGGCCATGGTTCCTGTACGGAGTCAAGCGGTTCGCAGGCGCTCTCATAGTATTCGGCCTCGCGGAACCCAGCTGCCAGCCAATGCGCGGGGTACTCCGGCGGATTGGTTGGCTCTCCTGCAAACGGATCGCTGCTGGTGGTTCCCTCACCTGCGCGTTGCGGCAGCGCGAACCGGTACCGCATCCAGGTGCTGCCGTTCATTGGGCCGAGTATGCGCGTGACGCCTCGAGCTTGGAGAACGCGCGTGGCGTGGTCGAGTATCGCGATGCCCGCGACTGTATCCACCGCCTCATAGTGTCCGATCAGACCGATGCGTCCGGTTGCGCCTACGAGATCGTGCGCGACGTACACACTCACGCGCGCTACAGCAACGCCTCCACGCATGAGCATGACGCCCTCCGTGCCGGGTGTTGCCGCGTCAGGAACGAATGCCGGATCGCCACGCAGAGACAAAAACGCCGTCGTCTGCGCATGATCCTGACCTACCGTGAGCGACGTGAAGGTGAGCTCGTGTGAATCGCCGGGCATGACGGGTCCGCTTACAGGAAGCCGAGGAATCGAAGATACGGCGGTGTGAGCAGGATGACTGCCGCTGCGCACGCCACGCCCTGCGCTCGCAGATCGGGCGGCGGCGCCTGAACCGAGCGTCGGCGCCCGCGTGCGTCGAGCAGCGCACACAGGATCGAGCCTACTGCGATCACGATGCCGGCAAGCAGCAGGTCCACCAAGACACGCTGCGACCCGCCAACGAGAAGGCTCAACGGCACCACCGTGATGAACGCGACCACGATGCCGACAACCCACCGCCATCCGGTGATCGGCATGGCCTCAGGGCGCTGGTCGCGCGCAACCGTCATGGCCAGCGGTGCCGCCAACGCGGCCACGAAGGGTGCGAACAGCGGATGTTCGCCGCGCCACGGCGTGCCCAGCGGCTCGATGGTGGAGAGACTGTTGTCCACGAGCAGGAGCACCATGGCCACCACGCTCACGTAGAACACGCCGTGCGCCTGATAGCCCCCGGGTGGAAGCTTGGCGCCGCGGTGCCGAAAGGCCGTCACCACGAGGTAGCCCACCAGTGCGAGCAGCGCGGCCACCGTCCAGGTGGGATTGCCCAGACTGTAAGTGGCGTACACCACGAGGTGTGCCGCCACGGCGCCGGCAAATGACAGAAACCGGTTCCACCGCGCAATGAGCAGCACGAGTGCCAGCAACGCCACCTGTACACCGAGCTGCGTGGCAATCCACTGCCAGTCATGCGACGTCATCTTGACGAGCAGGTAGAACACAGCCAGCGGCACAATCACGTTGTCGCTCCCCCGCTCGGCGATCAGCTCGAGGCAGGTAGCGATGAGTGCCAGCTGCAGCGCAATGAGCAGGCTGTCGAGCCGACCGATCTCGGTGAGCAGCAGCAGCGGCACATGCACGCCAAGAAACGTGGTGAGCAGAAACGCGGCGCTTCCTTCGAGACTCTTGCGCCCCTCGCCGGTCGCGAAGGAGTGCATGCCATATCGCCTTCCCATCAATGCGGCGAGCGTGTCGGATACCACGAGGGCGGATAGCGCGACCAAATAGAACACAGGTTGCGCGTGAGCTGCCAAGAACAGCAGATACACGCCCACGAGAAACCACCGTTCGCCGGCCGAGTCGCGCTCCACGTCGAGCACGGCACCCATCCAGCCGAGGCGCCGAGCCAGCGTGAACAGGCCGATCAGCGCACTGCCAAGCAGGAGAAGCGTCCAGTGGCTGCCGATGATCCACGGGAAGGTTGCGGCAAGCAGGCCGCTGCTCACGTGCACGAACTTGCGCGTCCACTCCGTAGGCGGGTGCAGGGTGCGGCGCCAGAGCTCGGCCCCGCCGATGAGGCTCAGGAATCCCGCGCCAACCAGGAGTGCGGTGAGCAGCTCGTGCACGACGGTGGTGCTGCCAATGGGCGGCGGCAACGGGATCATGCGTCACCCACTGCCGTGCACTCGTCCACGTGGAGTCGCTGGTAAAACCAGGCTTGATCCCTGGCGTGTAGCGACTGTGCCAGCTCAGTGAGCGGCACGGTGCCCGCGTTTGCATCCGGACGCGCGCGGGGCACCAGCATGTTCCAGTATACGAGTCGAGCGCCGGGCGCGGCCCGCTCCACGAGTGCGCGATACGCACGGGCATGCTCCGTATCGGACATATACTCGAAGATATCGGAGAGATTGAATCCGTGGAACGGACCATCCACCGTCTCGGCTGGAGCCTGCA
>JBBSPE010000316.1:0-3044 GCA_038259155.1 Gemmatimonadales bacterium
GATGTTAGTGAACGAATTTCACATCAGCGCATTCAGACAAACTTTCGCGGTCTGCCGCACGCGAAATCGGCTTTATCTACATCCTCAACGCCGCGTTCTGCTGCAAAGGCTCAAATAAGATTAGCTGTGAACGGAGCAGCACGGAGTGCTGCGCAGTTACACAGCGTACCGCCATGCCTTTGACTGCAGCAACGCTCGTTATGCCGCTCCGCGCCGATGCGGACGGTGCAGCGCTTCGACCACGACGGCGGGATTGTGCGCCGCGACCTGTAGCAGCGCGAGCGCCGGACCGTCCGGTGCGCGCCGGCCCTGCTCCCAATTGCGGAGCGTCGCGACACTGACACCGATCATGAGCGCGAACTCGACTTGCGATTGCCCGAGTTCTGCGCGCAGTGCCTTCACGTCAGTCGGACGAAACGCCGTCGGGCGCGATGGCTTCTTCGTGCCGCGACGTATCGCCCCGGCCTCACGCACGCTCGCCACCAGTTCTTCAAACGCGGCTGCTTTCATTTGAACTCCTCCCGCACCACGCGGGCGAGCGCGCGGAGCTGTGTGGCCGTCAGATCCCCTTGCTCGTTTTTCGCATACATGTACAGCATGTAGCACAACTCGTCGTCGACGGCCCAGTAATGAAAGTACGCACGCCGCCGCGCTCGCGCCCCAGCGCAACTTGCGCAGGCCGCCCCCGCCCGGGATGAGCTGCCCCTTGCTCAGTCCGTAGCGCGCCAACTGCATCGCCCGCTACTGCTCATCATCGATGATGTCGTCGCAGGCTCGCGATGAAGACGGACGTCTCGATAAAGCGCATTGGGAACTATACGCCAATGGCGTACTAAAATCCAGACCACGTGCGGAAGGTCGCCGTAGCGGCATAACGCGGCTGTAGGAAAAGCCTCGCACGGCGCAGCGAAAGGCTTCGCGTATCAATAAACCAACGCACGTTTGGCAATCGTGCGGGGAGTAGCGGTCGCGCGCGCCCAAGGTGGATGGTTGGCAGAATTCGCTCGCAAGATGAACACTCAGTCTTGGGTCACTACGCCGCCCACAGATATATATCAACGACCCGTAGGCTTGCGGCAAGGCCCCAGCACAAGGTGATACTTCGCGCCTCATTCAAACTAGGAGTTGCGATGACCAATCATTCAGTCGTGATCGCGGGCGGCGGACCGACCGGGCTGATGCTCGCAGGCGAATTGGCGTTGGCGGGAGTGGACGTCGCCATCGTCGAGCGCCGGCCCAATCAGGAGCTCTTCGGCTCGCGTGCCCTCGGAATCTCCTCGCGGACCATCGAAGTACTCGACCAGCGCGGCATCGCGGACCGATTCATCTCGGCGGGACAAATCGCGCAGGTCACGGGCTTCGCCGTCACCCGTTTGGACATCAGCGACTTCCCGACCCGCCACAATTACGGGCTCGCGCTGCGGCAGAAGCACATCGAGCACATCCTCGCCGACTGGGTCACCGAGCTCAAGGTGCCAATCCTTTACGGCCGCGAAATTACGGGATTCGTGCAGCACGACGCTGGTGTGGATGTCGCCCTCGCTGACGGTCAGTCATTGCGCGCGCAATATCTCGTCGGGTGCGACGGTGGACGCAGCCTCATACGCAAGACCGCGGGCATCGGCTTCCCGGGTTGGGATCCAACCTCAAGCAACATCCTCGCGGAAGTGGAGATGACGGAGCAGCCGCCGTACGGGGTGCATCGATCGGCCGCCGGCACGCATGCTTTCGGCCGGTCGGAGTACGAGATCAACGGCGGCGACATTATATACAAGGATGTCGGCCCCATTGGCGTCATGGTCACCGAACCGAACACGAATGCAACCACGGAGCCGACGCTGCGCGATCTCAAGGAACTGCTCATCGCCGCGTGCGGCACCGATTACGGCGTCCACAGCCCAACCTGGATATCCAGGTTCACAGACATGACGCGGCAGGCCGCGAAGTATCGCAGTGGACGCGTGTTGCTCGCCGGCGACGCCGCCCACGTTCACTCGCCGATCGGCGGGCAGGGACTCGGCACCGGCTTGCAGGATGCGGTGAACCTCGGATGGAAGCTGGCACAGGTGATCAAGGGCACATCACCGGACGGCCTGCTCGACACCTATCACGCCGAGCGTCACCCGGTGGGTGCGCGCGTGCTCAAGACCACGATGGCGCAGGTGGCGCTGCACCGCGAGGACGATCGCACGCTGGCCGTGCGCGACATTGTGGGCGACCTCCTTAAAATGGAGGAGCCGCGCAAACGCATCGCAGGGATGATGTCCGGCTTGGACATTCGGTACGAACTGGGGCAGGGTCATCCGCTGCTGGGACGTCGCATGCCCGATCTTGAGGTAGTTACCGCAAGCGGACCTCGGCGCGCATTCAGTTTCCTTCGCACGGCTCAGCCGGTGCTGCTCAACTTCGGCGCGGCGTGCGCCATCGAGGTCGCTCCATGGTCAGACCGCGTTAAGTACGTCGACGCGACATACGCTGGCAACTGGGAACTTCCGGTGCTCGGCGAAGTCGCTGCGCCCGCTGCGGTATTGATCCGTCCCGACGGCCATGTCGCTTGGGTCGGCGACAGAACACCGCAGGGGCTGACGGAAGCGCTGACGACGTGGTTCGGGACACCTACGAAAGGCTAGGGCGCGATCAGCGACCCGACGGCAACACCCTCCGTGCCACGCATTGGGGAACGACGACGAGCTTGATGCCGGAGCCGAGGAGCAGGGCGAGAGTAGCCCGAGCGCAGGAGCGTAGGATTGTGCGCCGACTTTGGCTGTGCGCGAGCCGTGAACCTCAAATCAGTGTCCGCCGTGAGTCCGGCGGAGCGTCAGCAACATCTGGCGAAGATGTCGGGACAAACGACCTCGGTGCAGAAAGCGGCGGCCGCGCGGAATAACGGCGCGAAGGGTGGGCGCCCGAAGAAGCGAGCGGTCGTCACGAATGCTAAGAAGGCTGTCCGGAAAGTCGCAGCAAGCGTGCGCAACAAGCACTGAGGACGTGACCCGCCGACGTATTCGATTCATGTTGTGCGGTATAACGCCGCGTTCTGCTGC
>JBBSPE010000317.1:0-3034 GCA_038259155.1 Gemmatimonadales bacterium
ACTCGCCGCGGGATTGCACGTTGCCGCTGCCGTCGAACGTCTGGGCGCGGGTGTAGCCGTAGAACGCCGCATCGCCCGGCAGCGGGAGCGAGTCGATGGTGGTCTCCAGCCGCCCGCCGCCGTCGTAGGTGAAGCGGCGGACGCGGTTCTTGTCCTTGTGCGAGACGTCGCGACTGTTCGGGCGGGCGGTGCGCTGGCGGTCGCGAAGGCCGTCCACCGTACAGTCCTCGGCTCACCTGCTGGATCAGGCATCAAGAATCGCGCAGAGATGGTACAACGTCCCCGCGATACTCACATGCGTGAAATGAATGGGCCAGTGAGCATCGCAGATGTCGGTTGCGACGCGGGCACAGTTTAGGAATTTCCATCCAGGACTGCCGGCAGGTCACGCGCCCCATGAATCACGCGAACGATATGCAGTTCAGCATCTGTAGGTGTGAGGTAGTACAGTCGAATTTTGGGAAAGTCGTTGACGGCCCAGGACCGAAGTCCATGCAATGACGTGGCGCCGGCGTGGGGATTCTGTACAAGAAAGGCAGTCGCTGCTTCAACGGAGACGATTTTCACTTCTTGCCGTGCTTCTTCTTGTGTTCAGCGATTCGGGTTGCCACATCCTGCCGGACACTGGACCAGAATTCCGGCGATACTTCGACGCCGTCGCCCGAGTTCATGCCTTCGAGCAAAAGCTGCGACAGTCTCTCTTCGGCTTTGCGTGCCTGAGCAGCGCGGACGAGGCCCCGGATATACTCGCTGACACTCCCATAGCTCCCGGCTTGCACTTCCTCCTCAACGAAATCCTTCATCGGGTGAGGAAGCGAGATGTTCATCGTGGGCATGGCCGTTTCTCCTGTATGTACAGACAGAGCTTATCATTGTTGGCAATATTTGGCAAGTATTTCCATAGTCAGATGTTGGCCCGCCATCCCCTTAGCTCCTTCGCCGATGACAGGGCGACCGTTAACGAGCACATCCTCTGCCTACCAATCCGCGTGCGGCGCCGTCGTCACCTCGGCCGGCTGGCCGTTCAGCCCCATCCGCGTCACGGCCAGCGGAGTATCAATGCAGCCGCCGTGCAGGTACACCACGCGACCGTACGCATTACACGAGCCGCCGGACGGCGTGCTGTCGTAGTTGGTGGCCGCGCGGGTTTCGTAGAGCAGTTGATCGCCGTCCCACACGGTGCGCTCCCAGTACGGGAAACATTCCGTGTGGTCCTGCACACAGCCGCTGCCGCGCTGGGAGTGCGTGGCCACGCGGCGGCCCAGCGCATTGTAGCAATGCGTCTCGAGTGTGATGATCAGCGGACGGGCCTCCGCGTCGAGCGTCAGCGTTTCGGCGACGACGCCACTGATCGTGCGGCGCATTAGGCGGTCATCGAGGTCGTAGGTGCGGGCGTCGGTTTCCGACAGTCGGCCCGAGGCGCTGTGCCAAGCGGCCCGCGATCATGTATAGGCAGCGTTCGACCTCAGTCTCCACGCCGATGTCCGCGTCGAGATTGCCGGTCACATTGTAGCAGTCGGGCTTCTTTGTCCAGCGACTACATCGGGAGCTTGCGAACTGTGAAAACTCCGGCTGGGGAAGCCGGCCCAAGTTGACGCCACGATCCGGATCCGGTGCCGTTTCTTAGTTTCCCGGACATCACGACTTGGGCGTCAATAACATTGGGAGCGAAGACCAGCGAGAAAGAGTCTCCCGACTCGAGGAGGGCGATTTCTTGCGCTTCAGGAAACCCGTCACCGATCGAGACTCCGAGCGAGTCGAGAGTGCGAGAATATCGACCAAACAGGGAATCCCTGCCGACCGAATCAGGTGACATGCGGACGCGCATCGAGTCTGTTGCCGGTTCGGGCTGCTCCGCGCTTCGCACCGGCCGTTCGCTGTCTGCAATCCAGACCTCGTAGTCTGCGTCGACCTGCCAGAAACGCTCGGATTCACTGCTTGTACACGCAAAGAACGCGGCGGCAGCGACGAACCCGAGGCGAATGCATTTCCAAGGAATCATCGCTTAGCGGGGTCGAGGTTGTATCGAGTGCGAACTCCGCAAACCGCACGCGTCTGCTGGCCCTGAATCAGGCTGGCCCACGCGCCCGTCATCGCCGAAACCGTGGTCACCGGCACCTCGTCCGTCGTCTGCTGTCATCCGGCCACGTGACCGAGGGGCACCAGCTCGCCAAGACGCACGTGCTTCGGATAGTCCCAACTGCAGCGCGTGGAACACGCAGTCGCCATACGAAACCGCCTCACGTGCTGGGTAATGTTCAGCCGGATCGCCCGTACGCTGCGCGAAGCTGATCGACCACCGCCGATGGGACCGGCATTGGATGAAATGATGGCTCCAAGAGGTCCGAGACGTCTCTCGCGGCCACCCAACCGAGCGCGAGCTGCGTTGAGGCCACGACTGCCCGAAGCGACTGGACGGGCGCTCCGAGCACAGCCAGCTCCCAATCTTGATCGATCCAGAGTCCCCACTGTCCGGAGGACCCGCTTACGGCGACTACACGCGCGTCAACGTAGAGCGGGCTCTCGATGCCAGGTTCCTCCTGGTCGAGCCAGTTGATGAACAACTCTCGGGGGGAGTCGACATCGATGCTCAGACTGGCGGTGGTACTGCCGCGTACCTTGGCGAGATCCTGTACAACCAGCGAGTGGATCTCGCAGTCACCGAACCGTTTGGCGCAGGCCTTCAAGGACTCCCAACCCTCTCTTGCCGTGAGCAGTGCCGAATCGGCGAAGAGAAAGCCGAGATCAGATGAGTGCTTGAAGACTTGCTGCGGTAGGCGCGCGGAAATTTCGAACCGCGCTCCGATTGCGACCGTCGATTCTGTCATGGCCTTCCGAGTCGAATCTTCCCCTGTAACTCGTCCCCGACATACACATCCGCGGACCATCCCGATTTCGAATGATCTGGCCCCCGGACAACGTATCGTCGATCCGCCTTGCTGTATATTGAGATTCCGTCAGCTCGAAGCGTTTCGCGGAACCCAGACTCCATTAAGTTCTCCCCGAACTCGGCTGGACCGACATTGGTTGCTCG
>JBBSPE010000318.1:0-2941 GCA_038259155.1 Gemmatimonadales bacterium
CACGCCGCAGGCGAGGAACTTGGTCCGCCACCTGCGCGGCGACGGGGCGCCATGGGCCGTACTCGCGCGCGAAGCGGTCGTCGTAGACCATCTGCAGCCGCTGCAACTGATCTGATACCAACCGAAACAGCGGCGACGCCTGGGGGCGTCGGGGCTGGTAGACGCCGCGCGCCGCCGGGGCCGCGTCGGGCATGCACGCTCCGGGACCGGGGAGCGCCGAGCATACGTTCGACTCGGGTGCGGACCGTCACCGTTCTGTTGCGCGACGGGCTGTTTCGACGCAACGTCCACGTGGCGCGGCCTCACGGTGCTTGCTGCAGACGGGCGTCTTCGGAAGCGCGCTGCGCGCGCAACTTGTTGGAGCGCCCGCTGCAGGAGCCGGCGTCCGGCGCACCACGCAGCGAGGGGATAGGTTTCGGGCAACCTTCCGGAGAAAGCGATGGACTGGCGCGAACACATTGTCGCTAACGCGGGACGTCAGGGTGGGAAGTTCTGATGCGGCCACCACGGACTGGTTCAACGGCGTTCATAGTCGTCGCGCGCGGAAGGCGTGTCCGTCGTCACTGTGGGCTGCGGTCTCACGCAAGCTGACGCAGCTCAATCGCGTCCGTACTCTTCGCGAGCTGCTGTTCCGCCTGGCAACCGACTGGAAGCCCTGAAGGGAGCTCGGCGCGGTCAACACAGCATTCGCATTTGAGTATTTCGCAGTCGGCATTCGCGATTCAGCTCGGGGTGTCCTTCCCACGCCTCAATGAAGTGGTGAACGGCCCACGCAGCGTTGCGCCAGAGACGGCGCTGCGCGTGGCGCAGGTGACCGGGATGAGCGCGGACTTCTGGCTGGGTGTGCAGCAGGACTGGGATCGGTGGCATGCGCTCCGTTCGACTGCCGCTGTGGAGATGACGCGCTTGACGCCGCTGCCACGCGCTCGCTGACCTGCGCCCACCCGCACCACCCGCACCACCACCCCTACCGATTCGCCCGCACCTCAAAGGCCGTCGCCTGGCCCGCCCGCTCCGCGCCGGTCTGCGGATCAATCGCGATGCCGCGCACGGTGTACGCACCGGGCGCCAGACCACTCAGCGTGAACGGGAGCGCAAAGCCCACGCGTCGTCCATCGCGGACGATTGGCGGCAGGGCGCCGGGTTCCACGCGCACCCGCTGGCCGTCGGCGCCGCCACGGAACAGCCCCGTGACCTGCTGCCACGCCGATTGGTCGGACCGCTGGAACTCCAGGGCCACGGTGCCCGCGTATGTCGAATCGGACACCTCCCAGTACAACTCGAACCGTTCCGTGGGGAACAGCCAGGTGCGCGGCAGCAAACGGTCCAGTGGCAGAGCGGTGGGGAGTGCGATATCACCGGTGGCCCGTGGGGCTGGCGACGACGCATCGTGACCCGACGACACATCCTCACTGAGCAGGACCACGGGGGAGACGTCACGCACGCTATCGGCCGGCAGATAAAACCGATGCCGCCACACCTGGCTTGGATTGCTCACCGCCTCGAGGCTCAGCACGCCGCCCTCGGCCGGCAGGCGACCCGTCACCCGCACTACATCGCCGCGGTGGTCCGAGGCGAGCAATCGAACGATGCTATCGGTAGGCGACCGACTGAACGCGGCGCCCATGAGCCCCGGGCTGGCGACGCGGCGCACCGGATAGGCCGCATACAGCGTGCGGTCGCCACCGTGCGGCAGGGTCACCACCTGGAACTCGCGCACGCGATCAAAGTGCTGGCTCCGCCCGTACGATTCGTTCACCCCCACGCCCTCCTGCTTCATGCGTCGGATACGACCGCCTGACGTCAGCACCGTTTGCCACACCATAATCTCCGCGCCCGGACGTGTGAGACAGTCTTCCTTGACACATGTAAATATTTCGCCGTGCACGGGCGCCGGCCAGGGCACGAGCCGCGTAGTATCCGAGCGCGACACCTCGGCATACCGAAGCGGATCCACCGGGGAGAACTCGTACTTCGGGCCCACCAGATCGCGTACTTGAGCGCCGCCTGACTGCGTTCGCAACAGGCGGGGGCGGTCAATGTCGTACCAGACAAAACCGGCGAGAAACCCATACCGCAGCGCGCGTGTCAGGGACAAGTCCGCACTCCAGTCATCCATCGACTTGCTCTGCTGCGGTCGCAGGTGCGCCTGTTGCAGCAACTGCTCGTGCCGCTCAAAGATGCGAAATAGCACATGGCGGGACAGGTGTTCGGTCCACCGGTCGTTGCCCGGTTCCAGCCACAGCGGATCGGAGAGCCACCAGCGCAGCGAATCCTGGGCGGGTGAGGCATGCGCACAGCTGGCGCGCGGCAGCAGGGCCAGCATGTGCCAGCGACATTGCTCCGCCGGCGGCAGCGCGGCGAGCACGCGCGCAAAATGCTGCTCGGCCGTTACCGTGGCCCCGACGCGATGCGCGGCCAGTCCACGCAGCGCATCACACCACCAGTCCGCTGCGTCGCAGCCGGTGAGCGGGATCGCCAGCGCCTCCGGGCGGCGGCGCCACGCATAGGCAAATACCAGCGTTTCGTCGAGCCGCGGATGCGCCCCCACGCGCGCCCGCAACGCCGCCAGTCGCAGCGCGAACGTGTCGGCGTGGACGAGGGCGCGCAGAATCGACGCGGAATCCTCGCGGAATGAGTTCGCGGTGAGGCAGCGGTCGACGGTGAACAGCGGAGAGCTGCACGCGCGCGTGGGCCGATTGGACATAGCGATCGTATCACGCAACCTCCCCAGCGCGGCATGATAACGCCAGATCTCCATCGTGACTTGAGATGCGAGGGAGTCTGTGGCCGGCTCGGGCGGCATCAGTGCGCGTGGGGCGCGGGCTACGCAGGCCGACATCAGCGCGGCGAACGCGAGCAGCGGCAACAGCGGACGGCACGCGCGCATGACGGCGTTTTGGTACCCCACCATACCGTGCTCCACCGTTTGGGGCCCTGG
>JBBSPE010000319.1:0-2900 GCA_038259155.1 Gemmatimonadales bacterium
CGGGCGACGGCCATGTAGGCTTGGGCTCCCACCGAGGCGACGTCGTAGAGCACGATGGGTTTGCCAAAGGATGGTGCTTCGGCGAGCCGGATGTTGCGTGGCACGACGGTGTCGAAGACGCGGTCGCCGAAGTGTTCGCGGGCGTCGGCGACGACCTGTCGGGAGAGGTTGAGCCGGGCGTCGAACATGGTGAGCAGGACGCCGCCGATGTCGAGGCGGGGATTCAGGTGTTCCTGGACGCGTTGGACGGTGCCGAGCAGTTGAGAGAGTCCCTCCAGGGCGTAGTACTCGCACTGCAGGGGAATGATGAGCGCGTCGGCGGCGGCGAGCATGTTGAGCGTGACGAGTCCGAGCGACGGTGGGCAGTCGAGCAGGATGTAGTCGTAGCGGTGGGCAATGGGTTCGAGCGCGGCCGCCATGCGTTGGGCGCGGTCTTCTGCGTCCACCAGCTCCACTTCGGCGCCGGCGAGGTCGGGGGTGGCCGGGATGACATCCAGGTGCCGGAACTGGACGCCGCGGTGCAGGACGTCGTCGACGGTGGCTTGACCGAGGAGGAGGTCGTACGTGGTGCCGCGGGTGAGGTCGTCGCGTCGGATGCCGACGCCTGAGGTCGCGTTGCCTTGCGGATCTCCGTCGATCAGGAGGGTGCGCTGTTCAGCGACGGCGAGTGAGGCGGCCAGGTTGACGGCGGTCGTTGTTTTGCCGACGCCGCCTTTTTGGTTGGCGATTGCGAGGATTCGGGCCACGGTTGGGTTGGATCGGGGGTCGAGGAACGATCCCTAGTATAACGTCCGCGTGGAGGGTGGGGGCGTTCAATTGGGTGGATATCGCGGATGGTGCGTGAATTCGACCGTAGCGGGGATGATTGGTGGAGGTGTTTGAGTGATTTTGACTGTCCCGGGGTGGTTACACGCGCTGTCTCTGTTGCATTCGGAGTCGCATTCGGTGTTTCACGTGGAACACTGTGGGTGCGACACGCTGGTGATCCGCACGAGGAGGGCGCGCGAAATCTCCGGGAGCGATCCTTCTATAGAGAGAGGCGCGGCGGACCGGGGATTGGCGGGGTGCACCGCCAGCGTTTCACGTGAAACGGTCAGGGGTATCGCATGGCATCGAGCCTTGGCCTGACATCCGGCGCGCTGAAGGGGAGAGGCAGCCAACGCCGGATCGCCGATCGGGATGGGCAGGGAAGGGGAAAAAAACGGGTCCGACACCTGTCGGACCCGTTCTCTCTCGGTCAGTCGCGGTCAGCCGCAGTCGGCCGCGGTAGGCTGCATGCCAGGCGCTATTCCACGCCTCCGGATCGAGCTCAGCGAGGAGCGCCAAACTGCCAACGCGTGGTCACGCTCACCACCACCGACTGCGTGCCCTCACTCACCGGCGTGCTCGAGGCATCAGCGCTCATGCGCGCCATCTCCATCATGGGGCGCGGATTCTGCTGATAGCTGTTGATGTCGAGCTGCAGCAGGCCAAGTACCTGGCCGCCCGCCGCCTTGGCGCCAATCTCCGCCTCGCGACGGGCGCGCTCCACGGCAAGCGTGATCGCGCGCTCTCGCGCGTCCGTCGGGTCTTTCACCTCGAACTCGATTCCGGCCACCCGGTTGGCACCGGCCGACAGCGCGGCGTCCATCACCTCGCCGGTCTTCGCGATGGCATCGATCGTGACCACCACGATATTCGAGACGCGATAGCCATCCACACGCCACCTACGGGTCTCCGGCAGGTACTCCTGCTTGGGCGCCACATTGTAGCCAGTGGTGCGGATGCTCGCTGCGGGAATCCCGGCGCGGCGCACGGACTCGAGAATGCGCGTCTGCAGCGCGGCATTGGCCTGCGCGGCCTCCTGCGCGGTCTTGGCCTCGGTCTCAACGCCGAGTGAGACTCGCGAGCGGTCAGGGGTAACCTGGACCTCGCCCTGGGCCGTGATGACGATTTGCGGAACTGGCGGCGTCTGCTCCATTTGGGCCAGCAACGTGGTGGCCGGCGTCAGCGAGCAAGCCGCGACCGCCGCCGCAAACGGCAACGCGCGAACAAACGAAAGAGTGGTCATGGAATCCGTCCGGAAAACGTTGGTGAGTGTGCGCGCATCGCGCACTGCTATGGACTACACCAATGGAGACGTTCCGGATGCGCGTGCTTGCACATATTCAACAAGATACGCCAAAATGGCGTATTTTAGCGCCATTATGGCAGCACCAAGCAGCCACTATCAATGCATTTACACCAAGTACGCCTCAATTGCCACCTCGCGATTGCGACTTCAACACGTCGCCAACACCAGCCACACCCGGTGGCTCGACCCGCGCCAACCGACGCGCACGCTCCAACTCGAACACTAGACTCTGCACGTCACTGGGACTCACTCCAGGCAGCTGCGCCGCCTGCGCCAGCGTCGCCGGACGTCGCACCGACAACTTGTGCCGAGCTTCTGTGCTGAGCGTGAGCAGCGACTCGTACACCAGATCTGCGGGCAGCACCGTCTCCCCCAGCGTGGCGATTCGCGCCGCCGCCCGTCGCTCGCGCACAAAATATCCGGCGTACTTGAGCTCCAGCTCGGCCGTGATCACGGCTTCGCGGGCGAGCGTGTCACCCACGCCCGCCGCGTCGAACAGCGCAGACAGCGACACCCCCTGACGCTTCGCGACCTCCGCAATGCGCAGCCCATACGCCAGCGGAGCGGTGCCGGTGCCCTCCAGCAGCGGTCCTGCCTGATCCGGCGTGATGGTGGTGTGCTCCGCCAGCGCCAACGCCTCGCGCTCCGCATCCAGGCGAGCCGCGATGCACACCCGCTCACGCGCGTCGTACAGACCGAGCGCCTCTCCAATCGGCGTCAGCCGTGCGATCGCATTGTCCTGACGCACGGTGAGCCGGAACTCGCTGCGCGACGTGAACAACCGATA
>JBBSPE010000320.1:0-2854 GCA_038259155.1 Gemmatimonadales bacterium
CGGCCGGCGTGTTCACGGCGCTCGCCGAAGGTGTCGCGAAGGTCACCGCGACATCGGAGGGGGTGACGTCCTCGCGCGATCTGCGGATTCCCCCGCCCCGCGTGACGTCCGTGGTCATTGCCTCGGTCCCCGAGATTGTCCGCGTGGGCGATCGCTTCGTGCTGAAGGCGCAGCCGCGCGACGCACGTGGCCGACCGCTCGAGCGCGCGATCGTGTGGCGGTCCGCGGAGCCGTCTGTCGCGACGGTCGATGCGAAGGGCGCTGTACGGGCGCACGGAACGGGGGCGGCGCGGATCGTCGCAACGAGCGATGGCGTGGAGGTGACGGCTGCGTTCATGGTGCACCAAGTGCCGGCGGCGTTCACCGCGCCGCCCGTCAACACCGACGCACCACCGGCCAGCGCCACAGCCGTGCTGTCGGCCATGGCAGGCGGGCCGGCACCGTCGGCGCCAGCGGCTCGGGGGGCGGCGGCGCCGCCGCCGGTGGCCGGTCCGGCTGCCGCGCCGCCGAGCGCACCCGCGGCCAGGCCTGCGTCCACGCCGCCCGTCACCCCCGAGACCAAGCGGCCCCTGCCCTCACAGCCGATCCCTGTGGAGCCTGTGCCCGGAAGCGGCGCCGGAATCGGATCGGAGGCCGGCTCGGGGGCCGGATCGGGGACTGGCTCCGGGCTTCGCATCCCACGATGGGCCTTGGGCGCAGCGGTCGTTCCGGTACTCGCCGTGGTGGTCTGGGTGGCAACCCGCGGGGGCGGCGGCTCCGTCACGCCTTCGGGCGGCGGCAGCGCGGACTCCACCACGGGGGTAGAACCTGGCCCGGACACCTCCAACCTCGCAGGGCTCCGTGACACGTCCGGCAGCGTGCTGCCAATCGATCCCGACGGCAATGTGACCCAACAGCCGCCGGACGAGAACAAGCCGCCGCGCGACAGCACCACCACTCGCCCTGACTCCGCCGTGGCCGCCCCAACGCGTCTGGTGCTGCGCATGGTGAACCCCTCGTCCTCCAACACGCTCGATGAGGGGCAGACTCTCAGTCTCAAGGTCACGGCGGTCGATTCGGGCACCGGTGCCTCGGTGAACGCGCCCATCCGGTTTTCGAGCAACGACCGCTCGGTGGCACTCGTCAATCGCACCACGGGCGAGGTAACGGCGCAAAAGGCCGGCACGGTCACGATCACGGCCGCCGCTGCCAACGCGCGATCCACAAGCCTCCGCCTCAGTGTGCAGCCGGCTGCCGTCCGCATCCCCGCGGAAACAACGATCACGAGCACCAACTCGCCGCCCAATAATCCGCCAGCTGCCGATACAACACGCCGCCGCGACTTGCCGCCCACACCGCCGACGATATCGCAAGCGCAGCTGGCGCAGGAGGCACGCAGCGTCATCGAGGCCTACGCGGCGGCCATCTCGTCGCGCGACCTCAATCGGGTTCGTGCGATTTATCCCACGGTGTCCCCAAGTTACGTAGGCACATTGCGTTCCATGTTCGAGTTCTCACGTGAGGTGAGGGTCTCCGTCACATCGGTGACGCTTGTGGACAACGAGTACACCCGCGACGTCGGCTCCAGCACGCGGGTCGTGGCCACGGTGTCGCAGCGCATTGTCCCGGTGCGCGGCAGCGCAGAATCCCCGTCCACGGACCGGTGGCCCGTCACCCTGGAGCGCACGGCCACCGGCTGGCGCTTGCGGCAGGTCGGCGGCCAGTAAGGCGGCGCCCGCACCGGACGGATCGCTTCACCCCGCATGCCCTTGCGTCGCTCGCTCCGGCATTCCATGCTTTGCGGCGAACGGTAGTGTGACCGACCCCCGACCACGCGTCTACCGCACGTGGTTCGCCCTCCCTCCGGTTGCCCGATGACTCGCCTTGGCCACTCCCGTCGGTCGCGTCTTCGCTTGGCGCCCGCCGTTCGGTTTCACAGCGCGACGCGACCCGTTTCGCGAGGACGCGTGACCCGAACCGCGTTGGGCGCGCTTCTGGGTCTGCTGCTCGCGGCCTGCAGCGGCGGCACTGATCCCACCAGGCCGCAACTCACCATCAACACGCCGTCGGCCAGCCTCGAGGTCGGCGGGAGCGTGCAACTGGCGGCTCTTGGCGCCGAGGGAGCCGTGAGCTGGACTACGAGCAACAGCTCTGTCGCGACCGTGGTCTCCACGGGGTTTGTCACGGCGGTAGGGCCGGGCACCGCCACCATCACGGCCACCACGCCCAGCCAGAGCGCCTCCACCACCATCACCGTTCAGCCACCGCCGTCGATCTCGCTCGCGAGCGCGACCGCCAGCTTCTCGGCCCGCCAGGGTGGCGCCAATCCTGCGGCGCAATCTATCGCCGTTTCCAATGCCGGCCCGGGCACACTCCAGAACCTGTCGGTCGCGTCGGTGACGTACGGCAGCGGCCAGCCCACCGGTTGGCTGCTCGCCTCCTTGTCCGCGTCCAGCGCCGCCGCCGGATCGCCGGCGTCGCTGCAGCTTTCCGTCAACAGTGCCAGCTTGGCCGTGGGTGCGTACTCGGCCACCGTGTCCATCAGCGCCTCGCCGGCCGGCAACAGCCCACAGGCCGTTGCGGTGTCGCTCGTGGTGTCGCCGCCCCCTACGATTGAACTGTCCAGTGTGGTCGCCACGTTCGCGCAGGTGTCGGGGGCATCCCCGCCAAGCGCGCAGATCGTCGCGGTTGCCTCGGGCGCCAGTGACCCAGTCGCCGGCCTCACGACCAGCGTCTCCTACGATCAACCGGCGCAGTCGGGTTGGCTCAGCGTCGGCTTGAACAGGGCTTTCACGCCGGCCGACATCACGCTGCAGACGTCTGCCGGCACCCGTCCCGCGGGGACGTACACCGCCACGGTGACCGTCGCCTCACC
>JBBSPE010000321.1:0-2844 GCA_038259155.1 Gemmatimonadales bacterium
CTCCTTGAGCCCGCCAATGGGCAACACGCGTCCTCGCAGCGTGATCTCACCCGTCATCGCCACGTCGCGCCGCACCTTGCGGTTGGACATCTCCGACACCAACGCGGTGGCAATCGCGATACCGGCACTCGGCCCGTCCTTTGGAATCGCACCGGCCGGCACGTGAATGTGCGCCTCGGTGGCACTCGCAATCCGGTCGGCCGGAATGCCGAGCGCGTCTGCGTTGTTGGTGGCGTACGTGAGCGCGGCGCGTGCGCTTTCCTTCATCACGTCACCCAGCTGACCGGTGAGGATGAGCGCAATCGGGCCAACGCGCGCCACCTCGCCGTCCTGCAGGTCGCGGGGACGCGACCCACCACCGCGACGGATTGACGCCTCCACGAACATGATGTCGCCGCCCATGGGTGTGTAGTACATGCCCGACGCGATGCCCACCTCGTCGTGCTCGCCCACGCGCTCGGGATGCACCTTGGGCCGCCCCAGCAACTCGCGCACTTCATCGGTGCTGATGCGGTTGTCGTCCAGTACCGCGTCGTCGCCCGTGGCCACTTTCCGCGCAACCTTGCGCGCCACGGCGCCGAGCTGACGCTCGAGCTGTCGCACGCCTGACTCGCGCGTGTACTCGCTGATCACCTTGTTCACGGCGTCGTCGTCGAAGGCGATGTCGCGACCGGCAAGCCCCGACTCCTCCACCTGACGGGGAATCAGGTACTTCTTGGCGATCTCGAGCTTCTCGCGCTCGGTGTAGCCGCTGAAGTCCACGACTTCCATACGGTCGAGCAGTGGACCGGGAATGTTCTGCACAAAGTTGGACGTGGCAATGAACAGCACCTCGCTCAGATCGAACGGCACACCGAGATAGTGATCGGTGAACGAGTCGTTCTGCGCGGGATCGAGCACCTCGAGCAGCGCGCTCGACGGATCCCCCTGAAACGACGAACCGAGCTTGTCGATCTCGTCCAGCAGAAATACCGGATTCTTGGTGCCCGCCTGCTTCATGCCCTGCACAATGCGCCCGGGCATCGCACCTACATACGTGCGGCGATGTCCGCGAATGTCCGCCTCGTCACGCGCGCCACCCAAGGCCACCCGCACATACTCGCGGCCGAGCGCCCGCGCCACCGATTTGGCGATGGACGTTTTGCCCACGCCCGGCGGGCCGGTGAACAGCAGGATCGGCCCCTTGGCCATGGCGCGTGCCTTGGCCTCGCGCGTGTCCGTGATGGCACGCTCGTCGCCCGGCTTGCCCTTGTGTTCGTCGTCCCGAAGCTTGGACGCCGGAAACTCACCGGTGGTCGCGACTTCCTCGGCCAACTGCTTGGCGCGCAACTGTCGCACCGCCAAGAACTCGAGCACGCGATCCTTCACGTCCTTGAGGCCGTAATGGTCGTCGTCGAGCACGAACTCGGCACGCGTGAGGTCGAGCTGGTCATCCGACCGCGTGTTCCACGGCAGTTCGGCGATCCACTCGAGATACGTCCGGATGACCTGCGCTTCCATGGACTCGCGCCCGGTACGCTCCAGCCGGCCGAGCTCCCGCTCCACCTCCGCCCGCGCCTCCTTGGGGAGTTGCAGCGCGTTCAGCTTCTCGCGCAGCTCCTCGATTTCCTTGGACTGATCGTCGTCGCCGAGCTCCTTCTGAATGGCCTTGAGCTGCTCACGCAGGAACATCTCGCGCTGCCGCTCGCCCAGCTCTTCCTGCACCTGCGACTTGATGTCTTCCTGCGCCTCGAGCAGGCCAATCTGGCGCTGCACGTGCACGAGCACGCGCCGCAGCCGCTCTTCCACGGAAAGTGTCTCCAGCAGCCCCTGCTTCTCCGGCACCGTGAGCTCGATGTAGCCGGCTACAAGGTCGGAGAACTTGCCGGGCTCGGTGACCGAGTCGAGCACCTGGTGCAGCACCTCCTCGGGCAGCCCACGCTTTTCGCCCAGCTCTGCCGCACGCTCGCGCGTCTCTTTGTGGAGCGCCTCGAAGGCGGCGTCCTTGGGCTCCAGCGGCATCATTTCGTCGGCGGCCAGTACCACGGCCTGCAGATGCCCATCGGATTCGACGAACTGAACGGCCGTGGCCCGCTGCTCTCCCTGGAGCAGGAGCTGCACGCCGCCGAGGCCACGCTGGATCTGTCCGATTCGGGCGATCACGCCCATGTTGTAGAGGATATCCGAGGAGGGTTCCTCGGAGTTATCCCGCTGGGCCACCGCAAACACAACGCGGTCGCCCTTGAGTGCGGCCTCGATGGCCCGCAGGGTTCCGGGGCGGCCGGCCGAAATAGGCGCGGTGATGCCCGGGAACATGACCGTTCCGCGCAGTGGCAGGACGGGTAGTGTCAAACGCTCACCCATGAGATCGCTTCCTGGCTCGAGTGAAAGGAGAATGTGCACTTATTCCGCACGAACTGCACCCGCCCCAAAGTGCCAGCATGGCAGAACCTGCAACTTTTCTCTGACCTTGTGACGTAGGGACGAGACGCGGCCTGCCGAGTCGGCGGTCTGCCTGTCGAAGTCCCCTTGCTACGTGCTACACTTCACGACCCAACCGGGTCGATTGCCCGTCTCCATTTCCCCGGAACCCCCGCGCGTGTCCGATTCCGCCGCCTCGAGCGACGCAGAACTCCACGACCACGTCCAGCAAACCCTCGCGGCCACCTACGATGTGGAGCGGGAGATTGGACGCGGCGGTATGGGCGTGGTGTACCGCGCCATCGACAAGCGCCTGAAGCGGCCCGTGGCCATCAAGCTGCTGCCGCCTGAGCTCGCCTTCCGCCGCGACGTTCGCAAGCGGTTTCAGCGCGAGGCCGAGACGGCGGCGCAGCTCAGCCACCCGAACATCGTCCCCATCTATTC
>JBBSPE010000322.1:0-2797 GCA_038259155.1 Gemmatimonadales bacterium
GATCCGCTTCTCCGGAATCTCGTTCTCCTACAACGTCGCCTACGCGATCGCCGGCGGTCTGACGCCCTTGCTGGTGACACTGTGGCTACGCAGCGAGCCGAACGCGGCGGTGTATTTTGTGGCTACGGCGTGTGTGGCGGGCGCGGCGGGGGCACTCGCCGCGCGTGCCACGCCTCGACTATGATCCGGTCATTTGCGCAGGCTGCCGAAGTCACTCGGTCGAGAGTGCGAAGTAGGAATGGTCGCGAAGCGAACTCATGGAGGATTGAACATGGAACTGATCCGAAACTCAGTCGTCGCGCTGCTCCTGACGTGGCTCCCGATTTCCCATGCGGCTCCCTTGGGCGATGGCGCGTGGGAATTCTTCCCGGGCTTCAAGGGGCCGGGGGCTGGCGGAATGCATGTCGGAGATTTCGATGGCGACGGTCATCCGGAAATCCTTGTGGCAGGTTCCGGTTTCGATGGCTTCCCCGAGCAGTCGCAGCGCTACGCCGTTCTTTCGTCGACAGCGCCGGACCGGCACGAGATCCGCTCGATCACGGTGTATCCCGGGCGACTGGTCGGGACGACGATCGCGTGGACACCGCCGGGCGGCATAACGCGGATTGCTGCGCTCGTGGAATCGGAGTTCCAACGCTGGATCGTCGTGATGAGCGGTGTACCGTTGCGAATCGAACGCGTGTTGCCTGCGCCGATGGTGCAGACGCTGGGGGCGGTCGCAGACCTTGGCGATGACGGGGATCTGGAGATGGTCGTGCTCAGCGGGCCGTCCTGGCTCAACGCTGCCGTGACCGTCCTGTCCGTCGATTCAGGCCTGGTCGAATGGACGTCGCCCCATGAAGGGCTTGGCGTGGCGGTCGGTCAGTTGGATGCCGATACGCCGCTCGAGATTGTGCTGGCGGGAACGCCCGGTCGCGTCCTCGATGGCCTCAGTGGAGCCATTGAATGGACATACCCGAGTGGGTTGGGTGACCGCGTGATGATCGGCCGGTTTGGTGATGATCCGACCAAGAATGCCATTGCGGCCAGCTTCTTCGAGCATGTCACGTTGTTCAATGCGGATCCTTACTCACCAGTTCGTGAGGTACTAACCGGTCGCGGCGCTGTCGCCAAGACCGAACGCCTTGAAGACGGCGGCGACTTGCTCGCGCGCGGAAGCGTCGTATTCGACCTTCGGACGGGCGCCGCGGCAGCTGGCAGTTGGGAGGGTATCGATGAGGTCGGGGCGGTTGTGGTCACCGACATCGACAGTGACGGTACACGCGAGATCGTGTTCAGTGATGGCCTGGGCCACACGGGGGCGGACCGGCTGTTCGTCAGGGACCTTGATGAGAACCACGTCGAGCTCCGCATGCTGGAAGAAACGGGGCCGCACTCTGCCATTGCATACGGTGACGTTGCCGGAAATGGACAACAGAGGGTCGTGTTCTCGACCGCGGGCACCCCTTTCTCGTCATATGAGCCGTTTCAAAGTGGACCAAAGCTTAGGACCCTCGACGTTGCATCCGGCGAGCTACTGACCATCCGCGAAGATTTGTTCACCGGCAATACTTTCCTTGCCCCGACTATCGCGCTCGCACAGCTGGACGCGGACCCGGCGCTGGAGATCATACTCACTGGTGACGACTACTTTTCGCACAACCTCATGGCGGTTGATGGCGCGACGCTGCAAACCCAGTGGTTGGCGAGTGAGCGCCCACCTGGCGAGCCGACGCTGGTCGGACTATCCATGGTTGATGTCAATGCTGACATCGTCAAGGATGTGGTGGCGATAACGATCGACGGCAGGATTGCCGTGCATGACGGTAGAACCGGTGACTTGCTCTGGTACTCCGTACAGTTGCTCGGCGGTTCGTCGGGCAGGATCGCCGCCCATGTCGATGCCGGCACGCCGACGGCGATCGTGTCGCGTGGCAATGGTCTTTATGCGTTCAATCTAATTACTCGGCTGCTGGTTGACGTTCGCAAGACGGATGCCGAAATCCTTGAGATCGGCCTGATCGAGAATTCGGATTCCTGTCGCGTCGGCGCTTTGTTGACATCCGATGTCATACGCATCTACAGCTGTGACGGATTTGATCCCATCGCAACGTGGCACGTGCCTCCGAAGACGACGTTCTTCCGACTCGTGCGACAGGGATCCGCAATGTTGATCGCAGCGGACGGGATCCTGTTTGTCCTGCCAGAGGGAGGAATGCCTCAGCCCGTTTCGGAATACCTGGGCAACGCGGTCGGCTCCGGGAACCAAGGAGTGCTTGTTGCGGAAGAGGCCAGTGGCGCAATCGACGTGATCATCGGCTCAAGTCACCGCGTCATACGCATTCGCATCCCTGCGGACACAGTCTTCTCCGGCAACTTTGATCCCCAGTAAACCGCCAATTTAGGATCGCGCGTCCGCCGTTCGGACATCCAGGATTTACCATGCTCCGTGGGAAAAGTGTGCCAAGGCGCGTTGTGTCCGCTCAAGCGCCAATGTCTTGGCCCTTTTTGACGGCATACTCTGGCGCATTCGATTTGCTGAAGTTGGATCACGATGAGCTCGCCCCCGATTGACGTCATCCTGATCGGCGCCGGCCACAACGGCCTCGTCTGCGCGACGTATCTGGCCAGGGCCGGGCTCAAGGTCTGCGTGCTCGAGAAGCGCGATGTGGTCGGCGGCGCGGCGGTGACCGAGGAGTTTCATCCGGGTTTCCGCAATTCGGTGGCAGCCTACACGGTGTCGCTGCTGCAACCTAAGGTGATCCGTGATCTTGATCTGCACGCGCATGGCCTGCGCGTGGTCGAACGCAAGCGCAAC
>JBBSPE010000323.1:0-2779 GCA_038259155.1 Gemmatimonadales bacterium
CGCTCTCGGCCCGGCATTCGTGAAGCTCGCGCAGATTTTCGCCGCGCGCGCCGATCTGGTCCCGGAGCCGTATCTGAGCCAACTCGCCACGCTCACCGACCGCGTACCGCCCGTGCCGTGGCCGGCGATCCGGGAAGCACTGACGCGCTCCTACGGCGCCGATCCGGACGTGACGTTCACCGATCTCGACCACGTCCCGCTGGCCGCCGGTTCACTCGGCCAGGTGCATCGCGCGCGAGTGGACGGGCGGGACGTCGTGGTGAAGGTGTTGCGACCGGGCGTGGAAGAAGTTGTGCGTCGCGACGGATTCATTGCCGCGTGGCTGGCGGATCGGGTGTACGCGCGCTTTCCGCACCATCATGTGGACGGCGTGCGCGTGGTGCTCACGGAGTTTCGTCGTCGCGTTGAAGAAGAGATGGACTTCCGCCTGGAGGCCGCGCAGTGCACACGCATGCGCGATCGGTTCCGCGACGACGTGCGCATTCGCATTCCATACGTGGAACCCGCGTACACACGGCAGCGTGCGCTCGTGCTGGAGTATCTGGAGGGCACGCGCGTGGATGCGCTGCATGCACGGGTCGCGTCCGGCGATGTGAACCCGTCGCGGTTGGCCGAAAGGCTCATTGAAACGTATGCGCGCATGATGCTGCGCGACGGGGTGTTCCACGCCGATCCGCACCCGGGCAACCTGCTCGTCGCACCCGACGGCGCGATTGTGTTGCTGGACTTCGGCATGGTGATCGACGTGGACCCCGCGGTGCGGCGCGCGCTGTTCGAGACAGTGCTGGCGGCCATCCGCCGCAACGTCCCCGCGACCGTGGCCGGATTCTATGCACTGGGGCTTGTAACACCCGGTACGAAGGTGGAAACAATGGAGCAGCTCGTGACCACGCTGCTGAAGTTCGCATACGACGAGGGCAGCACCGCCGAGCGGGCACAGGTGCTCGCGGATCGCGTGATGTCGGAGCTGTTTGACTGGCCCATCGTGCTGCCGGGTGAGTTGGTCTACTTCGCGCGCACCGCCGCTCTCATTGAGGGGGTTGGTGCCACGTACGATCCGGCATTCAACAGCATCGCCGTCGCGTCACCCGTGGTACTGCGCATGCGCCGCGAGATTCTGGGCACGCTCTTTGGTGGCCAACCCGGAGAAGAGCGTGTGGTGTCGGTGGCGCGCGGTCTGGGCGCACTCGCCGGCACGGCCCTTTCGTGGTTTCGCGATCAGGGGCGTCCGCAACTTGAGCAGGCCATCACCGCACTGCGGGAACAGCCACGTCCGCGACTCGAACAGCTGTTCACCGCCCTGCGCGACGGGGCGTCCACCGTACCGGCGGACGCCCCGAAGGAGTGATCAACATCCAGCCGCACGCTCAGGCGTGCGGTGGCAACCACCGGTTCATACCGTGCGACGACGGCGGGCGATGACGCCGAGGCCAAGCACTCCCGACGCGAGCAGCGCGACACTGGCCGGCTCGGGAACGATGAACGGGTCGCCCTGGCCACGGAAGATCAGTTCCTGCGCGCCGCCCTGGTCGTACAGATTCTGCGACGTCGTGTTGAACTGCACGTAGTAGAAGTTGCTGAGACCGAGCGCGGCATAGTTGCTCTCGGCCTCGCTCACGTAGTCAGCCACCGTGGTGTTGCTCGAGGGCGAGAATCCACCCGGCAGCGCGCCCATGATGGTCCAGATGGCGGCGTTGAAGTTGCTCGACGCGGCACCGGCCTCCGAACCGCCGTACAGCGTGGTCACGTAGGCCGCCTTGGCGAGCTGGGTGCGAAGGGACGCGTCACCAACCGAGGCGATGGTGAAGAGGTTCACCGTCGCATCGGACTGGTACGAGCCAGCGCCATCCACACACCAGAAGCTGAACTGGCCGTTGGACGCGGTGATGTCGGGCAGCACCGAAGCCGGCGCGCCGGCCACGTTGAGCGTGCCCTTGTACGGGCCCATGCCGTAGCCGTCATAGGCCACTCGAGCCGGCGAACTTGCCGTAGTGAAGGAGCCCGCCCACGGTTGAGCGCTGAGGCTCGAGCTGGCGACGGCGAGGAGAGCGAGGGCACGCAGAGCGGTTTTCATGGGAGTGCGACCGAAGTGGGTGGAATGAAACGGCGCGGCACGCTGGATGTGCCACCTGCCCCACCTGATTCGCATTCCGCGGGCCAGCGGCTGCTACGCGCTCTGTTGCTCCCAATCGCTCGCGCTCGACGGAGCACATCGTGATGCTGGCGTATGTGTGCAGAGGCAACGGCGGGGTCACGGGTTCCGCGTGCGAAACGCCCGTCTGCTCACGCGCAATGTGTGACCTTTTCCGCAACGCACATCGGGCAAGGCAGCTGCGGCCCGTACGCCACACCACTGTGGCCTAGAACACCCACTCCTTGAACAGATCAAAGCCCACCTGCAACCGGCGACTGGTGACCGCACCGGCCTGACTGCCGCAGGGACTCGGACCGGGATCCACGCCCACCTGTCCGGTGAGACCCGGGGCAATGCGATACTCGACGGCGGCACCGTACCACAGATTGAGCCCGCGCGAGGCAGCACTGGCAGAGGCCGTGCGACAGACACCGGTGTCCAGACGCAGGTAGGTGCGCGTACCGATCTGCTTGCCGGCGGTCACGCTCAAGTTGTCCAGAAACGACGTGAGTCCGAGCTGTTCACCCGACTGACCGCCGGCGTTGCTCACCTGCACCGTGTTGAACACGGGGAGCAATCGTTGCAAGCCACCCTCCACCACGTTGCTGAAGGTGGGCAGCAGCACGCCGGTCACCGCACGAACCG
>JBBSPE010000324.1:0-2713 GCA_038259155.1 Gemmatimonadales bacterium
CCGCGGGCGCGGAGCTGCGGACCGCTGAACGGGCGCGACGCGCGGTCGAGGCGGAAGCGCTGCTCGCGGAGCGGGTGAGCTTTCTCGACCTGCTCACGGACCGGGATCTGCAGAGCCTTCCGGATTCTGTGGCCCAGGGTCGCTTTGACGCCCCGCTGGATGAGTACGGCTGGACCACCGCGTCGTCGCCCAGCACGGAGGTGCCCGGGCTGTACGACGTGCGGGTGGCCGTGCAGTGGCCGGCGGGTGAGGCGGCCGTCAGCACGGCACTCTTCCGGCGTCCGCCATTGGCTACGCGGGGCGGATCATGAAACGCCGCGGTGGACGCCCCGGAGCACGTCGCGGCATGACACTCATCGAACTGGTGATCGGGATCGTGATCACCGGTGCGATGGCGTCCATTGGCGCGGCCACGTTCGGCAACCTCATTGATCATCGTGCCGTGATCATGGACGCCACGGTGGAGTCCGAACGGGTGGCGGCGTTGCGCAACATGCTGCGCACCTGGATTGAATCGGGGACCATCGTGCAGCAGCTGCAGGACGCCACGGTCATGTTCTCCCGCGGTGGCGACGTGACGATTCACACGCAGCGCAGCCCTCGCAGCGGCACCATGGCCGGCGTGAGCGATGGCAGCACCACTGGCGTGACGGCCGCCGTGTCCACCGGCGAGGAACTGCGCTTCCAGACCAATGCCCTGCCCGATGCTGCATCCAACAACGTGAGCGTACGCCTGTTCGTGGACGGGGACAGCAACACCCCGGAGCGGGGGCTCACGATCGAGTATCAGCGCACCAACCAAGCGCCGTTGCAGCGCCGCATGCTCGACTCCACCATCACCGGCATGATGGTGGAGTACCTCGACGCCGCGACACTGCGCTGGGTGCCCGCATCGCAGCCGCGCTCGTTCTCGCGGGTAGCAGTACGCGTGTTCTTCACGATGGACGAGTCGCGACCACAACCGCGCCTTCTGCAGCTCCCGTTGTTGTTCGTGCTGCCCAATGCCGCCAACTCGCTCGATGCCGCGGACGAAGACGCGCCGGTGGCCGGGGAATCGCCCGACGTGGGGAGCCCATGAGCGACTCGACGAGCGGCGCCACAAACCGCGCCATAAACCGCGCTGTCAACCGTGCTGCGCAGCGAACGCGACGCCGCGGCGTGGCCATGCTCGCCGCGCTCTGGCTCGTGGTGATCATTGCCACCGTGGCGCTGCAGTTCTCGCTCACCGCGCACGAGAGGCGCGTACTTGGCCTCAACGCCAGCGACCGCGCGCGCGGCCGAGCGGCGGCCACCGGCGCACTCGCCACGATGATGGCGCGCATGGACTACGAGCTGCGCACGCGCTCCGTCACCGGGGGCGCGAGCGCGGTGAACGCGTTGCGTTCGTCCGACCCGTGGAACGATGCCGACTCGCTGTACAGCGGTTCAGTGGCCGTGGGGGGCGCCACGGTGGATGTCCGTGCCGTGGATCTGGGAGCCACACTCAACATCAACCTCATCAACGAGACGGAGATCAGGCAGCTGTTCGGCTTCGTGCTCAACGACTATGTGCGCGCCGATGCTATCGCGCAGGCCATCACGGACTGGCGCGATCTCGACGAGCTGCCGCGCGTTGCCGGGGGCGAGCGCGCGGAGTACCTGCGCGACGGACGGCTCGTGCTGCCGGCCAACGGCACGTTCCGCAGCGTGGACGACTTGGTGCACGTGATGGGCGTGACACCGGAGGTGCTCGCGCTCGTGCGGCCGTACCTCAACGCGCACACCTTCAACGCGCGCGTGAACCTCAACTCGGCGCCAGAGGCGGTGCTGCGCACGCTGCCCGGCATGAGCGATGTCATCGTCGCGCAGATTCTCGCCATGCGGTCGGGTGGCCAGCGCATCACCTCCGTGGCGTCAGTGGTGGGCAGTGCACAGCAACAGGCGGGCGGGCCGCGTGGCGAGAACGATGGGGCGCGCAGCCGTGTCGAGCGCGCAATCTCGAGTCGTGCAAACGTGGATACGCGCGACCTGCAGCTGGAACTCGTGGTGCGCGATACGCTCAATGCGCAGTCCACGCGCCTGCTCGCCGTGCTGCAGCGCGCGAACAGCGGGCGCGTGGTGCTGAGGTTGCAGCAATGGTAGCGGCCACCAACGCGCAGCGCGCTCGCGCGAGCATCGTGGGTCTCGCTCTTGCTCCCACCTCTCTCACTGCGGTGCTGCAACCGGTGGGTGGTGGCGTCCTGAAGCCATGGCGCATCGCGCTCGTGCCACCCTCCACCGACGGTGGCGACGAATGGCCGGTCCTGACGACCGCATTCCAGGCGCTCATGCAGGAAGCCGGTCTGGTACAGGCCACGGTAGCCATTGCGTTGATGCCGCCGTTCGCGGAGGTCCGCACGTTGGTGCTCCCACCTCTCAGCGACGCGGACACGCGACAGCTGCTGGTGCGGAACGCCAGCAAGTACTTCGTGTCGGCGCGCACGCTGCAGGTGGTGGCCTGCGCGCCGCGCGCCGCGCGCAGTGGCAGCACAGCACCACGCGTGGTAGCCGCCGCCGCCGGCCGTCTGCTGCAGCTGGTGCAGGATGCCGCGCGCCCCGCGGGTGTCACGGTGGGCACGCTGGTGCCCGCCGAAGCCGCGTGGGCGGCACACAGCACGTCCGACGCGTTGTTGGTTTGCGACGCGCAGCAGGCACACCGGCTCTTCACCAACGGGCCCGCGCTCGGCGGCGTGCG
>JBBSPE010000325.1:0-2703 GCA_038259155.1 Gemmatimonadales bacterium
CCCGCGCGCAGTGTGAGATACGCCTCGAATGCCGACGCGTGAATCGATCACTTCCTGGAGGTCAACATGCTGTTTCTCACGCTCACGACGGCGGCGCTGCTCGCCGTCGCGCCCTCGTCGCCCGTGTGTGCGCCCAGCGGGCCAACCCTGTTTGCGCAGACCGTGCCGACAGACGCGAACCCACACCTGCAATACGCCCGCGCCGCCCTTGCACAGGGCGACCTGATCACAGCGCGACGCGAGTTCCGGTTCGCGCAGATCGTGGATCGCGAAACCGGCGTCCTTCCCGTCGAAGCCACGAACGCGCTCGCCTCGCTTCTCTATGCCGATTCCAGTTCGCACGAAGCCGCGGAGGTGCTGCAACAGTTGGTCGACGAGGCGTTCCGAACTGGCGACCTTGATGTGGAGGCGCACGCGTTGGTGTCCGTGACCTGGCTGCGCATCGAGGCGGGTCAGCGCTTCGCCGCCAAGGCAGGCGTACGGCGCCTGCACGAGATCGCGCGCGACCGGCGCATCTCGCCCGCCACGCGCGAGCGGCTGAGGCAGAGTTTGGGCTGAGGCGTGTGGGAGTCATGACCGGCCGTGGGAGCTCGCGGCGTTCAGGCATCCTGAGTGATGCGCAGGCGCACCCACTGTGCGCCACGATCAACGAGCGTCGCGCGCCATCCCTCCCGCTCCAGCAATGCGTGGAGGGGTTCCGGATCGAACGGTAGCACGACGTCGAACGGCCCATGGTCTGTCTGCACCCGCTGGAGGATGCGTCGCAGCGGCTCGGGTGGTGAAAGACCGCGCAGGTCGAGCGTCGTCGCCTCGTCGTACGCGGCTTCGGCTCCCGGCTCTCCGGATGGCTCGCCATGCTGCTGACCGTCGGCATTGCCGTCGGCAGCACCGTCGGCGTCGCCACCCGTGCCGCGCTGCGCTGGCGGCGTGTCCGTCCACCACACATAGATGGACCAGTCATCCACCGCGAACGGCTGGCTATGGGAGGCAAAACCGCGCGCGTGAAGCTGCGCAAGCAACGCCTCGGACGAACAGACCATGCGCACGTGCAACACGTATCCCGGAGCGAGCACTGCCGTCTGCGTGAGAATCCGTGTCCACGGCGGTTCACCCGCGCGTACGTCGTCTCGCACATCGAGGTCCACAACCACGTGCGCGTCAAAATCAGGGAGGGTACTGCTGCGCGGAGCATCGCCGGTAGACACCCGGTGCAAGATCAGGGCAGATTGCGACACACGCTGTGACGGATGTCTCAGTCCCGCTCGCCCCGCGCCCACGCCCGCAGCGCGTCGCACGAGACGAGCCGGTATCGCGTGCCGGTTCGCTCCCGGATCAATCCGCTGCGCTCCAGGCGCTTGAGCGCGCGTGACACGGACTCGCGCGCGGTACCGATCTCATTGGCCAGTTCTTCCTGATTGCGTGGCAGCTCGAGCACCACCTCGTTTCCGTCACTGACGCCGTCGTGCTCGGCGTAGGCGGCGAGCAGCATCGCCAGGCGCGCCGCCACGTCGCGAAAGGCAATGGTCTCGATCAGCTGCACCAGATGGCGCAATCGAGTGCCGAGCGCGCGTACCACGGCCGAGGCGACATCGGGATCGCTGCGGAACGCATGCTCGAACTCCGCCCGTGGAAGGAAGGCCAGGCGACTTGGAGCAGTGGTCACCGCCGCCGCCGGGTACGGCCCGCCATCGAACAGTGGCAACTCGGCCACCGGGCAACCTGGACCCTCCATCGAGAGCGTCTGCTCCTGTCCTTCGGGCGACGTGCGATAGACACGAACCTGCCCATCCAGCACCACGTACAAGCCGCCGCACGGATCACCGTGACGGAACAGCGTGAAGCCGCTGCCGACCGTACGAGGGATACAGCGGGTGGCAAGACGGTCGAGCGTTTCCGCGCTGATTTCGGAGAACATGGGGATGCGTCGGAGCACCTCGGCGACGGATGGCATGCCACCAAGCTGGAGCCGGGAACCCGGAGTGACAACCGTCATGGCGTCCGCTCGTCGGGAGCACCGATGCTACAGCCATCCTTCTTCCAGTAGCTCATGTCTCCCTTGTCACGGCGATTCCTCGCCACGGCCGCCACGTTTCTGTTCGCCGGCCTGGCCCTTGGGTTCTGGCTGCTCGTGCGGCGCGAGCTCGCGGGCGTCTGGCCCGCTCCACATCTGGTGAGCGCGCACGTGCATCTGCTACTCGTTGGGGTGGTGATGGAAACGATCCTCGGCGTCGCTATCTGGCTGTTCCCGCGGCCTGCGCGCGAGGATCGTCGATACCGGCCCTGGCTCGCCGAGGTCGCGTGGTGGTGCATCACCAGCGGGACGCTGCTTCGAGCCATGACCGAGCTGGCTCGCGCCTGGAATGACACACCGCTCCTGCGTTGGGGCGTCGTTGCCGGCGGCGCGCTGCAACTCGTCGGCCTTCTGACCGCACTGCTCTACCTTCGCCCTCGCATTCGCGCCGCTGGCGCAGGACTCCGAGCCACAGCCCGGTAGGATGTGACAAGCGTCATGTCCGTTCGGTGACGTGGGCGCGAGCATTCAGGTGTGGACGCCCGCGATGGCGATGCGGCGCACAGCGCGGTGAGCCGCAGCTCGCCGCAATGAACGGCCTCGATGCGAGGCCCAGGACATGAGGTTGCATGTCGGATCGATTGGTTCCTTCCGCAGCATCGCGTGCACTCCGACCGGCACGCCTGCTCCTC
>JBBSPE010000326.1:0-2674 GCA_038259155.1 Gemmatimonadales bacterium
CATCAGCCGCTCAGGGTATTCGACGATAATCTGAAAGTTGCTCCACCGGCGGAGCCGCTTGGAGGGTTCAGCCAGGCATGATGCGGGAATGATTTTGAAGAATGGGCGCTTCACACGCTCGCGCGCGATTTCGTCGAGATCGCCATGCCGGAGGAAATCCGCCGCGACCATCCCGCGCGCGCCGAGGACGGCTCGCACTACCGCCAGCCGTGAAGCGGACTGAAAGACGGCCCGCCCCAGGCTGCACTTCAACTTAAACCGGCCGGATACCAGTTCCGCATTGAAAGTGAAATGTCGTCAGCGGCGCGACTTGCGCGACTTGCCGGGCACTCGAACGCCGTTGGCCCTGAGAGGGCGTCTAAAAAGTCATTTTAGCCACGGATGAACACGGATTTTCACGGATGCAGAAACAATAGATGGGAGGAAATCCGTGTTTCATCCGTGCAAATCCGTGGCTCAATCTCTTGCCATCGACTTTTTAGACGCCCCCTGAGAGGTCACGAGCCGACTTGCGTGGCTTCATTCTCAATCAGGAACCGGCCTAACTAATGTGCGTCGGTCAGTTGCGTGAGCAGTTGCCGGAGTTGATCCAGGTTCACGGGCTTCACGAGGTGGGCAACGAAGCCGGCTTCCTTCGTCTGGCGCAGGTCTTCCTCCATGCCGTAGCCGCTGAGGGCGATGCCCGGCACGGGGCGCTGGCGCTGGAGTTCGCGCATGAGATCGAGGCCGCTGCCATCGGGCAAGCCGAGGTCGCTGACGACCAGGTCGAAACGCGCCGCGCCAAAGGCCAGCAGGGCCTCGTGAACGGTCCCGGCGGTGGTGACGGTGTGTCCGTCGCGCGAGAGCAGGCGGGTGAGCACGGTGCGCGTCGCCTCGTGATCCTCGACAATGAGCAGACGGAGGGCGCGGCGCGGGGCCGGGAGGCGGGCCGCAGCCGGGGCCGTGGCCGTGGCCGCGGGGGCATCTACAGTGCCCAGCGACATGGAGAAAGTGGCGCCCAGCCCGAGGCCGCTGCTCTCCGCGCGGAGCGCACCGCCATGGACCTCCACGATGGCGTGCGAGATCGCGAGCCCGAGGCCGAGCCCGCCGTAGCGATGCTGGCCGGCGATGTCGCCTTGCTCGAAGGCGTTGAAAACGTGCGGCAGTGCCGCAGCGCTGATGCCGATGCCCGTATCCTCGACGCTGACCACGATCCAACCCTCCGCGTCATTCCGGGTGCTCACGGTGATCGTCCCGCCGGTCGGGGTAAACTTAAGCGCATTCTTGATCAGATTCCAAATCACCTGCTGGAGCCGCGCAGGATCGGCCAGCGCGTGATGCCGCTTGGCTTCGAGGATAAAGACGATCCGCACCTGCTTGGTGAGCCCGTCGCTGCGCACGATCTCGGCGGTGTGCTGGATGAGTTCGTGCAGATCGGTGGGGACCGGCGCGATGCCGAGCTTGCCGCGGCTGATCCGCGTGATGTCGAGCAGGTCGTCGATGAGCCGGGCCTCGAGCTCGATGTTGCGGCGCATCATGGAAAGTTGGTCGCGCACCTCGAGCGGCAGCGCCATGTCGCCCTCCAGCGCAGTCGCCGTCATCAGCACGGGGGTGAGCGGCGTGCGCAACTCGTGGCTGAGCGCGGCGAGGAAATCATCCTTCGCGCGCGAGGCGCGCTCGATGTCCGCCATCGCCTCGCGCAGCGCCTCTTCCGCCTGCTTGCGTTCGGTGATGTCGTTGTGCACGCCGACCCATTCGCGGATCTCGCCGTCGCCGCCGAGGACGGGGATGGCTCGGACCGAACACGAACGCCAGGCGCCATCGTGCCGGCGCAACCGGTGTTCAAACTCAAACAGCCGCTTTTCCGCCACCGCCGTATTCCAGGCGTCGATGGTGGGTTGGGCATCGTCGGAATGCACGGCCCGGGCCCAGCCGTGGCCCTGATATTCCTCCTGAGTCTGGCCGGTGAACTGGGCCCAGCCGGGCTGCTCGCCTTCCATCATGCCCTGCGCGTTGTTCGTCCAGATGAGATCGTTCACTGCGAGCGCCGCCACCCGGAATCGCTCTTCGCTCTCCCTCAGCTTTTCCTCGGCAGCGCGGCGCACCGCGATGTCCATCGCCGATGGAATGAGATGCGTGATGCGCCCTTCCGTATCGCGCAGCGGCGCGATTTGGAAATCGATCCACACCCGCGTATCGCCCGCCATGCGCACGGGCACGTCGTAGCGCATGATTTCGCCGCTGGCGGCACGCTCGCACGCGTCCCGCAATTGCGCCTGAATCTCGGGAGAATAGTTCCACCAGTAGCAGTCCCAGAACTTCTTCCCGATCACCTCGCTGGCCGGGATGCCAGCCGCTTCCAGCGGCGCACGGTTCGTATCGGTCACCGTTCCGTCCGCCGTCGTCACGCCGACGAAGGCAAAAAGATTGTCCAGCACACGGCGGGTGAATTGCTCGCTCTCGCGCAGACGTTCTTCCGCCTGCTTGCGCTCGGTGATGTCGCGGACAATTTTTGACGCGCCAACGACCTTCCCCTCCGCGTCCTTGATGGGGGAAATGGTGAGCGAGACCTGCAGGCGGCGACCGTCCTTCGCCATGCGCTGGGTTTCGAAGTTCTTGATGGGCTTGCCCGCGAGGATTTGTTTTAAAATACGCTCCTCCTCGTGGTGCAGGTCGGGCGGGGTCAGATGCAGGC
>JBBSPE010000327.1:0-2640 GCA_038259155.1 Gemmatimonadales bacterium
CTCCTTGCCGCCGTTGCCGTTCGACGTGGATCCCGTGGTCTCGACCACCCGTGACCTGGCCGACTTATTCCGGCGCCTCGACCGGCTTGGCGTGCTGGTGCAGTATCTCGAGCACATCCCGTCCATCGCGCAACTGCCACTGTTGCAGGCCTACCGCGAGTGGCGTGCGGACATTGTTGGTGGTCTCGACGAGGGACTGGGGAGAGGTATTGCTGAAGGGCAGGGGATGCTGGCGTAGACCAACAGGCCTGCACTGGCTCTCTCGTAGCGCCGCCAACGCACTCGCTTCGCCCCGCGCATTTGACGGTGCGTCCCCGCCGCAGCTGACGGATTTGAGCCACAGGTTTGTGCACGAGTGTCTGAGGCTGCAACGGACCGCGTATCCGCACGCTGGCTGTCGGCCCGGGATGACAATCGGCGCACGATTTTTGCAGTGTTTTACAGGGACCTGCTGTCCTTGCGTTCCCAACGGGGCTCCGTTGCCTGATTCCGCACTCAGCGGCGGCGCACCTCACGATGGACGACCCGGGAGAGACTGATGAACGTCATGTCGCAGTTGGTCGCGGTATCTGCTCTCGTACTGAGTGTGAGCACGAGCGCGCACGCGCAGTTTATGGGCAGGGAGTTCAGCGCCCAGTATCGCTTCCCCGACATTGCCACAGAGTATTCCTTTGGGTCCGCTGCGCCGCCTACGTTCCTGGTTGGTGCTGGTGTGGAAACGGTGTTCGCGGTGGAAGGCGTCACGTGGATCACGGCGGATTTCACCAACGCGACCCTTCGGTTGAGCTTTGCGACCGTTCTGTCGAACCCAAGCTGGAACAGTACCACGTTCAACGGCATGGTGTTCACTCGCGAGTCTGGCGCGCCGCTGACGATCACGTCTGCGGCCATCGATGGCTCGTCAACGTGCGCAGGATTGACCGCTGACCGTGTCTCGTACTCTGGCGATCAAGTCGCCGTCAATATGGCTGGACTGCAGTATTCCGACGGCACGGAGTTGCTCATCAACTTCGAAGGCGGCGGCGTGGACGTCCCGGAGCCGGCCACGTCGTCCATGGTGCTTGCCGGCCTCCTGCTGCTGGGCGTTGCAGCGCGACGCCGTCGGCAACATATGGTGTGATCAGGCGGGCGTCGCCGCTGCTTGTCGCGGAGCGGCGCGCCCCGCCCCATTGCTCCGGTACCCACCGTCCCGGGTATCGACCTGTCATTCCGCCTGGCCTCGTATCGGGCCGACCGGCAAAATCGAGATCGCGCGCGTCTCGCTGGCCTCCTCCACCGGCGACGTGATTACGCTCACCGCGCGGCGTCGCGGCAAGCGGTGGCGGTACCGCATGTCTGATGACGCTGAGCACTTCGTGACGGTGTCGAGCGATGTGTATCCGCCACGACCGTGAAGAGCGGGAAGGCCGCAGGGACTGTCAGACCCTCCCCCTATGCTTCACTTGAGACGATGACGCACCATCCCTGAAACGTCCCGTCTTCACCTCTTCTTCTGGGCCATTGCATGCGACCTGAGTACCTGAAGCGAGACGTCGATCTCACGGCGCTGTTTCCAGCGGCGGTGACGGTGGGTGGATTCGAAGGCGGTGAGTACTTCTTTGCCGCCCAGGACGGCGCCGCGCTCCTGATCGTGGATGCCAGAACATTTCTGGGCTTGCTGGACGACGACGATGCCGAGGACATGGCCGATGAGCTGGTGAGCGTCTACCGCTTTGGGAGTGAGGCGGAGCGGGATGCGTACGTCCGTGGACATTTTCCGGCTCGCAAGAATCGCGGCGGCCGTGGATGAGTTGCAACCTTTTCCCAAGATACCAGCAATGAGTACGAAGACCCTGTACATCGATATGGACAATGTGCTCGTCGATTTCCCGTCCGGAATCGCGCGCCTCCCAAAAGAACTCGCGGCGAAACACGAGCACGACCTCGATGAGGTGCCCGGAATCTTCTCGCTCATGGATCCCATGCCGGATGCCATTGAGTCGTTCAACGAACTGGCCACGCTGTTCGACACCTACATCCTGTCCACAGCCCCTTGGGAGAACCCGAGCGCATGGTCGGACAAGCTGCTCTGGGTGAAGCGGCACCTTGGCCCGCTCGCACACAAGCGACTCATCCTCTCGCACCACAAGAACCTGAACGACGGTCATTTCCTCGTGGACGACCGCACCAAGAATGGTGCCGATCGATTTCGCGGGGAGCACGTCCACTTCCTCACGCCGGCGTTCCCGGACTGGAAGGCGGTGGTCGCGTACCTGAGGCCCCGCGCATCCTGACCTTGCGTTGACAGGCGTGGCGCGCGACAGTGGCGCACTGACCGAGCGAACTCGAAGTTGTGCGATCGTGGTTACCACCGTGCCGCTCCGACCACTGGCTCCCCGCCTCCCCAGTTTGATGGCCCGCCCAAGTACGCGTTTGCTCGCCTCATGTCGGTTGCGCCCGCGTCCGATTCGGGCTGCTTCGTGAGTGACGCGGCTGACGTCACTGTTCGCCTGTACGACACCGCTGGCGGCTTCGTGCGCATGGTGGGTCGACAGGGGAGCCGGGCCGGTCGAACACCGCCAATGCATGGACATGGTGGCGGCCGACGGGCTCGGCGGTAGCGGCACGTTATGGCTGGATGCGCGCGGCCGGTACTGGAGA
>JBBSPE010000328.1:0-2632 GCA_038259155.1 Gemmatimonadales bacterium
CCCCCGCACACCCGCGGCCGTGCCCGTGTACGTTGGGCCGGGCCCGCCCCGGCGCGCCTCGCGTGGGGTGTTGCGGCGGCCCTGCGTCCGTCGCAACACCGCGATCATGTTGTTGGGCGAGTAGGCGCCGCCCGAGATCCAGTGGGTTGTCGAGAGCGACCCGAGCACGGCGCGGCGGATTGCGCGGTCGCTCCAGCCTTCGTGCAGCTTGGCATCAACCGTTCCGATGATGTCCGCCAGCCAGTCGGCCTTCGCGCACAGTCGCGAGGCGCCATCGGGCAGCAGGCCGCGATGCGAGCAGAAGACCCGAGCCGGATCGCGCGCAATCGCGGCGCGAAGCGAGCCCAGCAGTTGGCGCGGGTCCTCGGTCAGGTGTGCGACGCGAACGCGCGTGCCCAGATAGAGGTCGCCGGCGAAGAGCGTTCCCGTCTGCGCATCCCATACCGCTTGGTGATCAGCGGAGTGTCCGGGCGTGGGCACGAGCTCGAGGGCCGTGTCTTCGAATGGTTCGACGTGTGTGGTCACCGCCGCCGCGGTCGCCCATGTAATGTGTCGGTAGAGCGGAATGCGGTGTTGCTCGGCGGCGTAGGCAAGTGTGCGTGGGTCGGCGGCGACGGGCAGGCCGCGTGCCACCAGCAGCGCGAGGTTGCCGGCATGATCCTCGTGGTGGTGCGTGATATACGCGCCGCGAATCGTGGTGCGGTCCAGCCACGCGTTGAGCTCGGCCGCAACGTCGGGAAAGCCCGTGTCGATGAGGACGCCTCGGACGGCGTACGCGTAGACGCTGTAGCCCGCGAGTCGGCTGCGGGGCCATGAGCAGTGCAGTGCGTGTACGTCGCCAAACGTCTTCGATTCGATCATGCCGTGGGTCTGCAGAAAGCTCGAGTGCGGTGGCTGCGGCACCGCTGCGCCGCCCCGCGGCTCGTCGCAGCCCTTGAGTCCAGGCTCCCAACTGGTAAGTTACAAGATCGGACGCGCTCGGCCTGAATCTCAGGCCGGGCGCTCGTTTTCTATTTGCCGTTGCGTCGCGCACACCCGCCCTCCCGGTATGCGCGACGCTCCGTGTCTCCCTCCGGTGCGCGCAATGCTCGAAGAACTCAAGGCCAAGCTTCGCGGTGAAGTCGAACGACTCACGCACGAACTGCACATCGTCCTGCCTGCGGAAATCCGTCGCGCCGTGGAGATGGGGGACCTGAAAGAGAACTCAGAGTACAAGGCCGCGCTCGAGCGGCAGCGTTTCGTGCAGGCGCGCCTGGGCCAGCTGAACATGCGGCTCAGCAAGCTGGGCAACATCGAGATGGACCAGATTCCCGCCGATCGCGTGGGGCTGGGCTCCAAGGTGGTAGTGGAAGATGAGTCCACGCACGACAAGGAGACCTATCATCTCGTGTTCAGCGACTCCTCAGAGTTCGAAGAAGGACACGTGACCATGGGTTCGCCGATTGGCCGCGCGCTGTCGGGCAAGGCGGTGGGCGAGACGGCGATGCTTCGCCTGCCAACCATGGTGCGCAAGCTCAAGGTGCTGGAACTGGTCACGATTCACGACGAGCCCGGCGGGTCCTGAGCCGCGGTGCGCGACTGCGTACGCGACTGCGTCAGACGGCGTCCACGCTGAACAGTCGCAGAACGTCGGCTCGGTAATCCTCCAGTTCGCGCGCGCTTCGCTCGGATGTCCAGCCGAGCAGCGCGGCCATGAGCGGGGCAATGCGCTCGGCCACGCCCACGCCGTGATCGCGCGTCTCAAACGCCACGTGCGTGCGCCGCACCAGCACGTCGGACAGCGTGCAGGCCGACTCTCGCTCCACCGCGTGCGCCACCTCGGCCACCAAGTACGGCAACTGGTCCACCAGGCGCTCGCCCAGGGAAGGGTCGCGTTGTGCGTAGCTCCAGACATTGCGCCAGCGACTGCCGTAGGCACGCGCGAGACGCTCGCCCACCGCGTGGTCGTGCACCGTGGCCGCGGCGTCATGCTCCGTCTGTTCGAGCGACACGATGTCACCTCCCGGGAGCGGCTCGTGCACACTGCGCTGCTCTGCCGACGCCTCGGCGGTACGGCCCGTGGCGCGATCGGTAATGTCCGCTGCCATCGCGCGGTACGTGGTGAGTTTGCCGCCCGTCACGCTCACCAGTCCGTTGGCCGCGCGCACAATGGCGTGTTCACGCGACGCGCTGCCGGTGTCCGCGCCGCTACCGGCATGTGATGCGGCGAGAGGCCGGATGCCGGCCCAAGCGGCGATCACGTCCTCCGACTTGAGGTTGGCGTACGGGAAACGCTGGTTTACCGACCGCAGGAGGTACGTCACCTCCTGTGCCGACGCACGCACATTGTCGGGGCCAGTGGTCGCTGCGCGTTCGGTGGTGCCGATGATCGTGTGCACGCCCGCCGGCAGCACGAACATCACGCGTCCATCGAGTGGCGACGTGAGCGTGATCGCGTCGCGGTTGCCGAGGCGCTGCCGCGACACTGCGATATGGGCCCCCACGGCGCCGTGAACTGCATGTGTGGCCGGCACGCCGGTGAGCGCGGCCGTTGCGTCGCTCCATGGGCCGGTGCAGTTGATCACGAGCGGCGCGTGCACCACGAAATCGCGGTCGTCGAGCGTGTCGTGTACCTTCACGCCGGACAGACGAC
>JBBSPE010000329.1:0-2574 GCA_038259155.1 Gemmatimonadales bacterium
GGCAGACGGCGCTGCGATCCCCAGCCCGCCCGCGCCGCCCCAGCGTAGCGGGCTTCGGCCAGCCTGGCGGGCTAGACCGAAGTTCAGTGTGAAATCGTGCGCTGATACGATCGCAGGTCGTTGGTATGGTTGGAGATAGCGGGATGGCGCGAGGTGCATTATGCGCCCATGTAATCACGGCATTGTTTCGCTTGCCTGCGACGAGCATGTGCTGTATATTGCGGCCATGTATATCGAGACCGTGCCCAATCGCACGTCCCCGCCCGCGATTTTGCTGCGCGAGTCCCATCGGGACGGCACCACGACGCGCAAGCGCACGCTGGCCAATCTGTCGCATCTGCCGCCCGCCGCGATTGAGGCGGTGCGCCGCATCTTGCGCGGCGAGACCCTCGTTGGGGCGGACGCACAGCTGCAGATTGAGCGCAGCTGGCCACACGGCCATGTGGCGGCGGTGTTGGGCACCCTGCGCAAACTCGGCCTGGAGACGATCCTGGGCTCGCGCCCGTCGCCCGAGCGCACGCTGGTGGTCGCGATGATTGTGGCGCGCATCATCGCCCCCGGCTCGAAACTCGCCACCGCGCGCGGGCTCGACGCCGAGACCACCGGGAATACGTTGGGCCAGGAGCTCGGGCTCACGGACGTCGACGCGGAGGCGTTGTATGCGGCGCTCGATTGGGTCGAGGCGCGGCAAGTGCGCATCGAAGCGAAACTCGCCACGCAGCATCTGGCCGACGGCACGCTCCTGCTGTACGACGTCACGTCGAGCTATTTCGAAGGGCATACGAGTCCGCTCGCCAAACTGGGCCACAATCGCGATGGCACCGGGTGGCAGCCGCAGATCGTGATCGGTTTGTTGTGCACGGCCGAGGGCTGCCCTGTCGCGGTCGAAGTGTTTCCGGGGAATACGAGTGATCCGAAGACCCTCCAGGCCGCGGTGACGAAAGCGCGCGACCGCTTCGGCTTGACGCGCGTGGTGTTCGTCGGGGACCGGGGGCTGATCACCGACGCGCGCATCACGGCGGATTTGCAGCGCGCGGACGCGACGGCGCCCGACGGCCTCGCGTGGATCACGGCGCTCCGCGCGCCGGCGATTCGCGCGCTGGTCGAGGACGGCGATCTCCAACTGTCGCTCTTCGATCAGCAAGACCTGGGCGAAATCACGAGTGACGCGTACCCGGGCGAGCGCCTTATCGCGTGTCGCAATCCGCTCCTCGCCGTGTCACGGGCGCGCAAACGCGTCGAGCTGTTGGCCGCCACGGAGCGGGAGCTGGCGGTCATCACGGCCGCCACGCGGCGCGCGCGCGCCCCGCTCCACGGCCAGGATCGCATCGGCGTGCGCGTGGGGCGCGTGCTCGGGCGCTTCAAGATGGCGAAGCACTTCCCCTACACGATCACCGACACCGGCTTCACCTACACGCGCGACGAGGCGCGCATCGCGGCCGAAGCGGCGCTCGATGGGATCTACGTCATCCGCACGAATGTCCCGGTGGACACGCTGGCCGCGCCCGACGTCGTGGCCGCGTACAAGAGCCTGTCGCACGTCGAGCGCGCCTTTCGTACGCTGAAGTCGGCCGACATGGAAGTGCGCCCGATTTATCACCGCAAGGACGCGCGCATTCGCGCGCACGTGCTCGTGTGCATGCTCGCCTACTATGTCGTGTGGCACATGAAGCGCGCGCTCGCCCCCGTGCTCTTCGCCGATGCCGATCCCGCGGCGGCCCGCGCCGAGCGCGTCTCGATCGTCGCGCCCGCCGTACGCTCAACAGCGGCCCGTCGCCAAGTGGCGCAGCGCCACGCGGCGGACGGCACGCCGCTGCACAGCTTTCGCACGCTCCTGCGCGATCTGGCGACGCTCACGCGCAATACCGTGCGTCTCGGTGAGGCGCGCTTTCAGCAACTCACGACGCCCACCGCCGTGCAACAACGCGTCTTCCACCTGCTCGACGTGCGCGTGTAACCCCCGACGTCGATTGTACCCAGTAGCGTGCACGCGTCGAATCCATGCAACGCGTCGCCACGCAATCGCTTACGTGCATTCTTCTCCACCGAACTTCGGACTAGCTTTCAGGGATGCCAACTTTTGCCTCAGTCGCCTTCCCGAAGTCGCGCAGGAGAGACGCCCCGTGGGCTGCCTGACCCGGGCGCTCGGTACGGCGGTGCTGGTGGCCGGCGCGATTCTGGGCTGGTGGTGGTGGAGCGGGGGACAGCTGCCGCTCCCCGACGCGGTCGCCTCTCGCATCCCGTTCGAGCCGCGTGGTGTCGACAGCATGAGCGCGGCGCCCGAGCGCGGCCTGGCCACGGCGCAGTGGCAGCCCATCAACGAGGCCGCCGCCCGCGGTGCGCAGCAGAAGCTGGCCCAGCTTGCGCGCCGAAACGGACCGGCCATGGTGACGCTCGACGCCGGTCAGCTCGCGTCGTTCCTGGTGGAAGCTTTCGAACGCCAGCTTCCCGAGTCGGCGCGCGGTGCGATGGTGGCCGTGGTCGATGACCGCGTCTACGTGAAGGCGAACATTCCGCTCGAGGACTTTGGCGGGCAAGCCATTCTCGGTCCGCTGGCCGGCGCGCTCGACCGCC
>JBBSPE010000330.1:0-2555 GCA_038259155.1 Gemmatimonadales bacterium
CCGGATGATGAGCGTCCCACGGAGCCAACCGGCGCCACCGCGCCAATCGGCAGGTCGCTGGATGCGTTGGCAGTGTTTGCTGGCGTATCCGCTGCTGCCGCAGACGCGGCGACCGGCGTCGACTCGTCGTCGGCGTTGTCGGTCTCCGTGGCGGCAGGCGGCGTGTCTCCCACGGTGGCGTCAGACGGTGCGGCGGCCGTGCTTGCGCCGGTGCGCGGGCGATCGTCACGATCGCGTCCACGGCCACGGCGTCCGCGACGTCCGCGACGCTCTTCCTTGTCCTCACTCTCGCCGCGCGGGGCTGCAGGCGTGTCACTCGCGGCCGCTTCACTGGAGGCCGACGTGCCACTCGGCACCCCGATTTCCATCTGACCGTTTTCGAGCTTGGTGACCGTGATGAGCCCCTTGGTCTGGGCCTCCTGCACGAATCGCGAGAACTTGGACATGCCAAGATTCTTCTCGTCGAACTGCGAGTCGATTTCCTGCATGACCTGCTTGAGGCGATCGGAGCGCATGACGTCGCCGTTGCGCTTCATGCGCTGCACGGATTCCGTGACGAGCTCCCACGGATCCCAGCGCGTGCTCTCCTCGTCGCTCGAGCGGACGAGACCGGCGAGGGCGTTGTACGAGTAGTACTCGTCGCAGTTCATGACGAGCAGGTCGCTCGACGATTCCCGAATGCCGACGCCGATCACGTATTTGCCGTATTCCTTGAGCTTGATGACCATGCTCGAGAAGTCGGAGTCGCCGGAGAGCAGCACGAAGGTGCCGATTTCGGGGCGCGTGAACACGAGTTCGAGCGCGTCAATGGCGAGGCGGATGTCCGTCGCGTTCTTTTTCGCCGAGCCGTAGGCCGGGGCGAAGATGAGGTCGATGGAGGCCTCGGTGAGCGGCACGATGTACTGCGGATAGCGGCGCCAGTCGGCGTAGGCGCGGCGCACCGCGACCTTGCCCTTGATGATGTCCGACGAGAGGAGGTTCTTGAGCTCCTCCTGCAGGTCGGAGCGGATACCCATCGTGACGTTGTCGAAGTCGATGAGCATGGCCGCGTTGGGGGCCTGCGGGGGCGGCGCACCGCCAACGAGACTGGTGGACATGGGGGCCACGGCGTTTGCCTGCGGGCCGCGATGCAGCGGCGCAACGGGCCGGCGCGAAGGTGACGAGGGGCGGAGATGACGAGGAGACATGGACTCAGGTGTACGATGCGGAGAGTTCGAGCGCGATGGATCGCGCCAGCTCGCGCCGCCTGACTTTGCCGCTCCCCGTCATGGGGAACGCGTCGTAGAAGCGCACGAGATCGGGAACTTTGTATTCGGCCAGCACGTCGCGGGCAAAGAGCATGATGTCTCGCCCCGTGATGACGGCGCCCTCCATGGGCACGATGCACGCGCACACCTGCTCCCCCAGCACGTCGTGGGGAATACCGATGACGCAGACAACGTCTACTGCCGGATGCGCGCGAAGCCGGTCTTCCACCTCGCGGGGATACACCTGGTATCCTCCGCGTGCGATGGTGTCGCGGCGGCGTCCGACAATGCGAACATAGCCGTCCTCGTCGATGATGCCGAGATCACCGGTGAGGAAGAAGCCTTCCGGCGTGTGGACCTTGGCGGTCTCGGCCGGCATGCGCAAATAGCCGCGCATGAGGAACGGTCCACGCACGGCGATTTCGCCGACCGCTTCGGGACCGTGCAATACTCCGGTGACGACATCGACGGCCATCACCTCCACGCCCGGGAGGGCGCATCCTACACTGTCCACGCGCTGCTCATCTGAATCGGAGAAGCGCGTGATGGTGACCGTGGGCCCGGTTTCCGTGAGCCCGTACGCCACGAGGACGTCGCACCACCCGCGCACACGCTGCACGAGTTCCATGGCGACATCGGTACCGGCGATCACCCCGGTGCGCAGCGACGCCAACTTGGTCGTCGAGAAGTCCGGCGACCGCATGAGCAACTGCCACATCGTGGGAACGCCGTACAGCACCGTCGCGCGCTCCGTCTCGATGAGACGCAGGGTGTCGGACGGGTCGAACTCGTCCGCGTGCACCAACGTGGCGCCCGTGGCCAGCATGCCCAGCATTGCGGAGAAGCCGAACACGGTGAAAAACGGCACCGGAATCAGCACGCGATCGTCAGGCGACAACTCGAGCACTTCACCCGTGCGCACCGCGTTTTCCAGCAACGCGCGATGACTCAGGCGCACGCCCTTGGGTTTGCCCGATGACCCACTCGTGTAAATCACGGCCAGGTCGGCGTCTTCGTTCAGCACGACCTCGCGCACCGGCCGACCTTGGCCACGCGACAACAGGTCCTCAAACTGGAAGATGCGGTCGTCGTACCAGAGGTCTTCCTTGCCAACCGTGACCACGTACTGCAGGTCGGGCAGATCCGGCAGCACATCCTCGAACCGCTGCAAAAAATCAACATCAGCCAACTGCTCGATGGTGACTACAAGACTGGCCTCCGCGTGCCGCAGTTGGTACCGCAGTTCGTGCACGTTGAGTTGCGGACTGATTGGCACAACGGCGACACCCAGACGTGCACACGCAACGA
>JBBSPE010000331.1:0-2504 GCA_038259155.1 Gemmatimonadales bacterium
CGCCCGAAGAAGCGAGCGGTCGTCACGAATGCTAAGAAGGCTGTCCGGAAAGTCGCAGCAAGCGTGCGCAACAAGCACTGAGGACGTGACCCGCCGACGTATTCGATTCATGTTGTGCGGTATAACGCCGCGTTCTGCTGCAAAGGCTCCAATAAAACAGCTGTGAACGGAGGAGCGCGGAGCGCTCCGCAGTTACACAGCGTACCGCATCGCCTTTGACTGCAGCAACGCTCGTTATACCGCCACGGCGCAAGAGCGAGAATGTACCGCGATCGGGACTGATGGTCGAGCGAACAGAAACGGGGAGGACGAGTGCTCGCGAGGGTTGAGTGCGAACGACTATCGCGGCGTGCGCGAACTTGGCACGGTCAGCACGCCATTACCACATACGACCCTTGCTTTCGATTTCTTGCTGCGCGTCTTCGTTACGGTACCACCGAGATCGGAGCAGTCGTCGCCAAGATGCACGCCCGTGATTTGAAACGAGGATGGGCGGCCGAGACGCCCTTACGCGGATCGCTCATATCGTGTCGTCAGGAAGGTCTGCCATGACCCGTCGTCCTTGCGTACCTGCGCCAGCAATTCACGACGCCCGCCGCCGATCACACGATAGACGTCGCGATACCGATCCAAGTCCCGTCCCGGCGTAATCGCGGGCCCTTCCGTCTCGACCAGCAACTCAGTTCCAGACTGACTGACGGCGCCATCAAGCTCAAAGAGCACCGGTGCCATCGTTCCGGCTACCACGCCGCGAATCCGTTGCTTGCTCAAGTCAAATCCCAGGGTCGTCACGGAGTGCAATTCGCCACCGTCGGTATCCACGCCGCGCAGTTCAGCGACCACCCAATTGTCGCCGATACGCCAGACGCGCTCGGCGCCAGTCGAAATCGTGCGCTCCGTCCCTGTGGGATCACCCGTCGAGACTAAGGTAAAGGTCCACGCTCCGACGATTTGATTGAAAAAAGCTTGCACGACTGATGAATCGGACATACTGTTCTCCTGGAATAAGACTGGTTTGTAAACCAATGTGGTTCGATTATACAACCAGTCTATTTTTTACGCAAGTCCTCTTACTTTGTTCCAGTTTCATGACCCAACTGCACCGTTCTGAGTGTCCGATCAACCTCGCGGTTGAGCTGCTTGGCGATCGATGGAGCCTCGTCATACTGCGCGACATCATGTTCGGGAATCGCCGACACTTCCGTGATCTGCTCACTCTCTCGGACGAGGGGATTTCATCGAGCGTGCTGGCCGAGCGTTTGAAAATGCTCCTGGCCGAGGGGATGTTGTCGAACGTGGACGATCCGACCCATAAGCAACGCACTGTCTATAGCCTGACGGCGAAGGCCATCGAGCTGGTGCCGGTATTCGTACAACTCGGCGCCTGGGGACGGCGCCACCTTCCGGTAAGTGCGCCGCTGGCAATCCGCGCACGCCTTCTCGAAGAGGGAGGCGTTGCGTTGTGGGACCGATTCATGGCCGAGCTGCGAGACGGGCACCTGCACAACCGGCCGGTGTCATCGACGACTTCCGTCCAGGCGCAGCTTCAAGCGGCATACGAACGCGAATTGACGTCTGCCACAACTGCTTAGCCGCATTGCAAAGTCATGGCGCTGGGCGTTGCGCTAGCGCCCGCGATGCCTTCGCCAGCAAATAATTACGCTCGGCCATGCTCGCCGTGCGTTCAGCCGCAACGCGGAAGTGTTCGGCGGCTTTCGTGATGTCACCCGCACGTTCGTACAGGTGAGCGCGCGCCGCATCAAGACGATAGTGTGTTGCGATGCGCGCATCCGCGGCGAGCGCGTCGAGTTGCGTGAGGCCCGCAGCGGGCCCGTGCACCGTCAACCACAGTCGCCAGCACCACACCTCCCTCCACTGCCATCCTTGGGGCTTCGTGAGCGGCCTCTTGGTTCCCGGAACCGCCGTTCGACCGGCGCGCACCGTAAGGTGTTGGAACCGTTCCGCGAACAGTCCAACTGGTCGCGACACGGCCAGCTAAATTCGAAGCTCGACGGAATACCCGTTCGCGCCCTCAGGCGTCGCATTGAAAGAAAAGTTGATGGCGGCATAACGCGGGCTTCTGCAGCGGGCGCTCCAACAAAATGCGAGCGCAGCGAGCTACCAAACCGCCCGCCTGCAGCAAGCATCGCAGACGGTCTACGACGAGCGGTTTGCCCGCGAGTATGGCCCGTGGCGCTCGGTCGTCGCGCAGGTCGCCGACAAGTTCCTGGCGTGTGGCGTCCTCGAGCACGGCTTCGCCCGCATCCGCTGCGACGCCTGCGCGCACGAATACCTGCTCGCGTTCTCGTGCAAGTGCCGGTATTTCTGCCCGAGCTGCCACGCCAAACGCCTCGCGATCTGGACGCAGTGGCTGGACACCACACTTCTCGCGCCGGTGCCGCACCGCCAAGTGGTCCTCACCATCCCCAAGCGGCTGCGCGCCTATTGTCTCTACCGGCGCCGCCTGCTCGGTGAGATCGCGCGGGTCGCCGCGCGTACCATCA
>JBBSPE010000332.1:0-2483 GCA_038259155.1 Gemmatimonadales bacterium
CGGCCGACGCCGACTACGGCCGAACCGGTGCTGGTGACGGCGTCGATGCGTTGAACTGCCCATGCCGCCTGTTCCCGCACCACCGGATGCTCGTGCGCCAGCATCGCCTCGAGCACGGCGAGATCTTCAACGGTCCCGACATTCCCCAGCACGACACACGCGTTGTGTTGGAGCATACGTAACTTTGCGCGCTAGATCGCGCTGCCTTTGAACGCCGCCGCGTAGTCCGTCGGCTCCATCATGAGGATCTCGCGGGCCAGTGCGCGCGTGCCGTCTCGTGAGCTCGCATCGCGAAACATCGCGCGCGCCGCAAACGGCGATCCCGCTGGCAGTTCCCGCGAAAACGACACGTTCCACCGCCACACCTCCTGGGAGGTGTGGCGGTTGGGTGGTATTGAAATCGAGTTGGACGCCGGATCCAGAACCATAAAGAAGACAATGGCTTAGCGCGTTAAAGGGTGCCTTCGCCGTTGCGTCCGTGAATCGCATCTGCCACCGGGCGCACGGCTTTCATCGACCCGCGACGGCTGCAATCGTGAGCGGGCCTCCGGTGGCGGGCGTTCGTCCTCGGGAAAAACCAAAACTGGTCACCACGCGTGACGCCTGAGACGTTGACGGCTGGACATCCCGCTGGGGTGTTCTGTCATGAGCCATGTCTTGAACGAATCATCACAGCAGCAGGTGAAGGCGCTTGGGGGGACCGGGCTGGTCGCTGCGACGCATCGAGGCGTTCGCCCGCCAGGGCTGACACGTATCGCACCTGCCGTCCGCCGACACTGCTGGCGGCGCGTTGCAACAGTCTGTAGTCCCGTTCGCGGGTGGATTCAACTGGTCGTTGCAACACCTTCAACCAAGCGGTGTTTATGGGGCGACCCGCCGGATGGATGAAACATCTGACAGGCCGGGAGGCGATGCGCTCACCGGGCGCACCCTCGCATCGGCGAGAAGTCGAGCGTCAGTGCTGGGTACAGATTGGCACCGGAATCACCAGTGAGAAAGCGGCCGAAGCGGTGGGCGTGTCGCAAGCGATCGGGACTCGCTGGTTCCGGCGTCGTGGAGGTATGCCCGTGGAGATGGCGAAACCGGTGTGCGGCCGGTACCTGTCGTTCGCGGAGCGCGAAGACATGGGACTGTTGCGCGCCCAACAGGTCGGTGTCCGGGAGATTGCGCGTCGTATTGGCCGAAGTCCCTCAACGGTCTCCAGGGAGTTCAATCGCAACGCGGCCACTCGCGGCGGCACGCTGGCGTATCGGGCGTCCGTTGCGCAGTGGAAGTCCGAGCTGGTGGCCAAACGACCCAAGCCGGCCAAACTGGTCACGAACCCGCGTCTGCGCGAGTATGTCCAGGATCACCTCGAAGGGGCGATCCACGATGATCGTGGGCGTGAGGTCGCCGGCCCTCGGCACGCACCGTTCATCGGTCGCAACAAGCCACATCGCGGTGACCGCCAATGGGTCAATGGCTGGTCACCGGAGCAGATCGCGCACCGCCTCCGGTTTGACTTCCCTGATGATCCGTCCATGCGCATTTCCCATGAAGCCATTTACCGAGCGCTCTACATTCAAAGGCGGGGCGCCCTCAGGCGTGAGCTGGTCAGTTGCCTGCGCGCGGGGCGTGCGTTGCGCACGCCACGCGCCAGGTCGCAGGCCAAAGCCTGGGCCCATGTCAGTGACGAGGTGATGATTGCACGCCGCCCTGCGGAGGCAGAGGATCGAGCGATTCCGGGGCACTGGGAGGGAGACTTGATCATCGGCCTGGACCGGTCAGCCATTGGGACGCTCGTCGAACGGACCAGCCGCTTCACCCTGCTCGTGCACCTGCCGCGCGAGACCGGCTACGGCCTGACGCCCCGAACGAAGAACGGGCCGGCGCTGGCGGGCTACGGCGCCATCACCATGACCAACGCGCTCACGCGAGCCGTCACGAAACTGCCTGCCCGTTTATGGCAGTCACTCACGTGGGATCGTGGCAAGGAGCTGTCCGATCATGCGCAGTTTACCATCGAGTCCGGTGTGAAGGTCTTCTTTGCTGACCCTCGCAGTCCATGGCAACGTGACAGCAACGAGAACACGAACGGGCTGCTACGCCAATACTTCCCCAAGGGCACTGACCTGTCTCGATGGATTGAGCAAGAGCTTCAAGCTGTCGCACTGGCTTTCAACAACAGGCCGCGCAAAACGTTAGGATGGAAGACGCCGGCAGAGACACTGAACGAACATCTAAAATCTGTCGCATAACCCGGTGTTGCGACGACCGATTGAATCCGCCCAATACGCCAGCGTCGACTATCGCGACGCGCTCACCAAACATGCGATGGTGCAGAGCATGAGCCGCCAAGGCGACTGCTGAGCATCAATGCCGTCGCCGAAAGTTTCTTCGCCACGCTCGAGCACGAGCTCCTCGCGGGGAACGTCTTTGCGTCCCAACGGGAAGCAAACGCGGCGCTCTTCGACTTCATCGAGCAGTGGTACCATACAGAACGA
>JBBSPE010000333.1:0-2480 GCA_038259155.1 Gemmatimonadales bacterium
GATCAGGTGAGATCGGTGTCCACGCCATGCCGCCGTTGGTGCTGCGGAACACGACGTTGGAGCCGACGTAGATCGTGTTCGCGTTGTGCGGCGAGTGCACGATGGGATACGTCCACTGGAAGCGGTACTTGGAGTCGGCCGCGTCGTGGCCCATGGGATTGAGCGGCCACGGATCAAGCGCCAGCGTCTTGCCGGTACGCATGTTGCGCATGTCCAGGCTGCCGCCGTAGTTGGCGCCGTACATGATGTCGGGATCTTCGGGATTGGACGAGATGTAGCCGGACTCACCGCCCGCCACGCCATAGAACTCGACAAACGGCGACGTCGGGGTGTCCGCGGCGTCACCACCGCCGAATCCACCACGGCCTCCTCGCTGCTCCTCGCGCACCGGGCCGCATGACGAACCGGCGTCCTGCTTGGCACCACACACGCGATACGGGAAGTGGTTCGTGAGGTGCACATGGTAGTACTGTCCCGTGGGCGTGCTGACGCGCGTTGACGTCGTACCGCCATCGGTCGTGATGATCACGCCGTTGTCGTGCGCCACCGCGATGCGCTTGTTGTTCGTGGGGTCGATCCAGATGTCGTGGTTGTCACCGCCACCAAACCCGCGTACAAACGTCTTGCCGCCGTCCTTGGACACCAGCGGGCTCACGTTCGGGCCGTACACGACGTTCGTGTCAGCGGGATCGGCGTAGATCTTGGAGTAGTACCACGCGCGCTGGCGCAGATTCCGGTCGCCGGTCATGAACGTCCACGTTTTCCCCGCATCGTCGGAGCGGTAGACGCCACCCTCTTCTTCGTGCTCAAGGATGGCCCAGAGCCGGTTGGGATTGGCGCCCGAGACGGTGATGCCGATCGCGCCGAGCAAGCCCTTCTGCGGGAGACCGGAGTTCCGCGTGATGTCAGTCCAGCTGTCACCACCGTTGGTCGACTTGAAGATCCCGCTCGAGCGGCCGCCGCTCACCAGCTGCCACGGCTTGCGCCCCACCTGCCAGAACGTGGCGTAGAGCACCTTGGGGTTGGTCGGGTCCATGATGAGGTCTGCCACGCCCGCAGAGTCGCTGCGGAAGAGCACGTTCTTCCAGGTCTTGCCGCCGTCCAGCGTGCGATAGACGCCGCGCTCCTTATTGGGGCCAAACACGTGGCCGAAGGCGCCCACGAACACGTTGTCCGGGTTGTCGGGATTGATACGGACGCGCGAGATGTACTGCGCCTCCTTGAGCCCCATGTACTGCCAGGTCTTGCCGGCGTCCGTGGTCTTCCACAGGCCTTCGCCATGCGACACGTTGCCGCGGATCGGTGTCTCGCCGCCGCCCACCCACACGACGTCGGGATTGGACTGCTGCACCGCGATGGCACCGATCGTGCCGCCGAAGTAAGCGTCTGTCACGGGGACGGCGGTCTTGCCGCCGTCCGTCGTCTTGAAAACGCCGCCGCCCGTGGTGCCCATGTAGTACTCGTCGGGGCGGACGGTCGAGCCGGCGACGGCCACCATGCGGCCGGACTGATTCGGACCGAGGTTGCGCCAGGAGACGTCAAAGGTGGTGTCGGCGGCGCGGCCACGACCGCCGGCACGCGGCTGCGCGTCAAGCGCGTCGGGGCCCAGGAGCGCGATCAATGCGCCAAGGGCAAGCAGAGAGGATCGATTCACGGGTCGGGATGGTGAGAACGGAAGGAAGCACTGTACCTGATGAGGCAACGCGACCAGGGCACAGATCGCTGTGCGCTCAAGCTAGAATAGTGTGGGTGCCGCAATCAAACGCCGCGCCCACGCACGATATTCATGATCAAGTCGTGAATGTCGCGTCGGCGCACCATCACCGCGCCACGACTCCTCACCCAGGCTCCGATGACCGACTCCACCTGCCTGTTCTGCCGCATCGCCAACGGGGCGCTCGCCACTGAGTTGGTGGCCGAGAGTGTGCATGGCGTGGCGTTCCGTGACATTGCGCCCCAGGCGCCCGTCCATGTATTGGTGGTGCCCCGACGCCATCTGGCCTCGCTGCGTGAGGCCGATGATCCGGCGGAACTCGGCGACCTGCTCGCGCTCGCGGCCCGGGTTGCGGCCGAGGCCGGGGTGGCGGACGGTGGGTACCGGGTGGTGGCAAATACGGGCAGTGACGGCGGACAGACGGTCGGGCATCTGCACTTGCATGTGCTGGGTGGCCGCGCGTTGGGTTGGCCACCGGGTTGAGTCGTATTCTGTGCGACGGGCGGGCGTCGTTGGGTTGACCCCGGTGGGCAGCCAGAGTAAGCTTCAAGGCTATCGCTCTAGAAAGCAGTAATTCGCAGTTCCCCCCGCCTTTTGGCGGACACGCGACGTGCCGCGTCGCTCAACGGCCCCACGGGAGAGTTCGGTTTGTCGGAGATCATCATCCACGAGGACGAGAACTTCGAACGCGCCCTCAAGCGCTTCAAGAAGAAGGTCGAGAAGGCCGGTATCCTGTCCGACCTGCGCAAGCATCGGCACTACGAGA
>JBBSPE010000334.1:0-2472 GCA_038259155.1 Gemmatimonadales bacterium
CGCGAGGAAGATCGCAGCCATCACGAGATAGATGCTCGTACCGTCGAGATTGAACGAATAGCCGGCCGGCACCACAAGCCCCGTGATCGGACGCGACGCACCGTAGCGCTCCAGCTTCTCCAGCAAGCGCGGGAATGCGGACTCCGAGCTCGACGTGCCGAGCACGAGCAACAGCTCCTCGCGGATGTACCGCAGAAAGTGCCAGAGCGAAAATCCATAGCGGCGCATGATCACGTTGAGCACGATCATGATGAAGATCGCCATGGTGAGATACACCGCGCCCATGAGCTTGGCGAGCGGCAGCAGCGTGCGCACGCCGAACGTGCCCACGGTGTAGGCCATGGCGCCAAGTGCACCAAGGGGCGCGACCTTCATGATGATGGAGACGATGCGGAAGAACACTTCGGTCAATCGCTCGAGTACGTCGTACACCACCTGTCCGGTCTCGCCGGTCATGGCCAGTGCGACGCCAAACAGGATGGCGAAGAACACCACCTGAATGAGCTCACCCTCCGCGAACGCCCCCACCACGCTCGACGGAACGATGTGCGTGAGAAACTCCACCACGCCGAGTGGTGCGGTACCGGCGCCGGGTAGCGTGGCGCTGGCCAGGTCCGTTGGGCGAATGAAGTTGGCGCCGGGCTTGAGCGTGTTCACCACGACCAAGCCGATGAACAGCGCCGTGAGCGACGTGGCCGTGAAATAGATGAACGCCTTGCCACCCACGCGTCCCAGGCGTCGCAGGTCCTGCATGGACGCGATGCCCGTCACGATGGTGAGAAACACGATGGGCGCCACGATCATCTTCACCAGATTGATGAACGTGTCGCCGAGCGGTTTGAGGGTGCGCGCGAAGTCCGGGACCACGATGCCGAGCGTGACGCCAATGGCGACTGCGATGAGCACCTGGACGGTGAGGTTGCCGGCGAGCTTGCGCATGACGAGGGCTGAGGGCGATGGGAGGGGGACGCGGCAGGGTAATGCGCGGAACCCCGTGCGAACAGGGCCGTTCGAGACGCAGCCGTCGTCCGTCGAGTGCATCCCCTCTGCTCCACCGCGTAGATTCCGCCTTTCGTTCGCTCACGCTTTCCCCCCGTCATGCCGCAATCGCTGGGCTCCCTCGTCACCATTGCGGCCATCTCGGCGGTCGGCGCCGCCGCCAATGCGGTGGCAGGCGGGGGCACCCTGCTCACGTTCCCCGCGCTGATCGCGCTCGGCATTCCGCCGCTCGCCGCCAATGCCACCAGCACCGTGGCGCTGTGGCCCGGCACCATCAGCAGCATGTACGGCTATCGACGCGAACTGGCCGGCGCCGGCAGCTGGGCCAAGCGCTTCGCGATACCGAGCCTGCTCGGCGGCATCGTCGGCGCCGCGCTGCTGCTGGTCACCAGCGAGGAACGATTTGCCCGTCTCGTGCCGTGGCTCGTTTTCGGCGCCACGGTCCTCTTCGCCGTGCAGAAGCCCGTAGTGAAATGGTTGCTCGCGCGCGGTGGGAGCGTGCGCGCACCACACGCGGAGGGCACGCGCCTGGCGCCGCCCACCACCGGCCTGCTCATTGGCCAGTTTGGAGTAGCGATCTACGGCGGCTACTTCGGGGCGGGCGCGGGCATCGTGATGCTGGCGGCTCTCGGGTTCATGGGGCTCACGAACATCCACCAGATGAACGGCCTCAAGAATTGGGGCGCTGTGTGCTTCAACGGCATCGCAGCGCTGATCTTCGTGTCGATGGGCGTCGTGAACTGGCCGATTGCGATGGCCATGGCCGTCGGGTCGATTCTCGGCGGCTACGGGTCGACGGGACTGGCTCGCCGAGCGCCGCAGGCGGTGATTCGCGGGATCGTGACGGCGATCGGTTTCGGCTCCGCGATCTGGCTGTTCATCCGGCTCGCTGAAGGCGCGTAGGGGCGATCAGCGCCGGGCGAAGGTCGTCCCGTCGAGTACCAGTTTGCCGTCGTCAAATCGCACGTCCACGGTGAGACGGCCCTCGTCCGAGACCAGCACCACGGCACCACCCACCGCGTACCAGCGCCCTGTGTCATCGCGCTCTTCAGGGGTGACCGACGCGCCGGGCATGCTCACGGAAAATCGCTTGCGGTAGGCGAAGCTGCCGTCAGCATTGAAGGTCCACGACTCCTCGTTGCTGTACCCGCCACCGGTGGGGCCCGACGTGTAGACCTTCTGGACATCCCATGCGCCGGTGAGCTGTGCGCGCAGTGGGGTGTCCGCTTGGGGTGCGCCATCCGTGGCGGTGCCGAGCAACTTGGACACGGTCTGCACCGCCGCCTCGAGCGCGCCATCCGGCGCTGACCCCTCAAGCACCGCCACGGCGCCCAGCACGGTGGAGTCGTTCAGCTGCACCACGGCCACGTGGGCGACCACGGAGCGCGCGCCGGTCACGCGCACCGAACCGGCCATGCCTTGGTGTGCGCCGAAGGACGTGGGCGCGAGCGGGGTGATGACCTTGGTGTCCTC
>JBBSPE010000335.1:0-2452 GCA_038259155.1 Gemmatimonadales bacterium
GAGCAGGTGCCCGAGCAGGATCCCGAGCAGGAGCCTGAGCAGGATCCCGAGCAGGTGCCTGAGCCGGCGACGATGGCGCTCATGGTGCTGGGCTTCGGCGTGCTGGGCGCCGCAGGGTATCGCCGTCGGTCGCTGAAGGCCTGAGCGGTAGACTGTTCGTTCGGACAGAGAGCCTTGTAAGGGGCTGACTCCAGCAAACATGCTGGAGCGGCCCCGGTGCAATTCAGGCAGTTTCAAGCGGTGATCGGTTGCGAACCGTGGCGAACTCTGAGGTTCGTTTTGTGGGCAAACGGTGACCGGCCTCAGACACGGCGGCGGTCCGGCCCTGCACAAGCCGCGGTGCGGCGGGGCCCTTCGGAGATCACGGCGTTGCCGCCGCCCCTCACACTGCTTTCGGTGTGGGTGGACGGCTCACGGTTTGCGGTGGAACTGCATTCGGTCTGCGTCGGGCTGCCGCATCTGACAGCGATGCCGTAGCGGCGAGCGCAGCGTCGCCGTCCAGCCGAGCCCCGACGCTCTTTTCCCCGTGAACCGTCAGCGGTGAGCCGGAACCGAAAGCAGTGCCCGAACTCGACGCACTGCCCCGATCTCCGAAGGGCCCCGCCGCACCACGGCCCCTGCTGTAGCCCGACCGCCGCCGTGTCAGAGGCCGACAACCGGCTACCGGTAACCAGTGTCGGTTTCCCTGCACCATCCGCCCCCCAACCCCGCAGCCGACTTAACTTCAACGACTACCCCCGTCTCCCAGTCCCCCCGTCCCATGCACCTCATTACCGGCGCCTCCGGTTTCATCGGTTCGCACCTCGCCCACGAGCTCCACGCCGAGGGCCTCCCCGTCCTCCTGAGCGACTTCGTGCCCGTGAGCGACCGGCCGCGGAACCTCGCCGGCCTGCAGGGCGCGCCGTTCATCGACGCCGCAACCTTGTTCCCCGCCGGTCGCGACCTGCCCGTCCTGGACCATACGCGCACCATCGACGCCGTCTGGCACCTCGGCGCCAACTCCGACACCACCACGCGCGATTGGGAGCACCTGCTCCACGTGAACGTCGGAGCGTCGCAGCAGATGTGGCGCTGGTGTGCCGAGCATCAGGTACCGTTTTACTACGCGTCGAGCGCTGCCACCTATGGCGACGGCTCTCGCGGGTTCTCCGACCGCACGCCGGCCGCTCAGCTCGCGCCGCTCAACCTGTACGGTCGCAGCAAGAATGATTTCGACGCGTGGGTGCGCACGCAGGTGGAGTGCGGCGCCCCGCAGCCGCCCCACTGGGCTGGCTTCAAATTTTTCAACGTGTACGGAGCGCGCGAAGGGCACAAAGGCCGCATGGCGAGCATTGTGTGGAAGGCCGAGCGGGATATCGCGGCGCTCGACCGCGTGCAGTTGTTCCAGAGCAATCATCCACACTTCGCCGATGGCGAACAGCGTCGCGACTTCGTGTGGGTCGGCGACGTGGTCAGCCAAATGCGCTGGGTGGCCGCGAACAGGGCGCCGAACGACATCTACAACGCCGGAACCGGCGTGGCCTCCACATTTTTGGACATGATCACTGCCTATTTCGCGGCCCGCGGCGAGACGCCGCGCATCGAGTTTGTCCCCATGCCCGTGGCGCTCAGCACCCAGTACCAGAACTTCACGCAGGCCGACATGTCCACGCTGCAGCGCGCCGGCTACGACCGCGCGCCCGTACTGCCCACGCAAGGGGTGGCGCACACGCTCGAACAGATGCACGCGCTGGGGTGGCGATGAGCGACCGGCTTGCGGCGCTGCCGCTGCTGCTGGCCGAGCGCATTCTCGTGCTCGACGGTGCCATGGGCACCATGATCCAGCGCCACCGGCTCGGCGAATCCGACTACCGGGGCGAGCGCTTCGCACAATGACCGCGCGACCTCAAGGGCAACAACGACCTGTTGTCCATCACGCAGCCCGCGATCATCCGCGACATCCACAACGCGTATCTCGCGGCCGGCGCGGACATTCTCGAGACCAACACGTTCAACAGCACACGCGTGGCGATGGCCGACTACGGCATGGAAGCACTCGCGTACGAGCTCAACGTGGCCGGCGCCCGTCTGGCACGCGAGGCCGCGAACGCGTACGAGACCAGCGAGCGGCCACGCTTTGTGGCCGGCGTGCTTGGTCCCACCAATCGCACGGCCAGCATCTCGCCCGAGGTGGACAACCCCGGCGCGCGCAACGTCACCTTCACCGAGCTGGTGGACGCCTACACCGAGGCCACGCGTGGTCTGCTCGACGGTGGAGCGGACCTGTTGCTGGTGGAGACCGTGTTCGACACGCTCAACGCCAAGGCCGCGCTCTTTGCCATTGCCGAGTATTTCCACCAGTCGGGACGACGCGTGCCCGTGATGGTGTCCGGTACCATCACCGACGCCAGCGGACGCACGCTCAGCGGACAGACCGCCGAGGCGTTCTGGTATTCCGTTTCCGGCGCGCAAC
>JBBSPE010000336.1:0-2435 GCA_038259155.1 Gemmatimonadales bacterium
CCGTTGGTGGGCTCGTCCAGTACCAGCAGCCGCGGGTCGTGCACGAGCGCCTGCGCGAGCTTCACCCGCTGTTGCATGCCGGTGGAGTACGTGCCCATGGGGCGATAACGCTCTTCAAAGAGCCCTACGTGCCGGAGCACCTCGGCGGTGCGTTCGCGGGCCGCTACGTGCGGCAGTCCGGACAGCCGTCCCAAGTGCATCACGAACTCCGCAGCGCTCACGTCGGGCGGTAGACAGTCATGCTCCGGCATGTAGCCCACCAGCCGCCGGATGGGTCGCCGGTCACGCACCACATCGTGGCCGAGCACCGTGGCCGTCCCCGCACTCGGGTCGAGCAGCCCGAGCAGGATGCGGAGGAACGTGCTCTTGCCGGCCCCGTTGGCACCCACCACGCCGGTGATGCCTTCCGGGATCTCGAGGGTGAGCGCATCAAGCGCAGAAACGTCGCCAAAGCGTCGTGTCAGCCCCGACGCCGTGACGACCGCCGTCACTCAATCCTCAGCGAGCGCGTGGGCCACTTCTTCGCCGGGCGTCGGCAGCACCACGCCCGCGCGGCCGGCGCGATACTCCAGCGTTTCCGGGTCGCGCAGGCTGCGCAGCAGGGCGTCGGCTTCGCGATTCTGCACGTAGCGCCCCTTCTCCCATCCGGACACGATGCCCTTGGGCGTGCCGTAGCACAGCTCGGCGAGCTGCGCCGAGGTCAGGCCGAGCGATTCGCGCAACTGCTTGATTTCCCGGGGCAGCAGCAGGCTGTGCTCCGTGCGGATCTGCTCGATGGCCTCCTTCTCCGCCAGATCACGCTGCTCGATCGTCCGCTGTTCATGTGCGCACTTCTCGCACCGAAAAAAAGCGCGCGTGACCGACGCGGCCATGCCGCTCAGTCGCACCGTGACCTGCTCCTCGTGCTGCGCATATCGGCCGCCACACCCACGGTGCAGCGATCCTTCCAGCGACGTCAGACTCATGACACTCCAGGATGACAACCTGCCGGCTCCATGCCCGCGCGATCCGTCTGGCGGGTGACTCCGCGAAGAGTGGCGAGTAGGGCCGGTCCGGCGCCACCCCGGAAGCCGAGCAGCCTCAAGTTGCGCCGGTCCACGGCCGATCTTCAGCAGTGAACCCTTCTCCCGAGCGACATGTCTGACCTCTGCGTGGTGCGCCAGCCGATCTTCACGGCCAACGGCGACCTCATCGGCTACGAAATCCGCTTCCGTGACACCCCCGAGGGCCAGAACGCCTTCGTGCAGAGCTTCCTCACCGGTGGTTTTGACGGCGTGCGTGCGGAGCGCCGCGCGTTTGTGCCGTGTTCCGGCGCGCAGTTTCTGGAGCAGGTGATCCAGCTGGCCGATCCGCACACCACCATTCCGCTCATTCAGCGGGACGTGGTGGACAGCCCCGAGGTGCGCGAGGCCGTGGAGCGCTTCTGCAGCGCGGGCGGGCAGATCGCACTCGACGAAATGACGCACGAGCCGGGCCCATCGGACGCACTGCTGCCATACGCCAGCTGGATACGGGTGGACGTGCGGAACGAGGACGTCGGCCAGCTGGTCGATACGGTCGCCCGGACGCGTATTCGCGCGGACATGGTTCTGATCGCGGACCATGTCTACGACCCCTCGCAGTACCATCTTGCCCAGCAACTCGGGTTCGACGCGTTTGAAGGCTCGCACTTCAGCCGGCCGGAGCCGTTGCCGGCGGCCGAACTTCCGTCGTCCACGATTTCGGCGTTGCGCCTGCTCGGGCAGGCTCGGAACCCCAAGGTGCAGGATCAGGAACTCGAAGACGCCATTTCGGTGGACCCCGTGCTCACCTTTCAGCTGCTCCGGATCGTGAACTCTGCGTCGGTGGGCGCGCGTGGGGTGACGTCCATCGGACACGCCCTGCGGCTCATTGGCCGCGACGCGCTCCTGCGTTGGCTCTCGTTGGCGATCGCGGCGTCCCGTCGTGGCGGTACCGGCCTCGACGAACATCTGGTGCGCCAGGCGGTGGAACGCGCGCGCCTGTGCGAGCAGCTCTCCGGCCACGGCCGCGACGGCGGCACGCTCTTTCTCGTGGGGCTGTTCTCGCTGCTCGACACCGTTTTTCGCTTGCCGATCGAGGAGCTGCTGGAGCGTGTGGCGTTGGCCGAGGAGGCGCGTGAGGCGTTGCTGGATCGCACGGGGCCCTACGCCGACGCGCTCTCCTTCGCGGAGTCGTATGAACTCGGCCTGTTCGAGTCGGCGTCGGAGATCGCGCGTGAACTGGGTGTAGATCCCGCGCTGATTGGCGAGTTCTACTCTGGCGCGCTGGAGTGGGCGGACGAAATGCTGTCGCCGATGCTGGCCAAGGCGGCGTAGCGCGCGCTGGGGTAATTGTAGGAGTGTGCGCCGGTTCGCCTGACGTTCAACCCTTCGCCCACCCGCCCGTGCCCCAAGTCGTTCTGCTCGCTCGCGCTC
>JBBSPE010000337.1:0-2433 GCA_038259155.1 Gemmatimonadales bacterium
GCGCACGCCGCGACTGCGCACGCCGCCGACGAGGGACACGAGCACCCGACCTGGTCCACCTACTGGAAAATTGCCGTGATCCTGTTCGTGATCACCGGTGTCGAGGTGTCGGCGTTCTACATTCCCGCGTGGGAAACGTCGTGGATCTACGTGCCCAGCATGCTGTTCCTCTCCACGATCAAGTTCACGCTCGTGGTGATGTACTACATGCACCTCAAGTACGACCACAAGCTGTTCCGCGCGCTGTTCACCGGTCCGCTCGTGGTTGCCGGCCTCACGCTCGTGGGGCTGCTCTTCCTGTTCAGCAAGCTGTCCGTTCGTCTCGGACTGCTGAGCTGACGGAGCCACCGGCCCGTCAATGTTCCTGCTGCACCCCGCCGTAGAACTCGGACAGGGCTTCACGGTCCATCCGAGCACGGTGATCGGACTGTCGGCCCTTGGTGCGCTCTATTTCTGGCGAGCGCGTCAGGGGCCGTCCGCGCTTGACCGGGAGCCGGCGTGGCCGCTCCCAGCCGCGGCGCATGGCGATCGCCTCACCGGTACGCCCAGCGTCGAGGCAGACGCGCTGGGGCCCACGGTGGCGCAACGCGCGTCGTTCCTGCTCGCGCTCGCGATCCTGTTCTTCACGCTGAACGGGCCAGTGCACGACCTGAGCGACTACTACCTGTTCAGCGCTCATATGGTGCAGCACCTCGTGCTCACGCTGGTGGTGCCACCGCTCATGCTGTTCGGCATTGCCGGCTGGATGCTGCGGCCGCTGCTGCGCAGGCGCGGAATCGGGACGCTGGCGCGCGGTCTTACGTCACTGGCCAGCACGTTTCTGGTGTTCAACGTCGTGCTCGCCGTATGGCACCTGCCGCCCATGTACAATGCCGCACTCGAGTTTCATTCGGTGCACATCGTGCAGCACCTCATGTTCCTGGTGTCGTCGGTGCTGATGTGGTGGCCGCTCAGCAGCCGAATGGCGGAGTTGCCGCGGCTGGCGTTTCCGGGGCAGATGCTCTTCTGCTTCCTGATGGTGATTCCGATGTCGGTGGTGTCCATCTACATCGTGATGGCCGATTCGCTGTTGTACCCGGCCTACGCGATTGCCCCGCGCATGTGGGGCATCTCGCCGCTGGACGATCAGCAGTACGGCGGGCTGATCATGTGGATTCCCGGCGGCATTTTCTTCTACGCCGTGATGACAGTGGTGTTTTTCCGCTGGGTGGGCCGAGACGTTGAGGACACGGCCGAGCAGAATGCGGCCGTGCTCGATGCGGCTGTCCCCAACGCGGCCGTGCAGGATAGTGAGCGGTCCATGGCCCCGGGCGCCATGGCGTAGTCAGGCGCTCGGCCCGACGGGCCCGTTCCTCCCGGGCGGGTGCTGGTCAGTCGGTGGCCACCAGCACCTTGCTCACGCGGGCCGGCAGTGACGGATGCTGGCGGTACATGTAATAGCCCATGGCTGCCGACGCGATGACGTTGGCCAGGAACACCTGATACCAGGCGAGCTCACCAAAGCCCTCCGCGAGCACCGTGGTCCAGCCCACCCAGCCCACCTCGAAGATCACGAACAGTCCCACAAAGCCGATCAGCGCGCTTGGCGCTTTCTCGGCCAACTCGATCACACCCGCGAACACCAGCCCGATACCCACGAACAGCGCGTAGTGGAATACCGTGTACAGCACGAACGCTGCCGCGGCGCCCGGCGCAGCGTCGGGCTGAAACAGTGTCGCCAGCGAAGACCCGAGCATGATAGGCGTGGCCAGCAGGCCGGCGTTCAGGGCGTCGATGATGCCGAACCAGACGGCGATGGCTGTCGCGCCGATCAGACCGGCCGAAACCCCTTCGCGAACAATCGCGCTGCTTGCAGTGGACATACGGGCCACATCTCCTCGTGAGGGCGACAGTCAGGTTCGACACGCGCACGCATGGCGCGGGAATCCACCTGACCGGATCATCCAATCATTAGCGGTGCGTACGCAATGCGCCAGAGGGTGCGCATGGTCGCGGTGGCGCGATCTTGGCGCGGCACCCCACATTGCCTATCGGTGTAGCACCGAGCAGACACGACACCGCCACTTATACCCCCGATCCCGAATGCTGCGTTCCGTCCACGCAAAGCGGCCTTTCGGCGCCTTCCGCGCCGTCCCACCCGGCGAGTCGCGTCCATCGGGAGCACACCGATTCTGGGTGCAGACCTCGCTGGCGCTGATGGCCGCCGCCGCGGCCTGTGGGGGCGATGCCGCGCAGTCCACGAGCGACACGGCTTCCGCAGACTCGGCGGGGGTCATCGATCTGGCGGTGGCCTGCGCTGATGCACTGCCGGTCCCCGCGGCGATGGCCGTGCTGGACTTCATTGGGCACGCCGAGCCGCAGCCGCTGCGGTTCCTGAACGCGGTGGGCACCGACTCGGCGTTGCCTCCGGCCGCGGAAATCGCGGTCCAGGAC
>JBBSPE010000338.1:0-2415 GCA_038259155.1 Gemmatimonadales bacterium
TGCTGGCCGATCTGAGTCTCGCGGCTGCTGAGGTGTATGGAGTCGCTGTGGCCGCGCGAACCGACACGGCCACTGACACGGTTACTGAAACCGCGGCTGACACCGCGGCCGCAGTTGACACCACAGACCCACTCGCCGGCAACTCGGCCGACGAGCTGCCCACCGACCTGCCACAGGTGCTCATGCGTGACTACGCCCGCATCGCCATTGGCCGCAGCGAAAACACCGGCGCCCGCCGTCGCGTGGCCGTGGTGTATGCGCAGGGCGACATCGTCAACGGCGAAGGCGGCACCGATCAGGTTGGGGGCGCGGCGTACGCCCGGATGCTGCGTGAACTGCGCCACGATACCAACGTGCGCGCGATCGTGCTGCGCGTGAACAGTCCGGGCGGCAGCGTCACCGCGTCCGAGGAAATCCGTCGGGAACTCGTGCTGCTCAACGCGGACAAACCGGTGGTCGTGTCCATGGGGACGCTGGCGGCGTCCGGCGGCTACTGGATCTCCACCGCCGCGCGCCGCGTGTTTGCGCAGCCCACCACCCTCACCGGCTCCATTGGTGTGTTCGCCGTGTTTCCCAACGTACAGGGGCTCGCGGAAAAGAACGGCATCACGAGCGACACGGTGAGCACGGCGCGCTACGCCGATGTGTACTCGGTCTCGCGACCGCGTACATCGGCCGAACTCGCGCTTCTCCAGCGCGGCGTGGACAACGTGTACGACGCCTTTGTCGCTCGCGTCGCGCAATCGCGCGCGCTGCCCGTTGACTCCATCCGCGTGATCGCTGAGGGGCGCGTGTGGTCCGGCAGTGACGCACTCGCGATCGGGCTGGTGGACGCCATGGGTGACCTGCAGGACGCGATCGATTACGCGGCCGAGCTGGCCGGGCTCGACGGCGACTATCGGTTGCGGGAGTTGCCCGCGACGAAGGGCGCGGCCGACGTCCTGTCCGACTTGTTCGATGACTCGCCACCGCCCGTGGTCGGTTCCATCGGCACCGCCATGCGTGCCGCGCTCGGTGGTGCCGCGCTGGGTGGCACGGCACTCGGCACACCCGTTGCCGGGGTCCCACCACAGCTGCTCACCGCGTGGACTGGCCGTCTTGCGCAACACGGCCCGGTGAACGACGCCATTCGCATGCTCGGCCGCGACCTGCTGGGCCTCATGGCGCTTGACGATCCGCGCGGCACGTACGCGCGGATGCCGTTCGCCCTGCAGATCCGATGAGCGGGCGCAACAGCAGGACTTCGTGCAGTCGCTTCGCCGGGCAGACGTATCGCCCTGCGCCGGCGCTGCGGCTCGCTCTGCGACACGCAGTCTGGGGCGCTCTCGTGATCCTCGCCGCGAGCGGCGCCGCGCCCATCGCGCAGCACAACGCGCTCTCCGCACAAGCAGCCCGCGAGGATTCGGTCGCGGACAGCACCGCCAGCCGTCGTGAGTCCGCCGCCAGCGCCGCGCCCGTGTGGCCAGTCCCGGGCCCGCCGCCGCTGCCCGGTGCCGTGCTGCCCGCCAAGCGAATCATCGCGTTCTATGGAAATCCGCTCTCCAAGCGCATGGGCATCCTCGGTGAGCTTCCAGTGGACCAGATGCTCGCGCAACTGCAGCGCGAGGTGACCGCGTGGCAGACCGCCGACCCTGCAACGCCCGTGCAACCGGCGCTGCACCTCGTCGCCACGGTGGCCCAGGCGGACGCCGGCCGTGACGGCAAGTATCGCGCGAAAATGCTCGACACGCTGGTGGAGCGCGTGCACGGCTGGGCGCGGCGAAGCAGCGCACTGCTCTTTCTCGACCTGCAGGTGGGCCTGAGCACCATCCAGATCGAGGCCCCGCGGTTCGAGAAGTTCCTCATGCAACCCGACGTGCATTTGGGCATGGATCCCGAGTTCGCCATGCATGACGGGGCGCAACCCGGCAAGCGCGTGGGCTCCTACGATGCGCGCGACATCAACGCCATGATCGACTATCTCGGCGAGCTCGTGACCAAGCACAACCTTCCGCCCAAGATTCTGGTCGTGCACCGCTTCACTCGGCGCATGGTCACCGGGACGGAGCGCATCAAGCTCGACCCGCGTGTGCAGGTGGTGATGCACATGGACGGTTGGGGGCCGGAACGCATCAAGCGGGACAGCTACCAAGCGTACATCTACAAGGAACCCGTGCAGTACACGGGCTTCAAGTTGTTCTACAAGAACGACACGCGGCGTGGCGGTTCACTCATGACACCCATGGACATCCTGAGTCTCACGCCTCGGCCGGTGTACATCCAGTACCAGTAGCGGTCAGCGCGTGACAATGCGGAATCCGGCAAACACCGTGCGCGGCGCCGCCGGCTCGTAGAAGCGACCGCGGGCGGCGTTCACCAGCACCGCCGACGCATAGCGGCGATCGAGCAGGTTTTCCACGCCCACGACGGGCGCCA
>JBBSPE010000339.1:0-2394 GCA_038259155.1 Gemmatimonadales bacterium
TCCACAGCCTGCCTTTTCGCGCGCTTCTCGCGCATCTCCACACCGCCGGCGGGCTGGTGGTTGCCGCGGGTTGGCTGGGCGTGCGCCCGCCGCGCCCCGACACGGTTGATTGGCGCACCAGCGTGGTGGTGCGCGTGGATTCGCTCAACGCGCAGCCGTGGCTGATTGACGGACTGGCACCAGCCACACGCATTGGCGGCGCGCTCACCGTGGCTGCACGTGGCGCCAATGGACGAGTGGACACCGCAGCGGTGTCGGCGCAGCTCGAGCAGACGGCGTCAGAAGGCCTGTCACCAGTGACGATTGCCGGAGCAGGTACGTGGGGCAGCGAGGCGCTATTGGTGGACTCGCTGCGCGCACTGGCGCCGGGTATCGTGTTCGAAGCCGACGGAGGGCTCGCACGTGACTCCGGCGGTCGTGAGACATTCCGCGGCTCGTGGCGCATGGACTCGCTCGGCCTGGTGCGCAATGAACTACCCCGTCTGGCGCGCATGCTGGCGCAGGTGGACACCGGGCTCGCCGCCACCGCGCGCGGATTCGCCGCTGACTCGCTGTCCGGCGACGTGAACGTGTCGGTGTACGGCGAGGGTTCGTTCGCCGACTATCTCACCAGCGTTGCTGTGGCTGGCAATCAGGTGCAGGTAGGTGCGATTGTCGTGGGCCGGCTATTCGGCTCCGTGCGGGCCGACAATCTGCCGCGCCGCGCGAGCTTCGTCGCCGCGGCGACGGCCGATTCGGTCGAGGGCATCGGCGCGTTGCGCATCGCCACCATCAACGCCGGCATCGACGATGCGACGGTGTCGGGCGGCAGCCTTCGTGCAGAGGTACTCGCGCGCGACACCTCACGCCTGCGGCTGCGCGGCCGGTTTGCGCGCGGTGACGACACCTTGGCCGTGGAAGCGGACACCATTCGTTTTTCGTACGATGACGTGGTGTGGACGAATCCGCAGCCGCTGGTCCTCCGAGATCGCCCCGATGGTTTCCGGATTGACTCGTTCACCCTCACGAGCAACCAGAACGGCGAGCTGCGCATGGCGGCCGACGTGCCGCTCACCGCGCCCATCTCGGCATACCTGCAACTCAATCAGTTTCCTGCCGGCGAGCTGGCCGCGTTTGCGCTCGGCACCAAACGGCTGGCGGGGCTGGTGTCCGGGCGCGCCACGCTGTCGGGCGTGCGCGCCGATCCCACGCTCGCTGCGGAGTTCACGGCCGATTCGATCGGCACCGCCGCCGTTGCGCTCAGCGGAGTGCTCCTGCAGGCCGACTACTCGGCGCAGCAGCTCAACGCCCGCATGTCCCTGTCCGACACGCTGGGCCGCTCGCTGCGTGGCGAGCTGCGCCTGCCCGCCGACCTGCGTCTCCAGTCGGTGGTCGGTGAGCGCATCTATACGGAAGAGCTCGCGGGCGAGATCATTGCTGACTCCGTGCGCCTGCGCGACCTGCCGTTGCGCATCGCGGATGTCACCGATCTGGACGGTTTTCTGCGCGGTCGGGTTGCACTCGGCGGGACGTACGCGCAGCCCGATATCGACGGCAGCATGCATCTGGAAGGGGGAACGCTCTACAGCCAGATGCTCCGCATTCGCCCCACCGGTGCCGCGCTCGACTTTCAGGCGGGTGGCGACACGCTCACCATCCAGCGGTTCCGGTTCCAGAGTGGACCGCGCGCCAGCGACACTTTGTCACTTTCCGGGACGGTGCGGCGCCCGCTCCGGGACAATCCCGGTCTGGCGCTCAGGGCGTCGCTCAACAACGTGGTGCTCTCGCGGCAGGCGGACGGTACCGACCTGGATCTCTCCGGGTCCATGCAGCTGAGCGGCAAGCTGCCGCGTCCGGTGTTGACGGCCGATTTGTTCGTGCCTCGCGCCAACCTGGTGCTTGATCTCACCGAGTCGCGCGCCGTGCTCGATCTCAACTCGAGCGAAGCGCTGGCGTTGTTGGCGGAAGATGAGCTCCCGACCGTTCTCTCCTCGGGCGAGCAACTGACCTCGCTGGGCGAGTATCTCGAAGCGCGCGATGTGCGGGTGCGTCTCGGCAACGACGTATGGGTGCGTACCGTCGATGCGGCCGTCAAACTGGCCGGCGAGGTCACCGTGCTCGAGGCAGACGGCGGACGGTTCTCGCTGGATGGCGAGGTACAGGCGGAGCGCGGTACCTATCGCCTGGATCTGGGCGTCGTGAACCGTCCGTTTGCGATTGACAGCGGACGCGTGCGTTTCTTTCCGCAGGACACCCTCAACCCACGACTCGACGTCCGTGCACATCACGTGGTGCGTGGCGTCGATGGACGCGATGTGCAGGTGGACGTCACCATTCGCGGTACGCTGGAGGAGCCCACGCTGGCCCTCAGCACCGACGACGACGCGTACGCCAGCGCGCCGGAGTCCGAGTTCA
>JBBSPE010000340.1:0-2310 GCA_038259155.1 Gemmatimonadales bacterium
AGCAGGATTGCCACGCCGGTGAGCCGCTGCGCGCGCTGATCGCCCGCAGTGCCCGCAGCGCCGGCAGTGCCGGCAGTGCCGGCAGCGCCCGCAACGCCCCCTCCCTGCGCGGGCGGATCACCCAGCGTTTTTTCGGCAACGCTCGTGTTCCGCCACCCGCGAAACAGCACATACGCCGCCAGCGCCACCACCGTGTGCGCCACGCCATTCGCCGCCCACACGCGCCATTCGTGCCCCACAAGGCCGGCCTCAGCCATGCGTGAGTTGGCGATGAGCCCAACCGCGCTGATGGGCGACATGTTGCCAGCGTTGGCCCCGTTGCCCACCATGAGCGCCATCACCAACGGCGAGGCGCCCGCTCGGGCGCCCGCCACCATCGCCACCGGAGCGATGAGTGCCACCGACGCAATGGCGCCCGGGCCCACCGTGGACACCAGCGCCGCGATGACAAAGAACACGAATGGAAGCCATCGCCCATCGCCCTGCGCGAGTCGCACCACCACGTCGGCATAACGCGCCAGCGCGCCGTTGGTCTCGGCCACCGCAAACAGCAGCGTCACGCCCACCAGCGTCACGAAGAGCGTGTTGGGGAAGCCGGCCGCCACGGTATTCGCCTCAAGCCCGGCGACCCCGACGCCAATCATCCAGGCCAGCGCCATCGCCAGCAGACCCACGTTGCGCTGGGAGACCATGGACACCACAATGGCGAGCACCAGCGCGGCGAGTGAGGCGAGCGCTGGCAGTGGCAGGTCGTTTGGCATGCCGCAGATATGGCGACCTGACCGTACGAGGGATAGGGTACATCCTGCGCTGGCCCGACCGCCCTTCTTCCTTGGTGACCTCGTGCGCGTTTCCCCCCCTGCATCGCCTGGCCGCAATTTCAACGTCGCGTCCCGGCGCCCATCCGCGCTGTCCGCTGCGCTCCTGCTTAGCCTGCTCACCGCCTTTCCGCTCACCGCCAAGCCGGTCCGCGCACAGGCAGCCCGCACGTCGCCAACGGAACAGCCGACCGCATCCGCCATCGCATCCTGGATCGCATTCAGCTCCCCACCCGGCACCGAAGCGGCGTCCGCGGCCGCCCTCTCCCGCGCGTTGCCGGGCTGGACCGCCGATCGCTGGGGCAACCTGATCCGCCGCGTTGGCAGCGGCTCGCCCAAACGGGTTGTCGCCTGCGCGCTTGACCACTCGGCCTACGTGGTCTCGCAAGTCACTGCCGAGGGCTACCTGCGCCTGCGGCGCACCGGCACGGCCTCGCACCCGCTCTGGGATCAGTTTCACGAAGCCCAGCGCGTGCGCGTGTTCGCGGCCGACGGCGTGCACCCGGGCGTGATCGCGGTGCCCAACGGGCACTTCGCCCGCCAGCACCGCGCGGACTCGCTGGCCCTGACCTCCGACGACCTGTGGGTGGACATCGGAGCATCCTCCGCGCAACAGGTCGCCACGCTCGGCATTCGTCTGCTCGACCCAGTGGCACTCGATCGGCCGGCGTGGACCGTCGGAAGTCTGGCCACTGGTCCCGGCGCCGGTGCGCGAGCCGGCTGCGCCGCCGTGGCCGCGGTCGCAGCCGCCGCCGCGACGGAGGGGCTCGAGCGCGGCGAGACGACGTTCATCCTGTCCACGCAGGGCATTTTCGGATGGGTTGGCCTGTCCACCGCCCTGGTCGGAATGCCGCCCCTCGACGCACTGGTGCTGCTCGACAACGGCGCCCTCGCGCGCGCCGAGTTGGTCGTGCCGGCCGAGCGTCTGCCCCGAGCGTTCCGCGCCCTTTCGGGACGTGTCTCGGCGCAATCAGTGCAGGTGTTCGCACCGGCCGTTCGCTATGTCGGTTCCACCGTCGAGAGCATCGCCGCGTCGGAGGCCGACACGCTCATGCGCTGGGTCGCCCGTGCCGCGGGCGTCGCGCGGCCGCCGGCCTACAGCACGCTTGAAATGAATGCACAGCGTCCGGCCGCGCAGCCCGCAGATGCGCTGGACGAGTTGGCACAACAGTTCATGCGGCTTGCTGACCTGCCCGGCGTGCCCGGCCACGAAGCGCCGGTACGCGAGGCCATTCTCGCCGCCATGCCCGCGTGGGCGCGTACCGCGGCAACCGTGGACACGGCCGGCAACATCATCCTCGCGATGGGCCCCGACCGCAATGCGATCGCGATTCTCGCGCACATGGACGAGGTCGCGTTTGAAGTGGATCGCATTCTGCCCGACGGCCGCGTCACGCTGCGTCGGCTCGGCGGCGTGGTGATTCCCAACTGGGAGAGCGTGCCGGCGCTCCTGCACTTCGACGCCGAGGGTACTGCCGCCGCACCTGCGCCG
>JBBSPE010000341.1:0-2309 GCA_038259155.1 Gemmatimonadales bacterium
CCAACGACCACTCGCGTCCTTCGTCCACAATGCGCAGCTCCGGCAGCGTGACGTCGGCGGGCGGCAAGCGTCGTGGCGATGTGGAGGCCGGCACGGTATCCACCGGAAGCAGGCGGTGGATGTTGCGGAAGGTGCGGATTGCAACGTCAGGTGCGAGCACGCCGTCGTAAATCGCACGGAGTTCACCAATGGACTCCTCGGCGTGCGGATAGTCCGTAGCAGGTGCCGGGCGCTCGCTCGGGCTGCAGGCCGCCGCGAACAGCGCGACACTGGCTGCCACGAACGTATTCGACAGGGTAGGGATCGTCGACGTCTTCGGCGGCATGGAGCGCTCCGTTTGCAGTTCGGCTGCGGCCTGTTCATTAGCGGCACACCAGATGCCGAGCAGCAGGGCGACGATAATGTAGTGTCTGGCGTGCTCGGCGGCACCAGCTACTGCCTGCGTTGCCGGAGGCTTGCAGGACCCGTTCGATACGGCGTCTGCCGCCCGCCTCCACTCGCGCACGTGTAGGTTGAGTGAATCGCTGTTGTAAGGCTGTCGAGTCACGGTGTAACACGTTTGTCGGCGGCGCCTCCTGCACTCCATCAACGACGGAAGGCCAGTGAGATTCCTCGGCATCATCCTGTACCTCGGTATCCTGCTGCTCATTGGTGCGGCAGCGTCCAGACGCATGAAGGACCTGCGCGACTACTACGCCGGTGGCAAACAGTTCGGCTTCTGGGCGGCGGCTTTCTCTTCGCGCGCGACAGGCGAATCGGCGTGGTTGCTGATCGGGCTCACCGGCATGGGGGCAGCCGTCGGCGCGCAGGCGCTCTGGATCGTGGTTGGCGAAGTATTGGGCGTGGGTGCGGCGTGGCTGCTGCTGGCGAGGCGTTTTAAGCTGCTCACCGACCGATATGATTCGATCACCATTCCCGACTATCTCGAATCGCGGCTCCGTGATAACAAGCAACGGATCCGCCGCGTGGCCGCATTCACGCTCGTGGTCTTCGTCACCATCTATGTGAGCGCCCAGATCCATGCCATCGGAACCGCATTCGAGGCGTTTCTCGACTGGAATTATTTTGTCGGCGCCCTGATCGGATTTGCGGTGGTGCTGGTCTACATCGTGAGTGGTGGCTTTGTGGCGGTGGTCTGGTCGGATGTTTTTCAGGGCACGCTCATGGTGCTCGGACTGTGCGCGTTGCCGTTCTTTGGTATGGCCATGGCGGGCGGTCTGGTGCCGTCGATGGATCAACTGCAGTTGCAGGACCCCACCCTCCTGTCCCTGTGGGGGCCAACCGGCCCGGGCATGACCTCCGTCTTTACCACCCTCGGATTCCTGTCCATCGGCCTTGGCTTTCTCGGGTCGCCGCAGATCTTCGTGCGCTTTCTCTCCTTGCGTTCCACCAAGGAGGTCGCGCCCGGCACGGCCGTGGCCGTGGTGTGGACGCTGCTGGCCACCAGCAGCGCCGTGCTTATCGGCATGGTGGGGCGCGCCGTGCTCATGCGACCAAGCCAGGACATGACAGCGCAGCTCGGGGCCGGGGGCGAGAATGTCCTGCCCATGCTGGTGGCAAACGCGGTACCCGAATGGTTGTCGGGGATCTATATCGCCATCGTGCTGGCGGCCATCATGTCCACGGTGGACTCGCTGCTGGTACTGGCCTCGAGTGCTGTGGTCCGTGACTACTACCAGAAGGTGCGGCATCCCACCATGCCGGACACCGCGCTGCTGGGGCGCAGTCGCGTGGTCACCTTCGGACTGGCAGCCGCGGCGCTCACCATCACCTTCCTCGTGGCGTGGTTGAGTCCCGGGCGCACTGTGTTCTGGTTTACGATCTTTGGATGGTCGGGCATTTCTGCCACCTTCTGTCCCACGATGATCCTGTCGATCTTCTGGTCCAAGCTCACCGCACGCGGCGCGCTGGCGGGGATGCTGACCGGCTTTGCCGGCGTGCCGATCTTCAAGTTCGCCGTGCCGGCCCTGCCATACATTGGCGAGCAGATGGCGGCGCTCTCAGAGCTGCCGCCGGCGTTCGTGTTGTCCGGCGTGGTGGCCGTCATCGTCAGTCGGATGGACTCGCGGGGGACGGAAGCGATGGCCGGAGTGGATCGCGAGTTGAAGAATCCCGAGCCGGAGCAGCGGGCACGGTGAACCAAGGCCGCCGCGCGTGACCCTGATCTGGTCCCCGCCCAAACATCTCTGTTTTGACGGCCAACGCACTCGACGACATTGCGCGAACGACGCCAGTTGCTCCTTCGACCTCGCGCGTTTCCGCACGCGCTGGCACAGCGGCGCGTCGGCGGCTGGCCTCGGCGCGTGATC
>JBBSPE010000342.1:0-2305 GCA_038259155.1 Gemmatimonadales bacterium
CTCGGGGCTGCTGTCGTCCAGGAGCGCGTAGTAATGGACGGCGTGACGCGCGTAGAGCTCCTGAACCGGGAACGCGTCTCCGAGCGCCGCGCGAAACTCTGCCTCCACCTCGGGGCGACGACGACCGATGATGCTGGTGAGCGCAGCGCTGGGAAGCTCCACCCCCAGATCGGCGGCACCGGCCAGCCACGAGCGGCGCGAGAGCCGCTCGGTATCGAGCATGAGCCCGTCCATGTCGAAAATCACGGCGTCAAGCGGCGTTCCGGCGAAGTCGATGGTGCTCTCGGGGACAGGATGCATGCCGTCAAGCTACCGACATTGCCACTTTGTTCGCGCCTTGGCCGTGCCTGGGGCGCGACTCTCAGGGGACAGTTGGCCGTCCACCAGCGCGGACACCGCACTCGCCCTAAATCGCGTAAGTGCGTGTCCCGCTTGCATGTGACTCTCGGCACGGTTGATGCAGCTACTATCAAATACAGTTGTCTGCGTGTCCCCCACCGGAGTCGCCCATGTCCCGACGATTCGCTGCTGCTGGCTGGGCGTTTCCGCTCGCCGCCTTCGTCCTCGCCCTCACACCCGCCGCCGCGCTCACCGCCCAGAGTGGCGGCGAGCCGCAAACGCTGGTGGTGCAGGAGCACTACTCGGCCGATCAGATCGACAATCTTGTTGGTCCGGTGGCGCTCTACCCCGACGCGCTGCTCGCGCAGGTGCTCGTAGCGTCCACGTTCCCCGACCAGATCGAGGAGGCGGCGCGCTACGTGCGCATCAACGGCACCAACGGCATTGACGACCAGCCGTGGGACGTGAGTGTGCGCGCGGTCGCCCACTACCTGCCGGCGCTCAATCTCATGGCTGAGCAGATCGACTGGACGGCCACGCTGGGACGTGCGTACGCGAGCCAGTCCGGTTCGGTAATGGAGTCGGTGCAGCGGCTGCGCGCCATGGCCGACGCGCAGGGCAATCTCGTGTCCAACGAGCAGCAGGAAGTGGTGCGCGAGGTCGTGCGCAGCGAGACGAAATACGTGATCGTGCCGGCGCAACCGCAGGTGATTTATGTGCCCACCTACGATCCCTACTACGTGTACTCGCAGCCGATCTTTCGCGCGAGTTATCGCACGCCGTACTGGTCGTTCGGCGTGGGCTTCCCCATTGGCAGCTGGCTGATCTACGATTTCAACTGGGGGCTGGGCAGCGTCTACTACAACGGTTGGGATCGCTCCTACTTCGCGTACGCGGGCGGCTGGCGCGCGCGATCCTTTCCGTATGTGCGCATCACCAACGTGTACATCACGCCGCGTCACCGTAGCGTGTACGTGAATCGCAATGTGTGGCGCCGTCCCGTGAACTACGGCAACGTGAACCGCTACGCGAGCGTGCATCGCACGGTGCGGTTTGGCGGGCCGAACAGTGGGCGCGGTAATGATGGTCGTGGATGGGATCGCGATGGACGGAGTGGCAACGGCAACGGCAACGGCAACGTTGGCAATGGGACGCGCACCGGAAATCGAAACGGCGGTCGGAATGCCGGCGACACCAATGGCAGCTACGGCAACAGCGAGGATCGCATGATCCGTACACGGGATGCCGTGGCCGCCGCAAACCGCAGCACCGGCGCCTCGAGTGCCGAGCGGGTGGCGCGGACGCGTGAGGCCCTGACGGCCGCAAACCGCAGCACCGGCGCGTCGAGTGCCGAGCGGGTGGCCCGGACGCGTGAAGCGCTGGCGGCGGCAAGCGCGGGCTCGCGATCAGGCAGCGTGAGCCGCAGCAATCCGGTCGGTGGCAGCACGGGCGGGAATACGACAAACCGTGGCGTGCGCACCGAGACGGTGAATCGGGGCAACAGTAGCGCCACCAACCGTGGCAGCGTGGTCCGCGGCAGTGCTGACGCGCTGATCACACGCGGAGGATCATCGACGCAGCCCACGCGATCGCAGCCGAGCCGGACCCAGCCCATGACGCAGCAGCCGACTCGAACGCAGCCCGCGAGGCAGCAGCCGGCGCGTCAGGCGCCCTCGATGCAGCCCACGCGACAGCAGCCGACGCGACAACAGCCCACTCGTTCACAGCCGGCGCGACAGCAGCCGGCCCGCTCGCAGCCGTCGCGGGCTCAGCCCACTCGCCAGCCCGCGTCGGCGGCGTCGGCGTCCCGACCAGCCACACCGCAGCGCAAGTCGGGGTCCGCCTCCGGCCGGATCAAGCCGGTCGGTTGAGTCCGGGCGACCGCGGGCTAGAACACAGCGTGTTCACCCAGGTCTGTCTTCACTTCACCGCGCACCAGGCGCGCATAGTGCTCAGCCAGCGTGTC
>JBBSPE010000343.1:0-2297 GCA_038259155.1 Gemmatimonadales bacterium
AGCGCCGAGGGCGCCGCAGCGGTGGCTGCGCGATATCCCGGTCTTGTCTGGTTCACCTCTGGGCTGCACCCACACGAAGCAAGTCGCTGGACGGATGCGAGCGCGGACGGCATTCGGCGAGACGTGGCTGCCGGGGCGGTGGGCATTGGCGAGTGTGGACTTGACTATCACTACGACTACAGCCCGCGTGAGCAGCAGCGGGCCGTTTTTCAGGCGCAGCTGGACCTGGCGGTCGAGGTGGATCGACCGGTCATCGTGCACACCCGGGACGCCGATGCGGACACCGCGGCGATGCTCGAGGCGGCGGCTGCGCAGGGCGTGCGCGGCGTGCTGCATTGCTTCACGGGCGGTGAGGACTTGGCGCGGACGGCAATCAAGCACGGCTGGATGCTGTCGTTCAGCGGCGTTGTCACGTTCAAGCGGTACACAGACGATCACATCCTCCGGCTTGTACCCGATGACCGCCTTCTGGTGGAATCGGACGCGCCGTACTTGGCGCCCGTTCCTCACCGAGGGCACCGAAACGAGTCCGCGTGGGTATCTCTCACCGTGGCCCGTGTGGCCGAGGCTCGGGGCGTGTCGCCGGAGCAGCTCGGCGCGCTGGCGCTGGCGAACACGCAACGTTTTTTCCGACTTGCCTGACTCGACGCGCGCCGACGCTGGCGCTGCGTTTCTGACCCACCTTGGCCCGCCTTTCCGTGACTCCTGAATCCCTGCACACCGACAATGCGCCCGCCGCCATCGGCCCCTACGCCCAGGCGGTCAAGGCGAATGGTTTCTTGTTCACGGCCGGCCAGATTCCGCTGCACCCCGAGACCATGGAGGTTGTGGGGAGTACGGTGGCGGAGCAGACGGAGCAGGTGATCGCCAACTTGCGCGCCGTGCTGGCGGCGGCCGGCTGTGATTTCCGGCATGTCGTCAAGACCACTGTGTTCCTTCGGGACATGGGCGACTTCACTGCCATGAACACGGTCTATGCGCACGCGTTCGGCGACACGAAACCGGCGCGCTCGACCGTTGCCGTGGCCGGTCTGCCCAAGGACGTGCGGGTAGAGATCGAACTCATCGCGGTGCTCGGCTGAATGCGAACCGTTGCCTCGTGGCCCCGTGCCATGCGGCAAGCCGGCGCTGCCAGGCGTCCGGTGCCGGTTCGCAGCGCGGTTGCCGGTTGGCTGACCGCGTGCGTCCGCTGTACGTCAGCCTGGGCGGCGATCGCCGCGCTCTGGTTCGTGGTGGGAGCGCCGGTGGCAGGGCACGCTCAGGAGCCGCCCGATTCCGTGCGACGGGACTCCTCAGTGGCGATCCCGCCAATTCCGGCATTGCCCGACGAGGTAGGCAGCGTGGGCGTCCTCAACCGTCGACGCGCGCCGCTCGGTCGCGCGCCGCTGTCGCCGGGCCGTGCGTTTCTCCTGTCGTTCGCCGTACCGGGGCTGGCGCAGTCTCGCCTCGATCGCACCACGTCCGGCGCGCTGTTCGCGGCCGTGGAGATGGCGGCGTTCGCGATGCTGCGACGCTCGCAGGCCGATGTAGCCGAGGTGCGGCGACAGCCGACCGATACCGTGCCCGGCAACTTCAGCGCCGACCCGGGTACGGGATCGCTTACAGCCGTCCTCAACATTCCGCGTGGCCTGGATGCGACGCTCGCGCGCACGCGACGGCTGCACGTGGAGGACTGGATCGCCGTACTCGCGTTCAACCATCTCATTTCCGCTTCGGACGCGTTCGTCGCGGCACAGCTGTGGGACGTACCCGCCACCGTGAGCCTCCTGCCATCCCCGAATGGTTGGTACCTCATGGCCTCGGTGGGTTGGTAGCCGATGCCCAGCCTTGATACTGACGGCGGTGGCGCGTCGCGCGCGATGAATCCAGTCACGGCCGCGGGCACGTACGGTGCGCATGAGGCCGGTGCCGGGCGTCACAGTTCCCCCGACGCTCGCACCGACGCCCTGGACGTGAGCCTGGTCGTGCAAATGGCACAACAGGATCCCGACGCACTGGCCGCTCTCTACGACCGCTGGTCACCCGCTGTGCGCGGGCTGGTCCTGCGCATCGTCGGCGAACCGGCCGACACCGACGAAGTCGTGGAGGAGGTCTTTTGGCAATGCTGGCAACAGGCCGGACGGTTCGAGCCAGAGCGTGGGCGTGTCGCCGTCTGGGTGCTCACCATTGCCCGCAGTCGCGCGCTCGATCGGCTGCGTGCGCGGAAGCGGCGTCGCGGCGAGGTCTCCGACACGTTCGAGGACGGCTCGTCGCGGCTGGATCAGCTGCCGGGTGCGGACGAGACCATGGACCCGGGC
>JBBSPE010000344.1:0-2273 GCA_038259155.1 Gemmatimonadales bacterium
CTGCTCCAGTTGAAATGTGACATCCCCCGCTCCACACTATGGAGCAACGGAGGTTGTCATGAGTCCCTCGAAGGAAGCCATCCAGCGCTCCCGGCGCGTGTTCACGCCCGAGCAGAAGGCCACGATCCTGCGTCGCCATCTGGCCGACAAGGTCCCGGTGTCGGATTTGTGTGACGAGTACCAGCTCGCACCGAGGTTGTTTTATCTGCGGCAGAAGCAGGCGCTGGAGCATTTAACGGCCGCGCTGCAGGACGGCCGCACCGCGCGTGGGGAGTTGCAGACGGCGAGCGCCGACCGGGCGCGCATCGCAGCGCTGGAAGCGATGATCGCCCGGAAAGACCGCATCATTGCGGAGGTGTCGGAGGAGTATCTCGACATGAAAAAAACTATGACAGCAACATTCACTTAGAGTTTTTCTAGCATCGCCAGGAATTCGGCTGGTTGGCGACGAAACGCGAGAGCCTGACCGCGCGGTTTTGCGCGGCGCCGGCGCCGCGTCTGAAATCCGCGACGTGCTGCGCTGGGCAATGCGGCGATCTGCTCGCGCGCCGTCGTGTCGTGCACCAGGAGTGCGGCGGCGCCCACCAAGCCGTGGACGCGCACGAGCTTGGGGCCGACGTGCTTGCGGCCCGTGTAGCGCCGCTCGCGCGTGCTCAGCGCGCGCAGCGCCTGCTCCATGTCGTTGTTGGTGCGCGGGATATTCGGGTGGTCGCCGCACACGAAGAGGCGGGCGCCAAACGCGCGCACGATTTTCCGGAAGTGCGCGCGCCATTGCTGTTCGTGCGGGGTCGCCCCAAGGGTGGCGTCCAACTGCGTGTCCCACTGGGCCACCGCCGTCGCCATCTCGGCGGCACTGCGCGCCGTCTCCTCGAGTCGGGACGCGAGCGCGTGAATGGCCGTGTAGCCGTGTTGGATTTCGGCGACGACGGCGGCCGAGGGGAGCGCCTTGGCGATTACCCGTCGCAGACGGTCCAGCGCGAGGAGCCCCCTTTTTCCCGGCTCGTCGCCAGGGACTGATCCACCTGTTGTAATCGGGTGACCATCTTGAGTCCGCCGGGATCGAGCGGCGGTTTGCCCGTGTCGGTCAGCGTCGCGCGAAGCGCGATGCAGTAGGCCGTCGCTTGCGCGACCCCCGCCGCATCGGCGTGGGACACGAGACTGCGTTCGACCGGCGCGATCCCTCGGAGCGTCTTCTTGATGCGCTTCTTCATCGCGCGGTCGGCGTCGGCGACCGGCTGCGCCAGATTCCGAAAGAAGTGAAATTGACAGAGCTGATGCGGCGTGTCCGGCAGCGCCTTATCGACGGCCAGCACGAGTGAATGCTGCTTATCCGTGACCACGCCGAGGATCGGGATGCCCATCGCCTTCACCTCCTCAATGAGCACCACCAGGTGAGTCGCGCTGCTGTTCGTCAGGCTCCGCGTGAGGAGATTCGTGTGTGAGATGGCGTCGCGCAGCAAGTACAGCGTCTCGTGGCCTTTCTCCGGTTGTAGCCCGTCGATGCCGAGGATGATGCCGCCTTGCGCTTTGAGCGCGGCGATGCGCCGCCGATCGCGCAGGACGGAGGCGGTCGCGAGCTCCTGCCACGTCTGCATCGCGTAGTCGACGGACCGTTCCGAAATCGGCAGGTCGTACGTGGTGCGCAACGCGGCATGTATCTCGGACAGCGACTGTCGCAGCGCCCAGCGCTGCCGCGCAATCTCGGTCAAAACGTCGAGTCCGTAGATGAACTTCGGGAGGGCCAGGCGGGCTTCCTCCGGCGGGGCGAAGCCCGCGTGCAGTGGGCACGCGGGATCGCTGCACCGATCGATATCCACCTCCATGGCGAGGCGCTCGCGCAACAAGATGATCCGCCGTTTGCGGCGATACGCAAAGCGCAACGGCGCGCCGCAACAGGGACAGACTCGACTCCGATTCTTCAGCACGGTGCGCTCAAATCCATCGACCGCGATGCCACGGAACATGTCGCCTCCTTGGGGTGAGGATGCCAAGCGAGGCTAATATACTACTTAGTGAATGTTGCTGCTATAGTTTTTTTTGAGCACCAGCAGCGCCGCCGTTTCCGCGAGCGCCGCCTCTTTGCGCCGCAGCTCACGCTCCAGCTCGACGATGCGCACGGCCTCCGGTGATGGCCCCGACGGACGACGTGTGGCGGGGGCGCTCAGCGCCGCTTCCGCGGCCGCGCGCCACTCCGCGAGCTGCGCCGCGTGCAGCCCTTCCTGGCGCAACAGCGCGCCGAGCCCCTCGTCCTCCAATCCCTCGGCCGCGAGCAC
>JBBSPE010000345.1:0-2254 GCA_038259155.1 Gemmatimonadales bacterium
AACGACGCGCAACTGGTTGCGGCGCTGTTGGCCGTTGATCCGCAGGGACTGGGCGGCGTGGTGCTCGACCACGCGTCGCACGCAGCGGCGCGCGCATGGGGGGAGCTGCTGCGCGCGTGTTTTCGTGTTGGTGCGCCGATGCGTCGTGTGCCGGCGAGTGTGTCCGACGATCGGCTGATCGGCGGCGTGGACCTTGCCGCCACCCTGTCCTCCGGACGGCTGGTGGTGGAAGCGGGCGTGCTTTCCGCGAGTGACGGCGGCGCGGTGGTGCTGCCGATGGCGGAGCGAGCCACGCCGTCGGTTGTGTCGGCGTTGGTGGAAGTGCTCGACGCGCACTCGGTGCGGGTGGAGCGCGACGGGATCACGGCTCGCCATGATGCACGCGTCGCGCTGGTGTGCCATGACGAGAGCACCGACGACGAGGCCATTCCCGTCGCGCTCACCGACCGCCTGGCGTTTCGCATTCCTGGATTGCACGCGTTTGCCACAAGCGCCCGGACGGCCGCCGAGCTCGGCGACGCCGCGCGTGACGCACGTGAGACATATTGCGCCGTGACTGACGGGGCGTCGTGGTTGGAGAGTTTGTGTGAGTTGGCGATGTCGTATGAAATCGACTCGTTGCGTGCCCCGCTGCTGGCGTGGCGCGCGGCTCGGGCGCACGCCGCGCTGATGCAGCGCACCACCGTGTGCGAAGAGGACGCGGTGGTGGCCGCGCGGTTGGTGTTGTTGCCGCGAGCCGTGCGCCTGCCGTCGCCGGAACCGCCGGCGGACACGCCAGACGAGGACGAGCCCGCGCCGGAGTCTACGCCGGAGCCGCCGCCGGAGTCCGACGCACCACCTCCCGAGGCATCGGCCAACGACACACCGGACACACCGGACACACCGCCGGCGCCACCGCCTGAGTCCGATACGCCGGAGGACGCCGCCAACTCGGAGCGGCCGCCTGCGGACATCCTGCGCGACGCCGTGGCCTCGTCGCTGCCGCCCGGACTGCTCGAACAGTTGCTCTCGCGCGCCGCGGCGCTGCGCGGATTGCAGGGGCGCGCAGGTGAGGAGTCGGTGAGTCTGCTGCGCGGGCGACCGCGTGGTGTGCGGCGCGGCGAACCGCGTGGCGGCGCGCGGCTGCATCTGCTCGAAACGCTGCGCGCGGCTGCACCGTGGCAGCGGGTTCGCGGTCGCGTCGATGCCTCGCAGCGCGTCGCGCTTCGCAAGGACGACTTTCGCGTGCGACGCTTTGTGGAGAAGACCGGGACCACGGTCATCTTCGTGGTGGACGCCAGTGGGTCGTCGGCGCTGGCCCGGCTGTCCGAAGCGAAGGGCGCGATTGAGTTGCTGCTGGCTGAAAGCTACGCGCGGCGTGATCGTGTGAGTCTGATTGCGTTTCGCGGGACCACAGCCGAAACATTGCTGCCACCCACGCGGGCGCTGGCGCGTGCGCGACGCGTGCTGGCCGCGCTGCCCGGTGGCGGCGGCACGCCCATGGCGACGGCGATTGACGCGAGCATTGGCGCGGCGCTCCTGGCGCAGCGGGGTGGCAGTTCACCCATGGTGGTGTTCCTCACTGATGGACGGGCGAATATCGCGCGCGACGGTTCGCCCGGACGTCCGCAGGCGGCGGCGGACGCACTCGCGAGTGCGCGTGTGTTCGCCGGACAGCGAATCTCCGCGCTGTTCGTGGACACGTCGCTGCGACCCGATGCCGTGAACCGCACGCTCGCCGAAACCATGCGCGCGCGCTACGTGCCGCTGCCGTCGGCCAACAGTGATGCCTTGCGCGGTTTGGTGCGCACCGTGCAGCGTTCGGTGCAGCAATCGGCCAGCGGAGAACGCGCATGACAGCCACGATCCCTCTTGAAGTTGTGCAGGTCCCGGTTCGCGAAACGCCCGCGCGCGTGTTCGTGCGTTCGGTGCTGTTCGTGGTGTTCTACTGGTGGCTGGCCACGGGGGCGATTTTCGGGCTGGAGCGCAGCACGGGCACGCGCGGCGTGGGGTTGGGTCTCGCGCTGGCGCTGGGTACGCTGGGCGTGTGGCTGCTGCTGCGCATGCGCGACGAGGTGTCGCCGCGAGCGGCGCGCCTGTCGTTTCTGGGTGGCGCGTTCCTGTGGAGTTTGGTGCAGGTATCGTTCTACGGCGGCTGGGTGGTGGGGCCCGACGCGCTGGCGGTGTACGTACCCGCGCAGCCGGCGTCATGGAGCTTTGCCACACAGGCCGTGATGGCGATGCTCTGGTACCAGTTGCTCATGCTGGCCGCGCT
>JBBSPE010000346.1:0-2203 GCA_038259155.1 Gemmatimonadales bacterium
CCGCCGCGGAGCCCCGGGCCGGCACGTCCCGCGAACAACGCCCGGGGTATCGCATGGGTCGCGCTACCCCGGGCGTTTGTTGTTCCGGCGGTGGGTGGTCAATGCTGCGCGCGACGGGCGTCTACGCCGCCGCTGCAAGCCGACCAACCCAACCGCTGCGCAGACTACATGCGCGTCGGCGGACCGATCGCGGCATCCAGCGCCTTGCGCGCCTCGTCCAGCTCCTTGCGAAGCACGGCCTTTCGCTCAATGGCGTCGCGGCCGACTTTCTGGTCCACGCGCGTGGTCATGCCGGACAGGTACGAGATGTGCGCCTGCAACCCGGGCTTGCCGTACCGAACGGGCGCCGTGAGCAGTACTTCGTTCACGGCGACCACCTTGGCCAGGGAGTCCTTTGCAGCCGGGCCAGCCGCGCGGAGCCGCGTCTCGGCGGCACGCGACCGCGCGACCAACGCATTCACCTCGGCCACCATCGCGCGCATGCCCACGTTGTGGTCGAACTGCTCCAGCAGATCGGCCGCCGTGATGCCCTCGGCGCCCAGGCGCGGATCGATGAGCACCGTGAGCGGCACGGTCTTGGTGTTGTTGCCCACCGACACCTTCACGGTGTATTTGCCCGGAGGCGCACCGAATCCGTTCTGGTGCTGCACACCCCAGGTGAATCGATTGAAGCCCTGCGTGGCGGACACCAGGTTGAGCACCGGCGCACCCGCGCCAGCCTCGTCGCCGCCGCGACCGGCCATCATGGCCTCGTCGGGATCTTCATCGTCGGCGGGACGGCGGCGACGCTGCGGCTGCGGCGGCATGACGCCGCTCTTGTAGCTGTTCACCACCTCGCCCTTCGCATCCATGATCTCGATGCGGACGGTGTCACCCGCCGCAGACGCGAGGTGATAGTCCACCTGCGGTCCGAGGTAGAGCGCACCGTCCGTGGTGCGATAGCCGTCACGCGGCGTGAACACCGTGAGTGCGCTCTGCGCTTCCGACGGGTTGAGCTGGTGCAGCGCCGACAGGTTGTCGATGATCCAGTTGCCGCGGCCCTGCGTGGCGATCAGCAGATCCTTGTGGTGCAGCGTGATCTGGTTGATGGGCACGTTGGGCAGGTTGAGCTGGAACGGCTGCCACTGCTTGCCGTTGTCGAACGAGATGTACATGCCGAACTCCGTGCCGGCATACAGCAGTCCTTCGCGATCGGGATCTTCACGCACCACGCGGGTGGGCTCGTCGGCGGCGATGCCGTTCTTGCCGTCGGTGAGCAGCGTCCACGTCTTGCCGAAGTCATCCGTGCGATACAAGTACGGCTTGAAGTCGCCCACGAGGTAGCGGTACACCGCGTAGTAGGCCGAACCGGCGCGATGGGGCGACGCTTCAATCCACGCCACGCGCCCGCCCAACTCAAGGCCCTTGGGCGTGATGTTGGTCCACGTCTTGCCGTCGTCCTGCGTGACGTAGAACGGGCCGTCGTTGGCACCGGTCCAGATCACGCCCTTTTGCTTGGGCGATTCGGAGATCGCATAGAGCGTGCTGTAAAACTCCTCGCCGGTGACGTCACGCGTGATCGGCTCGCCGCTGGCGCCTTGGCAGCACTGCGGGAAGTCGGTGAGGTCGGGGGACATTTTCTCCCACGTGACACCCTTGTCGCGCGTGCGGTGCAGGTACTGCGAGCCGTAGTACAGCACGCTCGGATCATGTGGCGAGAGGGCCATCGGTGACACGCGCTGCATGCGATAGATCAGGTCCTGTCCGGCGTTGCCGTACAGCGACTGGCCACCAATCCAGTAGTTGCGTGACTGCCGCGTCTCGGTGTTCATGACGCTGAACTGACCCTTGCACGACCCGTAGATGACGTTCTTTTCCACGGGATGCGGAATGATCGGGCCGGTTTCGCAGCCCGGACCGGTGACAAGGCTGCCGGCGTCGTACGGATTGCCCACGCTCGACATGATGTACGTGGAGTTGTCCTGCTGCGCCGAGTAGACGTTGTACGGGAAGGCGCCGTCAGGCTCGATACCGTAGAACTCGGCCGTGGGCTGGATGCGCTGCGACGACCAGGTGGCACCACCGTCGTACGACACGTTGGCGCCGCCGTCGTTGGACTGCACCATGGTGTTGCCATCGTTCGGGTTCACCCAGATGGCATGGTTGTCGCCGTGTGGCGTGCGGAACGGCGCCACGGTCTTGCCGCCGTCGGTGGACTTGTAGA
>JBBSPE010000347.1:0-2179 GCA_038259155.1 Gemmatimonadales bacterium
CGATGTCCTGCACGATCGCGAGATCGAATACAGACGCGTCGTCCTACACCAGCATCCCCTGCCCTTCAGCAGTTCCTCTCCCCAGACCCTCGTCGAGATCACCAACAATGTCCGCGCGCCACTCGCGGTAGGCCCGCAGCAGCGGCAGTGGCGCAATGGACGGGATGTGCTCGAGATAGTGCACGAGCACGCCAAGCCGGTCGAGGCGCCGGAATAAGTCGGCCAGGTCACGGGTGGTCGAGACCACGGGATCCACGTCGAACGGCAACGGCGGCAAGGAGGCGGGATGCAGCTCCGCCAAGTGTATCGTTGGGCCGAGCCACTGCCGCACCTGCGCCGCCAGCGGGATGTACCACTCCGGCGTGGACGGCAGCAGCAGGCAGCGCATCACCACGCGCATGGCGAGTCGCCAATCGTCGCGTGCAAGCACTTCATGGTCGACGCGGCTGCGCAGCTTGCGGGACCGACTGACTCCGCCGGTCGCCTGTGAGCCCGGACCCGTCACCGGTGCGTCGGGGTCGCGACCCGGGGTCCCGTTCATGAGAATGAGATCGCACACGCCAACGCCAATCACGGGATCGACCGTGCCAGCGTAGCCCTCGCGCTGCTGCATGGCATCGACGAATCGCAGTCGCAGGTAGCCAAGTTGTTCGCGGGTGGTGTCGTTCAGCACGACCAGTGACGGGAGCACCTCATGGTCCTCGAGCTCGCTGGTGAGCAGCGCCATCCACTGCTCGCGCGCCTGCCGCAGTGGCGTACCATTGCGGATTGCACGCGCGAGATCCGGGTCGATCGACTCCAGCGCAGGACGCGTACGCTCGTGGCCTTCGGCACGCCGGCGCAGGCGAAGCACGGTAGGCGCAGTCTCAAGCTGGAGAGGACGCCAGTTCGCACGCTGCGTGGGCGTCTCCCTTGGCGAAGGCACGAACGGCGCCTCGAGCGTGTCGGCCAGCGCGGCGCGCTGCGCGGCCGAGCCGGGGTCCCGTTCGATGAATCCGGCGTACTCCAGCGCCGTGGCGAAATCCGACAAGCGTCGGTGATGCTCGAGCGCGTCGGCCCATGCGTCGCGAGCAGCATCCCAATCACCGCGCAGATCGTGCACGCGGACGCTGAGCACCGCACGATCGTCGGGCTCCAGTGCCGCATCATACCGACGAAGTCGTTCGAACGCCTGCTCGGGATTCTGCGCGTCCAGCGAGGCTTGTACACTTCGGCGCGCGGAGGTCCGACGCACTGGTGGCGGCAGGACGCGCCACTCCGCGTCGGTTGGCGTTCGATCCAGCAAAACCTTGAGCGTACCGCGGCCTGCCGGATTGTCGATCTCGCGAACAGCGCGTGCGAGGTCCAGCTTCAGGCTCGGCGTCCAGTTGTTCATGACGGTCTCGAGGCGCTCACCGAGTGACAGCCAGTGGTAGCACGCCTCGGCGAGGTGCCGCTCTTTCTCCGCGCTGGTGCCGAGTTCCCCCCACGCACGCTCGTGGTACGCGGCACCGGCGACGTGCAGGGCGATCGTGCGTTCCGGCTCCTGCACGCGCATGAGCTTGAGCATCTGCTCGCGCACGTCCGCGCGATGGGTCACGCTGCCGTCCGTCTCGATGCGCACGAGGTCCTTCTGCAGCCGCAACTGCGACATGATACGCTCCGCGTCCGCCTCCGACATGTCCGACCGTCCGAGGACCGGCGCCACGACCTCGCGCAGCACGGCAACATCGAGCCGGCGCAGGACGAGCCCGGGATGCACCATCTGTTGCACATCCGTGTCCTTGATGTGCTCGAGAATGCGACCATACAACACGCCGTCGATGAGCGAGGCATCGAAGAGCTGGCGGAAACGGCTGCCCACGGACATCTCGATGGATTCGGGGCCGTGCTCGCGGACGAGGCGCGCCGCCAGATGCAGCGACAAGGGGCGCCCGCCCACCTGCCGCGCCACCCGGCCCGTGAGCGAGCGTGGCACCCCCCGACGCGCCAGGAACTCCTCGCGACTCGCCAGGTCGCGGAACTCCGTCACCACAAAGCGCTGCGCGCCAGCAAAGGCCTCTGTTGCCTCGTCACGACCAGACACCACGAGGCGCGCCGATGGCACGAGCGCCTGCACGCGTTTCACAAAACTGTCCACGCGGCGCACCGCTTCTTCCCCCTGCAACTGCACTTCCTCGAAGGTGTCGATCACCAGCAG
>JBBSPE010000348.1:0-2153 GCA_038259155.1 Gemmatimonadales bacterium
CTCGATGATCTCCAACGGACTCCAGCGTGTACGACCGGCAGCGTCCTTTGGTCTCGCCTGCCTGCTCATCGCGGTCCCCGTCCACGCCTCAGCGCAACAGATCGCCGCGACGGATGCAATCGCGCAACGCACCGACGCATTCGCCACGTGCACGTTGCAACAACGCGAGCCACTGACCGCACTCACGCTCAATGGCGCTGCGGTTGAAGGCATCGGCGAGCTTGCGCCGGTCGCGGCCGTGTCGGGCGTCTACTTCGTCGGTCGTCACATCCAGATAGCCGATCGGCCCACGCTGTATGACCAGGCAGCAGGACGCATGCGCGAGACGCCACCCGTGGGATCGGTTGGCATCGTGTTCGCTCAGGGCGGCGAGGCCACGGAAATACCACTTCCTCCTGGAGCCCGCCCCGTCTCGTGGCAACCGCTCGCCGCCGCAGCGCACGGTGACAGCCTGCACGTGCTCTGGCGCGACAGCGGTGCCGGCACGCTCAATCACGCGCTGTACGCGGAGCGATCGTGGCGCGCGAGCGCGGTTCTGCGTGAGCGCGACTCGCTGCTCATCCTGCCGACGTCACACAACCCCATGGCCGCTGACGCGGATGGTGCGTACATCGTGGCGACTCGGCGCGTACGTGCCAGGAACACTCTCAAGATCTGGCAGTGGGGGGTGCTGCAGTTCGGAGCGGAGGGCAACCGATGGACTGCGATCGACCCGGCTCCTGACGCGGTGGTCAATGCCGAGTTGGTGCGCGAGGCGGGTGGCCTGTCGCTGATCGCTCTGGCGGTCGGCCCGCGTGGCGCGTCCGTCTACACGTCGTATCGCCCACGTGGTGCAGCCGCGTTCCCACGTGCAAAGTCCGTGTTCGAGTCCGGCCACTGGCAGTTCGGCGACGTCCGCGTGGTGGGTGCCTCGAACGTTACCGTGGCATCCCTGCCGCTCTATGCCGGGCAACACAGCGCAGCCGGAAGTCAGAAGGTGCATGTGGCAGTGACGACCGCTGCAGGCGACCTGGTCGCCGTGGACACCCTGCTGATGGGTCCCAAAGCCATCGTGCACGCCGCGTCCGGTTTCGGACCATCCAATGCAGCCGTGAGCTTCTTGCGCAGCGAGGAGCGAACGGAGCTCTTCCTTTCGCGAGTCAGCGTTGCAGGACCCACGGCTCGCATCGTTTGGGACAGCCTCCGGGTGGACGCGCCGCTCCTGCACAGCTATGTGGTGAGGCACCGGGGCGAAGTGTGGCTGTACGGATATGCACCCGCGCAGCGGGCCGAGGAGATTGCTGCGTTCGTACAACCTGGGGCGGTGCTGGTTGCGCGGATGGGATGTAGCGACGACCGGTAGCACCAGTTTCGCGCGCGCCAGCAGCCCTACCGCACCACCGCAATCCCGGCCGCATTCGCCGCGCGGTCCACGAGGTCGCGCCCGCGACCCACGAACAACGGCACGGCGGGCTCTGCCACCGAGAGATCGCGTGCCGCTACCCGGTCACCAAAGAGCACGAGCGCTCGTGAGGAGTTGAACCGGCGCGACATCCACACCAGACCGTCGATGTCGGGCAGCGCAGCGTGCAGCTCGCAAGCCCATTCGGTTGTTCGCGGGTACTCGACGGATTCCGTGTCCGTCAGGTTCGCGGCCCGGACTGCAAGACGGCGCAGTCCGAATCCATGCAGCGGCGCGAGCCGTGTTTCGAATACCGCACGCGCGGGACTGCGGATCGGCACGTCGTGAAACACCGTCTCGGCGAGCGCGGCGAACGGCTGAGCGGCTCCATACAGAATCGGGACGACTCGACCCGATTCGGCGGCAAACAACTGGAATCGCCCATTAGGCGACGGCTTGCCGGACCCTGGTTTGAACTCGGTGGGCTTGTGCGTGTGCGCGAACACCCGAATGAGCGGCGTCAATCACCGCTTTCGGGTCCGTGTCGAGCAGGCTCGGCGGCGCGCGTTCACCGAGCCATCCCGACGGCGCAGTCCACCAGAGCGCGATCGCCCATTCGCTCAGGTTGCCGAAGTGCTTGAGCACCTCGGCGATGACCGAGCGTGGTAGCGGTTCGGACTCGCCAACGTGAATCCTCCGTCGACGTCCACTTATTTCTCCAGTACCGGCCGCGCGCATCCAGCCATAACGTGCCGCTACCGCCGAGCCCGTC
>JBBSPE010000349.1:0-2102 GCA_038259155.1 Gemmatimonadales bacterium
AATCGCCTGGCCTTCCAGCTCTTCCTCACCCGCGACAATCACGTGCCGAGCGTGCTGGTGTTCCTGCACTTCACGCACGCGACACAGGTGCGCGGACCGGAGTCAGTGGACGCATGGCGCTCCGCCATCGCGCAGATCCACCACGCGCTCGGCCTGCCACAGGATCTCTCGGCGTTTGGCGTGCACCACGCATTTCTGGACGCGCGTTCACTGACTGGAGCGTAGACGGGCCGAGCGTCGAGCGCGTCGCATGGCCAGCGCATGCGATGTCGAGCGTGCCGACTGTCGGGGCGGTATGATGGACCCTCCGGCCCGTTCACCGCGACCACGCCCCATGCACCACCTCCCCTCCCTTTTCACCGCCATCCTCCCGGACTACGCCCTCCCCATCCACGGCTACCACGGCGTGGCCCACTGGGCGCGCGTGCTCGAGAACGGCCTCCGCATCGCCGAGTACAACGGCGCCGACACCGAGGTCGTCACACTGTTCGCGATCTTTCACGATGCACGGCGCGTGAACGAAGAGGTGGACCTGGGACACGGTCAGCGTGGCGGTGACCTGGCACGCTCGTTGCGCGGCACACTCGTGCACCTCGACGACACCCGCTTCGAAATGCTCTACGAAGCCTGCCGCCTGCACACCGACGGCCTCACCGACGGTGACCCCACGCTGCAGGCCTGCTGGGACGCCGACCGGCTCGACCTCGGCCGCGTGGGTATCACGCCCCGCCCCGAGCGTCTGTGCACCGACACCGCGCGCGAGTTGCTCCCGTGGGCGCACGCGCGGGCGCAGCGGGGGGAGGTGCCGCAGCACGTGCTCGAGAGCTGGGGGCTGCTGTTGCCGGATCAGTCGAACCCGTTGGTCTAACCGGAGGGGCTCATGTTCAAGGAGCTGCTGCAGCACGCCATCGACATGAAGCGCTACGGCACCGTCGCCAGGGCAGTGCCGGTGAAGGCGACGCCGTCGCCGAGCCCGGTGCTCGCGTGGATGGACTACATGGTGTTCTACGCGTCCGATTCACTGGCGAGTCTCGTGGACCACGAGTTGCGCACCCAGGATCAGGACGCGCGGTACGCGTTGATCTCGATGCTGCGTGGGAGACTGCCGGCCGAACTCCAGTCCGCGCAGGACGACTTCGTGGCGCGCTGGGAAGCGCAGGGGCTGCAGCCGGAGTTCTGGCGGCGCGACACCGTCCACCTGCTCCAAGGAGCGCTCGCCGACGCGCGGAACGTGCTCGCTCGCATCAAGGAGCCGCCGTACGGAGAGGTCGATATCGGCATGGTGTACCTCGTCGTGCTCGAGTTCACCGCGCGCGCACACGATGATCCGGACGTTCGCACGCGCATGGGTCTGCGTGGCGAGTTTCCGCGCAAGCCGCGGAAGGGGCAAACGCTTCCCAAAGGCATCCACCTCGCCACCCGCCGATAGGCCTGGTCACGCGTCAGCACCCTGTTGCGCATCATGGACAGTATATCGACAACTATGACGATATATGTTCATATAACGCCTGTAATCGCCACAATTGGCGATTTTCAATAACTCGGCATTTACGGCGACTTCTAGCAAAAAACAGACTTTATTCGCCATATTTGGCGCATATGAAGATCTCGCCAAATCTCACGGATCGGGCCATCCTCACCGAACTCGGCCGCCGACTGGCCGCCATTCGCATCGCCCGCAACATCACGCAAGCCGCCCTGGCCGAGCAGGCGGGAGTGTCCAAACGCACCGTCGAACGCCTGGAATCCGGCGCGGTGGCGATCCAGCTCTCCGGCCTCATCCGGGTGTGCCGCGTGCTCGGCCTGATGGAGGGATTCGACGTGCTGGTGCCCGATGAAGCGACGAGTCCGATGGCACAGCTGAAGTCGCAGCGGCGGCAGCGGCAGCGCGCCACGAGCATGAAGCCTGCACCTAGAAAGGCGGCGCAACCGTGGACGTGGGGCGATCCGGAATGATCGCGGAAGTGAAGCTGTGGGGACGGACGATTGGCGCCGTCTCGCTCGAGGCGGGTAGCGACGTCGCGGCATTTCAGTACGACGCGGAGTTCGCACAGAGCGAAATCGAAGTCTCGCCGCTGGTGATGCCGCTCAGCGATCGCGTG
>JBBSPE010000350.1:0-2099 GCA_038259155.1 Gemmatimonadales bacterium
GCCAGCCCGGGCCCCTCGCGACGCTGGCCGAGCGTCGGGAACTGCGGGTAGCGGGGCGGGCCGTTGGCCCTGCGCCGCGGTCGCCTGCACGTAGGCTCGTTTGCCGCGAGACGGCGCCGGGCCCGGCACTGACTCGGCAGCCGCAGTCGAGCGCCGCACAGCCCTCGGGGCTGGCCCGTGGCCACAAGCCCGCTCCAGTCGCCCCCGCACAGCCCTCGAGGCTCGCCCCAGTCCCCACACAGCCCTCCAGGCCCGCCCCAGTCTACGTACAGCCCCCGAGCCCCGCCCCGGGCCATACACAGCCCTCGAGGCCCGCCACAGGCCCCCCCAGGCCCCCCAGCTAACCACAATCCCAATCATCGGGCCCAGGCGCGCGAGCACGCTCGCCGCGCAGCCCCAGCCTGCCCAGCCCGGGGGCGTGGGTCGCCCCGCCGAGCGTGTCCGCCGCACCGCGGCGGTTGACGCGCGAAGGGGTGACCCACGCCACCGGGCCCCGCGCCACCCCCGCACGCGCAAGCAGTCTCTTGCACACGGAGCAACGCATGATTATGCATTGTCTATGCATAATTTCTCCGCCCTGCACCGGCTTGCCGGTGACGGGGCGGTCGTCGTCTCGGCCCCAGTGGCCGACGCCACGGCCGCCCGGACTCTGAACAACGCCAGCGCGCCTGCGAATGGCGTTGCGGCGGCGGTGAAAGCGCATGCCGAAAGCCCGATGCGCGCGCGGGTGGCGCAGCCTGCTGATGCATTCGGGATTGCGGCGCTCATCGCCCAGTTCACCGCCGATGGCTCGCTGTTGCCGCGCTCAGTCGCCGACGTCATGGCGTGCATTGACTCGTATGTGATCGTGCCTTCGCCAAACGGTGAGGTACTCGCCTGCGCTGCCTTGTTCGAGTATTCGCCGTCGCTCGCTGAGGTTGGGTCTGTGGCGGTTTCCAAGGCTGCGCAGGGCCACGGGCTCGGAACCGTAGTCGTGCGCGCGGTGGAGCGGCTAGCGCGATTGCGCGGCCATCGCGAGCTCTTTGCCATCTCGCTCGCCGATCATTTTTTCGGACACCTCGGCTATCGCGCGGCCACGCTCGATCGCTACCCGGAAAAAATCGCGCGCTACGCCGTGATTGCCGGAAACGGTGTGTCGCTCATGCCCAAAAGATGCTTCCGTAAGCGCCTGCGCGCTCCACGCCTGTTTCCGCGCGTGGCCAACAACACCGGGTTGGTATCAGTGCCCACTGTGTATCACGCCAAACCGCGACGCTGACTTCGGGCGCTGCGAACACTTACGCACGAAAGCTGTACACCACCACCTTGTGCGCGGCCGGCACGCCGGGCGTACTCGCCGACATGCCTGCTGCTCCCGGACGTGCGCGCTGCACAAGATCGCCGAAGCTTTCGTTGGGCTGCACCAGCACCGTGATGCTGTCAAACTCCACCAGTCCGCGCTCCTTCGCCGCCTCACGGAACGGTTCAAGCGCCGCCCGCCCCGGATCGGCGATCATTGCAATACCGCCGGGCTTGAGCGTTCGCTTGATCGTTTCCGACACCAGCTCTGCATACTCCTTCTCGTAGAGCACATCCGCGGCGCACACCACGTCGAACAAACCGAGATCGTCTGGTAGCGCGCGCCAGTCCACATGCCGCGTTTTCAGGCGCGCGTCACCATCACCTGAAAGTCGCACTGCGTTCAGTCGGGTGACCTGAAGCGCCGGGTGATAGTAGTCGGTGGCCGTCACATCAAAGCCGGCACGTAGCGCGGTCACGGACACCAGACCCACACCACAGCCCAGCTCCAGTAGCGTTCGGCCTTCACCTGCGTGACCGCGCAGCACGCCGGCCAGGGCACGCGACGACGGCCACACATCGGCCCAGTAGGGCAGCCGTTCGTCACCGGTAAAGTCTTCGTCGCAAATCAGCGACTCGGCGCTACGCGGCTTGCGCAGCACCACTTTGGCCCCACCGGCTTCGATGGCCAGTGTGACCAGGTCCAGCTTCGCCAGTTCAAGCTCCAGTGCGGCGGCCTGCGCACGGTCATGTTTTTCTTGCGCCGATTTCACTGCTCGTGGGGTTGAAAATCCGGCTCGGAAAACAGCGCGCCATCCAGC
>JBBSPE010000351.1:0-2082 GCA_038259155.1 Gemmatimonadales bacterium
CGAGGTAAGCCAGTGTGTCTCGGCCCTCAGTCACGGCCTGACGGCAATGCGCAGCGGCATTCCGCTCTCGTCGCGCCTGCTCCGCGGCATGCACGAGCAGCTGATGTCGCACCCCGGTGGCGCCGCCAAGACGCCCGGCGAAGTGCGCCGCTCGCAGGTGTGGCTGGGTGGAAGTCGCCCGGGAAACGCCGCGTTCGTGCCACCACCCGCGCACGCGCTCGCGGACTGCCTCACGGATCTCGAACGATTTCTGAACGACATACCCGAGGAAACATCGCCGTTGCTCAAAGCGGCGCTCGCGCACGTACAGTTCGAGACCATCCATCCGTTCCTCGACGGCAACGGGCGACTTGGCCGTCTGCTCATCGTGCTGCAGCTGGTCGCCGACGGCGTGCTGCAGGAGCCGATGCTCTACCCGAGTCTCTTCTTCAACACGCACCGCGCCCGCTACTACGAGTGCCTCAACGCGGTTCGGCTGGACGGCGACTGGGAACGCTGGCTCATGTTCTTCGCTGAGGCGGTGGAGGTGACCGCCATGCACGCGGTCGCGACGGCGGCCGAACTTCAGGCGCTTGTGAATAGAGACCGCGACACGATTGCCACACTGGGCCGCGCCGCGCAATCTGCGCTGGCGGTGCACGCGGCGCTGCAGCAACAACCCATCAGCACCTCGGGCTCACTCGTGCGCGCCACGGGACTCACGCCGGCCACGGTGAACAAGTCGCTGACGCACTTGGAGCGCAGTGGCGTGGTCACCGAACTGACGAATCAACGACGTGGGCGCGTGTTCAGCTACACGCGATATGTCGAGCAGCTTGAAACCGAGCTCACACCGAATGCTTGTTGATTGCGAAGCCCTCCTCCGCCCCACCCCCTCTTCACCCGCGCGCGCCGCAGCGGCAGAGTCCAACACTCGACCCAAGACCCTGCGAAAACGCCTTCGCATCCACCTGCGCGGTGACGCGTCGAGATCCACGCTTCGGCTCTCGCTCGGCGTGCTGCTGGCTGACACACTCAGCCTCACCTTCGTAGTACAGCCCTTCCGAGGACAACAGGTCGAATATCGGCGCAGCCTCTGACAGTCGGGTAGGCAACAAACGGGATCGTGCAGAAGCAATCGGAGAAGCTGGAGAACGGTAGAACTCGTCTTCGTCTGCCTTCGCGCTCGCGTCGCGCTATGTCGGACCTCCGGATCAATTTCCCCCGTGCACCACCTCCCCTCCCTCTTGATCGCCATCCTCCCCGACCACGCCCTCCACGGGTACCACGGCGTCGCCCACTGGGTCCGGGTCCTCGAGCACGGACTGCGCATCGCCGAGTCCAACGGGGCCGACACCGATGTCGTCACCCTCTTCCACGAGGCGCGGCGCGTGAACCAGCGCCGGGGCAACGGACACGGCCAGCGCGGCGGCGACCTCGCGCGCACGCTCCGCTGCTCGTTGGATGCACACCGAGTTCCCTCCGAGGAGTAGCAAACTATGGCCCCGTTCCCGCACCCGCTCATCAACGAGCGTCCGAAGCCGACCCTCCGGGAACGCGCGATAGATGCTTGGTAAAGGCTGCGCATAGCATGGCCCAAATTTTCGTTCATGTGCAAGCCGGCAGCACATAAGGGCCGAGCCCGCCCGTGATCCCCACCCCCACTCGCTCGTCAGAGGTAAGACGGCCCACACCTCCCTCCCGCGGACCCCACCATGACGAGCACCCTCCTCCCCGAACTCGACGCCACACCCGCGTCGTCCCCCGCGGCCACCGTCGGCAGTCAGCGTCTGCTCCAGCGCGCCGTCAATCAGCATCCCGAGACGCTGCGCCGCGCGCTCGCCGAGTCGGGCGCAGTGGCGCCGGACGACACGGTGGAGTGGCTCTCGCCGGTCGCGCACGATGACTACCGGGAGTACCGCGACATGCCGGCCATCCGGCAGCTGCGTGTGCCGGCGCCGCTGCATCGACCGCTCAACGACTTCTGGCCGCCACGCGGACCGGTGTGGGACGGGCTCGGCATCACCAGCCGCGACGTACGCGTGCTCGTGGAAGCCAAGGCACACCTGCGTGAAGCAGAGTCGCCGGGGTCCAGAGCCACGC
>JBBSPE010000352.1:0-2073 GCA_038259155.1 Gemmatimonadales bacterium
GGGCACCAACCATGCCTCGCGGTAGTGCTCCAGTTCCTGCTCCGTGAACGACGACGCACGCGCACCGCGCAGGTTCTGCGCGAGCAGCCGTCCGCGCTGCCAGCCCAGCAGCCGTTCGGGAACGCCCGGCATCTGAAAGGCAACGATGTACCAGCTCTTGAGCAGCTGCTGCGGGTGTGTGCGCAGCGCGGCCTTCATCACGGATCGTGACGGGTGCGGCACGTTGAGCACGGCCAGGCGCTGAATGCGCTCCGGGTGCGTGATGCCCACCCACCAGGCCACCGCCGCGCCCCAGTCGTGCCCCACCACCGCGTGCGCCCGCTCCACTCCGGCCTCATTGATGAGCGACACGACATCCCTGGCCAGCACGTCCAGTCGGTAGGCGCTCACCTCGACAGGCTTGTCGCTGGCTGCGTAGCCCCGCTGGTCCGGCGCCCACACGCGATAACCGGCGCGCGCCAGCGCGGGGATCTGTCGCCGCCATCCGTACCAGAACTCGGGGAAACCGTGCAACAGCACCACCAGCGGGCCGTCAGTGGGCCCGGCTTCCACTATCCGCAGCGTCACGCCTTGCACCGTGACGCGCCGTTCGCGGAGCGGGACGCCATCGAGCGAGACGGGAGTCAGCATATCAGACGCGGATTTCGCGCCTGACCACGACCCGGAGTGTCGGCAATCCGGCTACGATCGGCATCCCACACCGTGTCGATAGCGCCTCGCGGAAGCACATCACCGCGCCGTACGCTCCGCCCCACGCTGCACAGTCAGTCGCACCACGTACACCTCACCGTCATCACCAGTGCGGGTGCCCCACGCCGATTCGCCGCGCGCGAGCATCAACCTCGTTGCGTTAGGCACCCGCACCTCACCCAGAAACGTGCCGTCGGGTTCATACACGTCGTACATCGACGGCTCCACCCACGTCAGGGACGGCGCACGCTCGGGTGTGCCCGCAACCGTCTCGCCCACACGCGACGCGGTCACGTGACGCTGCACCCACACTCGGCCGTCCTGGCCGATCAGGAATCCACGATAGGCCGGCTTGCTGGTGGGAACCGGTGGCAGCTTCGCGGTCATGAACTGGCCCTGATACTCGCGGTACCAGTCGTTCACCGCCTCACGCTCCGCTCGCTCCTCGGGCAACACCTGCACCGCGGGTGTGTTGCGCTCGATCCGGATGACGGTGCCATTCGGCGGCCGCAGCTCGAACCGGTAGCTGCTGTTCACGCCGACCACCAGGTATCCAAGTGGACTCCATGCCCACAGCTTGGCGGGCAGGAATGTACCTCCGGCGTCGGTGGGTTCGCCGTCGATGGCGGGGACGACGACGGAATCAACGATGCGCCCCTCGTCATCAAGGTGCAGCAACCCGATATTCCACGGCTTGTCGGGCTCGGGTGGCGACAGCAACACCTTGAGATATGCGTGATCCGCGGTGTCCACAACCATGGAGTTTGACGTGAAGAGTCCGCTCGACACGGGCAGCTGCACGGACGGCGTACCGTCCGGTTCGTACAGGCTGAGGCGTGAGTTGCGCGGATCACGGAGCACGACGCGGCCATCGCGGCGCACCGCCAGTCCGAGTGCCACGTCCCGGTACTCTCCCGGTCCGCTACCCTTGCCGCCGAGCGTGCGCACGTAGGCACCGGTGGAGTCGAAGTAGCGCAGTGCCGGCGCGCCGCCGTCGAACACGTAGATGCCGCCCGCCGAGTCGACCGCCAGTTCCTGGATGCTGCCGAACATCAGTTCGTCCTGACCTTCGAGCACGCCGATCGCCAGGTCTTCGCGCATCTCGGCCGAGTCTCCCCAGACGCTGCCTGACACGGTGCGCACCACCGTGGTATCGCCGATGGTCTCGCGTTCCACTTGCAAGGTGCCCAACTGCGCGTCGTCTCCAGCGCTGCAGCCGGCCAGCAGTGTCACGGCCAACAGCGTGGCGGGCAGCGCGATGCTGTCGACGATGAAGGTCTGGCGCCGGCCCATATATTCCGCCTCGGTGCTGCTCGAATGTAAATGGATGCCGGCCGCGCACCGTCAATAACTCAGGGTATCTCCGGCCTCGCAAACAAGCTA
>JBBSPE010000353.1:0-2064 GCA_038259155.1 Gemmatimonadales bacterium
CATTCCCCGCCCGGAGCACCCCCCATGGAACGCAAGACCGCGCACGACTTCGATCAGGACCTCCTCATCCTGTTCGATGCCTACGTCCACGGTGGCATTGATCGCCGCACGTTCCTCGACAAGGCCTCGCGCTTCGCAGTGGGTGGCGTCACGGCGCTCATGCTGCTTGAGCAGCTGAGTCCGAAGTTCCTCGAGGCACAGGTGATCAGGCCGGAAGACGAACGCATTCAGCAGGAATACGTGGAGTACCCGTCACCCAAGGGCTACGGCACCATGCGCGGTTATCTCGCGCGCCCCGCAGGCAGCGGCAAGGCGCCGGGTATTCTCGTGATTCACGAGAACCGCGGTCTCAACCCGCACATCGAGGACATTGCGCGACGCATGGCCGTGGACGGATTCGTGGCCTTTGCACCGGACGCACTCTTCCCGCTGGGCGGCTATCCGGGCGACGAAGAGAAGGCGCGCGAGGTATTCCCCAAGCTTGACCAGGCCAAGACTCGCGAAGACTTCATTGCTGCCGCGCAGGTACTCAAGGCGCGCCCGGAATGCACTGGCAAGATCGGCAGCGTCGGGTTCTGCTATGGTGGCGGCATGGTAAACTTTCTCGCCACCAAACTCGGCGCCGACCTCTCGGCCGGCGTGGCGTTCTACGGCTCGGCGCCGGATCTCGCCGATGTGCCCAACATCAAGGCGCCGCTCCTCATCCAGTCCGCCGAGACTGATGCGCGCATCAACGCGAGCTGGCCCGATTTCGAGGCCGCGCTCAAGGCGGCGGGCGTCAAGCACGAGCGGTTTGTCTATGCGGGCACGCAACACGGTTTTAACAATGACACCACCCCGCGCTACGATGCCGCGGCCGCCAAGCTCGCATGGGAGCGCACCCTGGCATTTTTTCGAGCGAACGTGAAGTAGGGACAGCTACCGTGCGCTGAGCACACGGGCCGACGACACCGCACGACGCCTGCGCTCCTACCTCAGCGCCGACTCGTCCCCTGGCCGCTGAGAAAGTCCACGGCAAGCTGTGACATCGCACGCACACCAACCTCGAGCGCACTCTCGTCCGCAAAGAAGTAGGGTGAGTGGTTGGCCGAGACCGTGGCTGGATCCTTCCCCTTTGGGGTGACGCCGAGAAAAAAGAACAGTCCCGGCGCATCGCGCGTGAAGGTCTGGAAATCCTCGGCACCCATGATGGGGTTGATGGCGGCGAACACGTTCTGCGCACCAGCCGCACGGCGGAGCGACGGGAGCATGCGCTCGGTCAGCGCGGTGTCATTGGCGAGTACCGTACCGCTGGTGGTGAAGCTCACCTCCGCCGTCGCGCCCGCTGAGCGCGCGATGTCCTCAGCCGTGCGCTTGATGCGCACGAGAATGTCGTCGCGCATGGGCGTGTCGAAGGTCCGGATGGTGCCGTCCATCCACACGCTGTCCGGAATGATGTTGCCGCGATTGCCGCCGTGGATCTGGCCCACGGTGATCACGCTCGGCAGGTAGGCCACGTTCACCTGCCGGCTCGCGATGGTCTGCAGTCCGAGCACGATCTGCGACGCCACGACGATCGGGTCCACGCCCGACCAGGGCTGCGAGCCGTGTGTCTGCACGCCTTTCACCACAATCTTGAGTCCGCTGGCGGCGGCCATCTCCGGACCCGGGCGCAAGCCGATCGTCCCAACTTCAGTGGGCCACACGTGCAGGCCGAACACGGCCTCAGGGCTCGGGGCATCGAGGGCGCCGTTGGCGACCATGGCGCTCGCGCCGCCGCCGCCCTCCTCAGCGGGTTGGAAAATGAACTTGACCGTGCCGGACAGCGAGGCGCGCATGCCCGCCAGCACTTCGGCAGCGCCCATCAGGATTGCCACGTGGTTGTCGTGGCCGCAGGCGTGCATCACGCCCACTTCGGCGCCCTGCCACTGCGCCTTGGCCTTGCTCGCGAAGGGCAGGTCCACGAGCTCCGTGACGGGCAGGGCGTCCATATCGGCACGCAGCGCCACCACGGGCCCCGGTCGTCCGCCTTTGAGGATGCCAATGACGCCGGTGCGTCCAACCTCGGTGCGCACCTCCATGCCC
>JBBSPE010000354.1:0-2064 GCA_038259155.1 Gemmatimonadales bacterium
CTTCACCCCGCGCTCGCCCACCAGCGTGTCGAGACCGTCCGGCAACCGTTCAATGAACTCCCATGCATGCGCCGCGCGCGCCGCCGCTTCCACCGCCTCGGCCGTGGCATCCGGACGCGCGTAGGCAATGTTGTCGCGCACACTTCCGCTCACGAGCGTGGGCTCCTGCGGCACGATGCCAATCGCCCCGCGCAGCTCCTCGAGCGACACGTGGCGCACGTCGTGTCCGTCAAGCGAAATCCGGCCGGCGCTCACGTCCCAGAAGCGCGGCACAAGCGAGGCGAGTGTTGTCTTGCCGGCACCGGAGCGGCCAACCAGCGCGACCACCTCACCGGGCGCCATGCGCAGCGAGACGCTGCTGAGCACGTCTGGTTGTTCGGGGCCGTAGCGAAAGCTCACGTCCGCCAGCTCAACCTCGCCGCGCACGGGCGTGGCCAGCCGCGTCGGGTTGGGCGCGTCCTGCACCGACGACTCCGCGTCCAACAGTTCGAACACGCGTTGCGCCGCGCCCACCGCTTCCTGAAAGTTGCCGAACAACGATGCGAGTGCGCCAACCGCCGCGGCCACGGTGAGCGCGTAGAACAGGAAGGACACGAGCGCGCCCGCCGTGAGCCGCCCCGCGAGTACCTGCGCGCCTCCCTGCCACAGCACAGCCACCACCGACGCGAACGCGACAAACCCCACCACACCGAAAAATCCGGCGCGCAACTTCGCGCGATGCACGGCGGCGGTGACCACACCGTCGAGCAGGCCCCGAAACCGCGCTGACTCCACGCGCTCGCGCGTAAAGCTCTGCACGGTGCGGATACTCGCAAACGCCTCGTCGGCCGTGCCCATGGCCTCGGCGATGCGATCCTGCACGCCGGTGCTGGCACGCCGCAGAGCTCGCCCAAAGAAAATCGCCGCGAACACCACCAGCGGCACCACTGCCAGCGTGGTGAGCGTGAGCCCCGGATTGGTGACGGTGAGCATCGCGATGCCACCAACGAGAAACAAGATCTGTCGTGACAGCTCGGACACCCATGTGCCGAGCAGCGACTGCAGCAGGGCGAGATCGCTGCTCAGGCGGCTGGTGAGTTCACCGGTGCGCCGCTCCGTGAAGAACGCCGGGCTCAGTCGCACGAGGTGCGTGAACGTGTCCTCGCGCAAGCCGGCCACCACGCGCTCGGTGGTGGAGCTGAGCAGGTACACCTGCACGAAGTTCGCGAGTCCCTGCACGGCGAAGATGCCGAGCAGGGCGAGTGCGATGCGATCGAGCGCACCGCGATCCTTGAACTCGAACGCCGCGTCCAGCAGATAGCCAATGACCAGTGGAAACACGAGGCCGGCCGCTGCGGCGATGACCAGGCACACGAACGCGATCAGCAGCGGGCCGCGAGAGGGGGCCAGTCGTGGCAGCAGGCGGCCGAGCGGGCGCGGCGATACGAGGCCGCGACGGCGTACTGGTTCGGTGCCGGGAACGTCGGCGAACGTCTTGCCTGACGTCGTACCGGAGCCCGCGCTCACCGTGCGATCGATCGATCGACGGCCATCGCAACAAAGAGCAGTGCCAGGTAGAGCAGGGAATACTTGTACACCCACCACGCTGGGCCCGTCCACGGCCGGCCAGCCCGCGCCGCGCGCAGCATCTGCACGATGCCGCCAAGCAGCAGGCCGCCCAACACGAGCGCGCTCACGAGGTACACCATGCCAAACGCGCCCACCCACCATGGCAGCACGGTGAGGCACAACAGGATGACCGTGTACCAGAGCATCTGGTGCATCGTTTCCCGCTCACCCCACACGAGCGGCGCCATGGGCACGCCGGCGCGTGAGTAGTCCACCTGCTTCATGAGCGCGAGCGCCCAGAAATGCGGCGGCGTCCAGTAGAACACGATCAGGAACATGGTGATCGCGACGAGATCGAGCGACCCGGTGACGGCGGCGTAGCCCACCAGCGGTGGGAATGCACCGGCCGCGCCGCCAATCACGATGTTCTGTGGCGACGTGCGCTTGAGCCAGCGCGTGTAGATGAACACGTAGAAGTAGAAGCCCGCGAGCGCGAGACTGGCCGACAGCACATTC
>JBBSPE010000355.1:0-2053 GCA_038259155.1 Gemmatimonadales bacterium
TGCGAGAACGCATCAGCTGAGCGGCTTCTGCCCAGCCTTCGCGCGCCCTCGTCGCCGCGCGTATGGTGATCATACGCCCGCTGCATACGGAGCTCGACCTCATCGACCAGGCCGGCTTGTTCAATGAGCGGTTTGGGGAGCCGAATACCGCGAGAGTTGCCGATACGGACAAGCCGTGCTTTCATAACGCCTCCGGTGACCACAAAGTCATCACATAAGGACACCGCGGGCAACACAGGCCGATTCCCACGCCCAGCCCGCCAGCACTCGCATACCCGGCGATCGCGCCGTATACTCGGGCACCAGATCCCCGCCCGCTGCTCCTCTCCCGGCCAGGCGCGACACGCCCCGCCACCCGCCCCACGGAGGCTCGTGATGCACCACACCCCTGCGCCCCACCGACGCTGGCCTCGCTTCCTCGCATTCGCAGGCACGGCTGCCGTGGCCCTGCTGGTCGCGCACGGCGCCACACCGGCCGCGGGCGCCGTTGCCGAGTCGACATACCTGCTGGCGGACTCCACCGACATCACGTTCTCCCGCGACATCGCGCCCATCATCCAGAAGAACTGCCAGCTGTGCCACTCGCCCGGCGGGATCGGGCCCATGCCGCTCATGACCTATTCACACACTCGGCGCTACGGCCCACTCATCAAGCAGCTGGTGGAAGCGCGCGAGATGCCACCCTACCAGTACGACGCGCACATCGGCATTCAGGAGCTGCAGCACGACTGGCGCCTGTCCGAGCAGGATATCGCCACCATCGTGGACTGGGTGGACGGCGGCATGCCGCAGGGCGATCCGGCCGACATGCCGCCCACGCCCGCGCTCCCCGACGCGTCCGAGTATCGACTCGCCGCAGAATACGGTCCCCCTGATCTGATCGTGAAAGCGGCGAAGTACACGGTGCCCGCGATTGGCCAGGATCGCTGGTGGCGGCCCTCGGTGCCGAGCGGCATCACCGCCGACCGGTGCATCAAGGCGATTGAGACGAAGCCGAGCATCGCTGGCCGCGCCGTCACGCACCACGCCAACTCGATTTTCGTGTCTGGTGCATCGGAGACCGAGCCGGACGCCGTCGGTGGTGGCGGCCCGGGAAGCGTGCGCCTCTCCGAATACGCGCTCGGCAAGATTGGCGAAGTCGTGCCAGCCGATGCCTGCCGCATCGCGCCCGCCGGCTCGAACGTACTGTTTGACATCCACTACTTCCCCAACGGCAAGGAGATCGTGGACGACCAGCTGGAGGTCGGCATCTGGTTCCACGGACCCGAGGTGACACCGAAGACGCGCCATCGCCAGACGCTTGGCCTCTACGCGCTGCAGAGCGGCTCCGGGGACTTCGAGATCGAGCCGAACGGCACGCTCATGACGCAGGGGTTTCATCGCGTCACCACGCCGGTCCGCATTGACTCGTGGCAACCGCACGGGCATCTGCGGCTGGTCGCCAAACGCCTCGAAGTGCTGTATCCCGACGGGCGACGCGAGACGCTGAGCATGGTGTCCAACTGGAACCCCGGCTGGCACCACAGCCACGTGTACGAAGAGTCAGCAGCACCACTGCTTCCGGCAGGCTCCGTCATCATCAACACCGCGTGGTACGACAACACCGAGAAGAACAAGTACAATCCCGATCCGGACCAGTGGGTGGGTATGGGTGATCGGACCACGGACGAAATGAGTCATGCCTGGATCGCCGTGACGCAGCTCGACGAGGCGTCCTACAAGAAACTGCTCGCGAAGCGGACGAAGCAGTGAGCATGCGCGTGGCGAGAGCCCGGGCGACACGAAGTGTCTTTGTGGCGCTCTGCGTTTCGGTCGCAGCTCACGTCGCGACTCCGGCGGGCGCGCAGCCGAGCACGCGATTCCCTCTGGGGCCTAGCTCGCCCAGCAGTGCAGGCGTTGCCCCGTACTTCGACGGTTGGTACCCGAATCCCGATGGCAGTGTGACGCTCTCGTTCGGATTCATGAATCGGAACGCAAGCGGCGTGGTGGAGATTCCGATCGGCCCCGACAACACCATCGAGCCGGCGCAGTTCGGCGGCATGCAGCCCACGCA
>JBBSPE010000356.1:0-2038 GCA_038259155.1 Gemmatimonadales bacterium
CGAATCGAGTTACGAGGACGCTCGCGCAGCCTGGCAGCAGGCGGCATCGCGCCCGGCGACGTTGCTCGCCACCGACTCTACCGACGCCGAGGCGTGGTACGGACTGGCCGATGCCGAGTATCACGCGGCGTCGAACACCAACCTGCAGTCGCTCGACACGATGCGTGCGATGCTCACGCGCTCGCTCCACGGATTCGAGCGCGCGATCGCGCTTGACTCGACGTTTCACTTGGCGTACGAGCATCTTGTCCGCCTGTACCAGATCGGTGCCTCTCCAATGTCGGGGCTCGTGATCGCGAACGACACCTTCGAAGTCGCGTCCGCGGCAGGAGACACGGCTCGCGTGGTGGCCCTCCAAGTGGCGGCTCAAGAAAGGGTGAAGGATTTCGCGTTGGGGTGGGTGGCGCAAGATCCGAGCGCCTCACAAGCGTGGCAATCGCTCGCCGACACGTACGGCGTGCTCAAGCAGTTCGACTCGGCGAGCGCGACGCTCGGGCGTGCGACTGAGCGTCCTGACGTGTACACACCGAGTATGGCATATACGCGCCCGCTGTATCGCGTCCTGTCCGGCGATGTGCTTACGGCTCAGTCGGAGCTGCGTGCCGCGATCGCCCGCTTTCCGGGCGACTCCATCCGGAAGCGCGAGAGTGTCGCCGAAGTGTTCATGCCCATCATGGGCATGTCGATTGCCGGCGCTGGCGGTCAGGTGGCGCTGGTGGATGAACTGGCGACGGAGGCCCGGAACGCCGGGGAAACACTCCCGCTCCCCGGGCTGCCCACGCAGCTCGCTGCTGGTTGGTTTGCGGCTGGCATCAAATTAGGCATGGGCGTGCCGCCGACACCGGCGTTGCTCAACACCATTCGCAAGGGGCAGCGGACGCTGCAGACGCTCCAGGGGGTGCAGGATCAGATCGCCGAGCAGGTGCGTTTTCAGGCGGCTGGTGTCCTCTATGTCACCTTCCTCGCCACGGGAGACAGTACGTTCGCCGTCAGCGCCATGAACTGGGGTACGGCAGGTACGGGCCGTTTCATCGAGTTGGACGCACTGCTGGCGCTGGCCCGCGGAGATTCCGTCGAAGCACGGCGCATCGCGGCAACGTTCCCTGCACCGGGGGTACTTCGGAACGCGCGGCTGAGCTTTGGCGGGTTGCGAGTGATCACGCAAGCAGAAGTGCGTGCCCGGCTGGGCGATCTACGCGGCGCCGCCGATGTGTATGGCGCCATCAGCCCGGCCAACTTCCAGATCAACCTCTCGGAACCCGGTGTCGCGATGTACACGCGCAGTTTTCTCTCGCGCGCGCGAATTCTCGAACAGCTCGGCGATCGCGAAGCCGCTCTCGAAGCGTACGAGACATTCAGCGCGATGTGGGAGACGGCCGATCCATCGCTGCAGGATCAGCGCCGCGAGGCGCAGGCTGCGATCGCGCGCTTGCGGGATGCGGGAGTCACGCGCGCGATCGGTGTCTCTGGTGCACCGGACTGATCGACGGATGACACCCGATCCAGCAGGCCGCTCCGAGCTGCCGGCAGCCGGCGCTGAGCTCGACGCACTGGTCGACGCCGCCGCCGACGTCACGTCCGCACCAGCGCTCGACGCTCTGCTCGACACGCATCCGGAACTGCTCCGCGCCTTTCGACAGGACGGATGGAGCGCGTTGCACCTGGCCGCGTTCTACGCGCGACCGCACACGGTGGTGCTGCTGCTCGCGCGCGGCGCCGACACGGCGCTGCGTTCCACCAATGCCACGGCAAACACGCCGCTGCACGCCGCCATTGCGGGCACCATTCACCACGACGTGATTCGCGAACTGCTGGACGGTGGCAGCGACGTGAACGCGACCGGTGGTCACGATGTCACGCCCCTGCACCTCGCGGCGGCACGTGGAGACCGCGTGGTGACCGACCTGTTGCTGGCTCGCGGGGCCGACCCGCGCGCGCGTATGGACGACGGCTCGATGCCGGTCCACATGGCCGCCGAGCGTGGGCACGAGTCGCTCACGCTGTGGCTCGAGGGCAAGGCGGCGCCCTGAAGACGAAC
>JBBSPE010000357.1:0-2036 GCA_038259155.1 Gemmatimonadales bacterium
GCGGCGGCCTCGGTGCGCAGTTCGTGCAGCAGTGACGGCGACGACTTGGCGGCGGTGAAGAGCCAAGGTTCAGCGAGGCCGGTGAGCGGGAGGACGGGTGCTGATTGTCCGGCTGTGTGGACGGCGCGAAGGCGAGTGGCGGGGACGCTCAGTGTGTCGATGCGCTCGGGGTCGGACGCGAGACGCGTGCGTAGTTCGACCAGGAGCGCGTTGATGAGATCGAGTTGCGCGTCGAGGTCGGACTTGTGGCGAGCTCTACTGTCGTCGAGAACGCGACCGAGCGACTGTGCGACCAGGTGCGCGAGCAGCGGTGTGGCTTGCTCGGCGGATAGGTTGTCGAGGGTGCTGCTGTCGGACGGGAGTTGAGCAAGTCGCCGACGGAGCGCGTCGGTGAGGAGCTGATCGTAGAGGCCGAGGGGGAGTGACATGCGCGCGGGGAAGGAGACGCGGCAAAATGATGCGTGAAACTGTGGAGGACCAGTGCTATTCTACAGTCTAACCGTCCGTCCTCAGCTGCTGCAGCCGCAGCCGCAGCCGCAGCCGACGAACGGAACTTCACAGCGCGAGCGCGTCAACCGCTGCCACTTCTCGCCAACAAGTCAGATTGCTAAACGGCGCGAGTGGGTTCCTAATTCCATTCCGACAACCAATCTGCGTGATGAGTATCAATGCCACGCGCCCGGTTCGCCCTATTCTCTATCGCTCATGCGAATAGTGCCCCGCCTTTCTTGCTTTATGGACTTGACCCGTTTTCGTGGACACGGGGTTTAGGCTGCTCGCGGAGTGCGAGACAGGTCGTACTCGAACGTTTGGGGTGAGACGTAACCGAGAGCAGAGTGCAGCCGCTCCCGATTGTACCACGTTTCAATGAACGGGACCAGCGCGCGTGTCGCCATGGCCCGCGTGGCAAAGTCCCCGTCGCCAAGCAGCTCCCACTCCAGTGTCGCGAAGAAACTCTCCGCCACCGCGTTGTCCCAGCAATTGCCCTTGCGACTCATGCTGGCCGTCAGGCCATGCGTCGTGAGCGCGGCGCGATAGGCATGGCTGGCGTACGTGCTGCCGCGGTCCGCGTGGTGCACGGCGCCGTCACGCGGCCGGCGGATCGCTACGGCGCGGTGCAGCGCCGCCAGGACCAGCGCGGTGTCATTCTGGGCACTGGTCGCCCATCCGACGACGAAGCGCGAGGCGAGATCCAGCACGACGGCCAAGTACAGCCAGCCTTCACGCGTGGGGATATACGTCGTATCGCTCACCCACACGCTGTTGACGGCGCCGCCGACGGCAAACGAGCGCGCCACCACGTTGTCCGCGAGCGGCAAGGTGTGCGCACTATCGGTCGTCACCGCGCCACGTCGACGCCGACGCGCCTGCAACCCGGCGGTGCGCATCAGGCGCGCGATCCGCTTCTGCCCCACCTGCAGGCCCGCCGACCGCAGCACCCGATGGATGCGGGGCGACCCGTAACGCCGCTGGCAGCGGACAAACGTGTCCGTGATGGTCGCCGTGAGCGTGGCGTCTGCGGTCGCTCGCGCCGAGGGCGCCCGCTGCTGCGCCGCATAGAAACCGGCGCGGGACACCGACAGCACGCGGCACATCAGTGTGATCGGATAGTCCTGGCGATGAGCAGCAATCACGGCATACTTGTCGCTCATCGCGACTCCTTCGCGAAGTACGCCGATGCTTTTTTCAAGAAGTCGCGCTCCATGCGCAGCGTCGCGAGTTCGCGCTGCAGCCGCCGGATCTCGTCCGCCTCGCTCGACACGCGCCCCTCACCGGGAAAGATGTCGGTCACGGGTCGGCCGGCCTCCGCGGCCAGCTGGTCCGCCCACCGACGCAGCTGCTCGGGCCGGAGCTCCAGGTCGCGCGCAATCGTGGCCATCGGCACGCCGACGGCGCGCCGCTCGTCCATCCGTCGCACGGCTTCTACTTTGAACGCGGCATCGAACTGGCGCCGCACACGCTTCTTCGCCATGTACACCTCCTGCCTGAATCAAGTTCAGGATAGGCTGGGTGTCCATCAAAACGGGGGAAGTCCA
>JBBSPE010000358.1:0-2015 GCA_038259155.1 Gemmatimonadales bacterium
CCCACCATGACCTGCCGGATGCTGGGCATCGCCGCGCGCGCCGAGGGGCCGAGTACGGAAGGGTTCACCGGGACGTCACGCCAGCCCAGACACGGCAGCCCGTCATCGACCAGCACCTGCTCCACCACGCGAGCGGCGGCGGCGCGGCCGTCGGGATCGGCGGGGAGGAAGCACATGCCGACGGCGATGGCGGCGTCGGCGGGCAGATGCAGCCCCTGCCGCGAGCCCGCCAAAATGAACAGCCGGCGTGGGATCTGGGTGAGCAGCCCCGCGCCATCGGCCGATTGGTCCGCGCCCTGCGCGCCACGGTGCGCGAGCTTCGCCGCCGCATCGAGCGCCAACTGCACCACCTCGTGGGTGCGCTCGCCACTCTGGCGTGCAATGAATCCCACACCGCACGCGTCGCGAGCGGCATACGGCGAACCGGCTTCTGCGCCTTCAAAGAAGGCGCGGCGTTCATGCAGACCAGACATAGGCGGCAACCAGACGTGCGAGAGAGGGGGAAGCACGTGCATGGTGGCCCGCGCCCTGTTTCACTCTCGGCACAGAACAGGGAGCGGTCAAGGGCCGCCGGCCATCAAAACACCCAGGGCACCAACTGAATTTGCCGCGTGAGAAAGATATTGGGGCCGTCGCCGCCCACGATGGCGAGCTTGGCGTCGCCCCACGCGAGAAAGCCGCCCACACGCGATGCGCCGCGCCACGGTTCGCGCAGTGCACCGCCCAACCCGTTCACAATGGCGATGCCGGCGCTCAGGTGCGCGGGCCGGAGCACGCCCCCCAGGCCACCCCGACCCCAGCGCGGATCGAACACGTAGTAGCGCGCACCCACCTCGAGCACGGTCCACGCCGTGGCCTTCCCGTCACTCACGGTGAGGTAGCTCGGTACGTACGACGCCACGACCTCGAGCGGGCTCGGCCATCCGTCCGCGCTTGGGCGAAACGGCGGGATGGACTGCGCCACGAAGTTGAGCGCCACCTCCGCCACGTTCAGCCGAGCTGACGTCGGTCCGAACTTTCGCTCGTAGCGGCGCAGCTTCTCCAAACTCTGGGCGAGGGATTCCTGCCGACGCGCCCGGTCGAACGCACTGATGGGCGCGAGCAGCGCGTCCACGCTGTCTTCGGGCATCCGTAGCTCCAGCAGCTCCGGAAGCAACTGCAGGCTGACCAGCGCCACCGAGTCGATCGCGATCTGTTCGCCGGCGGAGAGCAGCGACATCGGGTCGCGGGTGCGCCAGCGCGCCACCCTCGCGAACGGCGCCCGGTTCGCTGCGGTGGCCACCATCCACTCGCGACCAACCGCCGCCAGGGGTATGGTGTCGAGGGCCGCGCGGTCGAGCGTGGCGAGGTGGCGGAGGAGCACGGCGTTGGGGCCGGGCAGGGTATCCGCGAGTCGGGCCACGCGCGCCGCTGACTGCACGGCTCGCTGCAGGTCGCCCACCGTGCCGGAGATCGGGACCGGCTGCGAGGTCGGCTGGGCGTGGAGCGTGGTGGCAGGACGTGCGGAGAGCGGAGCGGCGAGAACGGTGAGCGCGGCGAACACCGTGAGGCGGGTCGCAAGGCGTGTCGCATCGCGTGTCACATGAGGTGCTGCCGTCACCGCGATCATGCGAGCACCCAGTCGCGCAACTGGGAGGCATGCCCGGTCACGTAGGCACCCCATGAGTGCGGATCACGCGGGCTCACGGTGGGCCGCTCACCAGCCAACGACGATTCGCGGAGTCGCGCGAGCAGGTCAGCTCGACTGGTGACGTCGGTTGGGTATTGGTGATCCACGAACGACTGCTGCCCCGCGACGTCCATGTACGCCCACGGCGCAAGCGAGCGAAAAAAGTGTCCGCCCACTGGGTCGAGATCTCCGGTGATCGACACCCAATTGCGGACGGATGGCACGTCCGTGCCGTCGATCTTCGTCTCGAATGGAATCGAGAGCGCGTCGCCCTGCACGGTCTCCAGCCACCGTCGATTGGGCACCAGACTGCCCAGCTGCTCGGCCACGGTCCGAATGAGCTGCA
>JBBSPE010000359.1:0-1955 GCA_038259155.1 Gemmatimonadales bacterium
GGTGTGATGCGACGCATTCAGCGCTCCGAAGATCCCGGTGTACCACGCGGCCGCCTCCACCGGACGCCATCGCGCAGAGGCAGCGGTCAACGTCCGCGGTCGGCGTCCGCGGTCAGCGTCCGCGCCGGTCGGTCGACCGTTACAACCGGACCCTCTCGAAGTGCGCGAGCTCCGCGAGCTCGTCGAAGCGCTGCTGGATCCGACGGCGGGATGACGCGGGGCCCCGGCTCGTCCAAGATCACGAGCGATGCGAAAAATCGTGGACGCGCGGGACGCGCGCACGTGCGTGAGGGCGGCCCGGACTGCGGGCCTAAGCCGGCCTAAGCCCAATGCCGATCGGATAACGCTAAGTCCTCGACGGGAATCCGGAATTCAGGAAGTCGGCTCGAGGGGTATCCGGAATCGGCGCGGAGGATCAGGCCATGCAGTCATGGCTCGCATGGCTGCCCGTGTCGTGACGCCGCCCAGCGGTGAATTGCTGCCCAAGTTTGTCGCAAGCCTCGATCCGGCGTGGATCGACGCAGCACTCGCGGCCACGGGTACGGCCACGATACGGCGACGGCGCCTACCGGCGGAGCAAGTCGTGTGGCTGGTCATCGGCATGTGCTTGTTCCGCGACCTCTCGATGCGCGAGCTCGTCGCGACGTTGGACCTCGCGTTGCCTGGCAGCCGTGGAGTGCGCGTGGCGCCAAGCTCTATCGTGCAAGCACGTGAGCGGTTGGGCGACGAACCGTTGCGGTGGTTGTTCGAGCGCACCGCGTCCACGTGGGCGCATGCGAGCGCGCGGGCCCATGCGTGGCGCGGGCTGGCGGTCTATGGCGTCGACGGCACGACAGTGCGAATCCCCGATTCCGTCGAGAATCGGGCGCATTTCGGTGGGCAGGACACGCGCTGGAACAGCACGAGTGGGTATCCCTTGGCGCGCATGGTGACGCTGATGGCGCTCCGCTCACATCTACTCGCGGGCGCGAAGTTCGGCCCCTACGACACGGGCGAACGCGCGTATGCCGAGCAACTCTGGCCGCTGTTGCCCGACCACTCGCTGGCGATCGTCGACCGGGGCTTCTTCGCGGCACGCACGCTGCTGGGGATCACGCGGAGCGGCGAGCATCGCGAGTGGCTCACACGCGCTCGCGCCGACCTGGCATGCCGCCGGGTAAAGCGGCTTGCCGCCGGTGACGAACTCATCGAATTGAACGTCTCGAGCGAAGCTCGGCGACAAGACAAGACGCTGCCGGCAACCTGGCAGATGCGCGCGATTCGGTACCGCCGGCGCGGCTTCAAGCCGCAGCTCCTCCTGACCTCGCTCCTCGACGCCAAGCGTTACCCAGCAGCCGAGGTCATCGCGCTCTACCACGAGCGGTGGGAGCTCGAGCTTGGCTACAACGAGGTCAAGCGCACGATGCTCCGCCGCGAGGAGTCTACCCGCAGCAAGAGCCCACGCGGGGTCGCGCAGGAGCTGTGGGGCCTCGGGATTGCGTACAACCTCATCCGCTATGAGGCTGAGCGCGTGGCCCACGAGGCCGGCGTGCCTCCGACGAGGATCAGCTTCGTCGCTGCGCTGAACTTCATCGAGAGCGCGCTGCGTACCTGGGGGACCGACAGCGCAGGCCGCTTGCCAGAGCGCCTGGCGCGCCTGCGTGAGGACCTGTCCCATTTCGTGCTCCCTGAACGCCGGGACCGCACGTATCCCCGCGCCGTGAAGATCAAGATGAGCAACTATGCGCGAAAGCGCCCCGCGAAATCCTCGTCGAGGAAACGCGCAAAGTGACCGGCATTGCGGTTAGCGCCGATTAGCGCCGATTAGCGCCGATTAGCGCCGATTAGCGCTTGATGCCGTGGATCCGGTCGGACTCGGCCTGCATCAACACGCGGAACTTCTGCGCGAGCTCCGGGTTGAACTGAGGGTTCGGCTGCCCGAGGATCTCCGGCGCGCCCACCTTCGGCGTCCAGTA
>JBBSPE010000360.1:0-1928 GCA_038259155.1 Gemmatimonadales bacterium
CGCGGGTCCAGTGGCGCGCATGGGCCCGTCCTTGTGGCCAATGGCGGCGAGGTGTCGCGGATCGGTGTAGAGTGCTGGCAGGCCCGGGAACATGCGTCCGAATCGATCGCTGCGAACCGTATTGGGGTTGCAGAGCGCGGGCAGGCCCTGCAGTTCCTTCATGCCGTGATGTGTCGCCATCGTCTACACCGGTTGGGGGGGTCGCGCACGCGGGGCCGCGGCGCGAAGCGTCGAGGCGAACGAGTCCGCGTGCAAAGGCAGTGTCTGGGGAGGGACGCCGCCGGCCGGGCGCGGCGCGTGGCATATCTGCCGTTAAAGTTCCGACATCCTGAGAGGCGAGGTTGTGCGCTGAGTCACACGTTGGGCATACCCACGCAATCGTGACCGAAATTGCATATTGCAGCGCGTGCAGCGACATGCTGCGATTCCTGCTTCCCGCCTCCCGTTTTTGCGATGTCCTTTCCATTGCTCCCCTCCCGCTGCCGCCCACGGCCGTCGTTCCCAACGCGCCTGCCACGAGTGCACGCCGTCGCGCTGGTGTTGGCCGCGAGCTCAGCCGGCCCCGCCGTTCGCGCTCCGCTCGCCGCGCAGCCGCCGGCCGCTGCGGCCGTCATTCCGTCGCAGGAAGACCCGCGTGTGCACGAAATCGTGGACGCGGCCTCGCCCGCACGCATCGAGCGGGACATTCGTACGCTCGTGGGCTTCGGCACACGACACACGCTCTCGGATACCATGTCCACGACGCGCGGCATTGGCGCCGCGCGGCGCTGGGTATTCGCGGAATTCCAGCGCATCTCGCAGGCGTGCGGCGGCTGTCTCGAGGTGCGCTACGTGGCCGGCATCGAGAAGGGCTCACCCACCAGTCGTATTCGCGAGGACGTGAACATCGTGAACGTGGTGGCGCGGCTCAAGGGCACCACGGAGCCGAACCGACACGTAATGCTCATGGGCGATATCGACTCGCGCGTTTCGGACGTCATGAATGCGAAAGACAGTTCGCCGGGCGCCAACGACAATGCCAGTGGCATCGCCGCGCTGCTCGAGGCCGCTCGTCTGCTGTCGCGCTACACGCCCGGCGCGTCGGTGGTATTCGCCGCGCTGTCTGGCGAGGAGCAGGGGCTTTTTGGCGGCGCGGTGCTCGCACGCACGATCGAGCAGGAAGGGTGGCGGCTGGACGCGGTGATCAACAACGACATGGTGGGCAACATTTCCGGCATTGACGGTGTCATCGAGAACACCAAGGCCCGCGTGTTTGCGCCCGGACTCGCCGCCGACACGCCCGCCTCCGAGCTGCGACGCATCCTCACCAACGGCGGCGAACTCGATACACCGTCGCGCCAGCTCGCCCGCTACATCGACCACGTCGCCGATCGGTACTTCCCGAATCTCGACGTGGAAATCATCTACCGCCTCGACCGCTACTCGCGTGGTGGCCATCACACGCCGCTGTTCAACGCGGGGGCGCCAGCGGTGCGCCTCATGGAGTCGCACGAGAACTACAACCGCCAGCACCAGGACATCCGCACGGAGAACGGCATCGCGTACGGTGACGTGATCGAAGGTGTGGACTTCGCGTACGCGGCGAGCCTCACCGCGCTCGATGCCGCCACGCTCATGTCACTGGCGTGGGCACCCGCGGCACCGGACTCGGTGTCCATTCGCGGTGCGGTGCAGCCCTCACCGTCGTTCCGCTGGAAGGCGTCGCCCTCTCCGGACGTGCTCGGGTATCGGATCTACTGGCGGAAGCCGAGTGAGGTGAACTGGACCCAGTCGCGCTTCGTGGGCAATGTCACCGAGTACACGCTCGAGAACGTGATCATCGACAACTACTTCTTCGGCGTTGCCGCCGTGGGGCGGAACGGACACGAAAGCCTGGTCACGTTCCCGCGCTGAGCGACACAGCGCGCGTGCTCAGCGCGCTCACGCGC
>JBBSPE010000361.1:0-1913 GCA_038259155.1 Gemmatimonadales bacterium
GACGGCTGGACCGCCAATCCAGCGCGCCCGGCTGATGTACAACTCACGGAAATGGTGGCGCGTCGGTTGCGGCGACTCACGCGGAATGCGCCGAGTGAGGCGACGGCGCAGGTGCTGCGGGCGGTGGCGGATCTGGCGGCGGCTTCGACGCCCACAGACTCCAGCGACACCCCGCCAATACTCGCCGGCACCGAAGTGTGGCAGTCCCTCGCGGCCGACCTCTGCGGCGAAGGTGTGAGCGCCGGTGCCCTGCACGACGAGCGCCTCACCCCCGCCCGATCGCTGACCGCGTGGCTCGACTCGCTGAGTGCACACGCGTCTCGCAGCCGACTGCTCACCGCATGGCACGCGATGGCACCCGACGCGAGCCGCACCGCCGCGCTCTCGGACGCGGTGCGCGCCCCCCTCGCCGCACTCGGCCTCACCCTGCACGCGCCAGCCTGGCGGCTGCTCAATCGCCTCGCCACACGCACCGCGCGGGACCCTGCCGACATCATGGCCCTCCGCATCATTCCCGGCCTGTACGTCATGACGGCGTGGTACCTCACCCTGTTCGCGCTGCTCTGGTACGCGCTCGGCTGGCCAACCGCACTCGTGCTCACCGCCTGCCTGCCCGCTCTCGGCACACTCTCACAGCGCTGGCGCGACCGTGCAGGCGATCGCCGACTGCGCGCGCTGGTGCTGCGGGAGGACCCCACGTTCGGCACGCGGCTGCAGCAGGCGACCGATGTCGCGAAGCAGTCGCCAATGCCCGCCCACCCGTCCCCTCAGCGCCCGTCATCTGTTTGATTACGCGGCATGACGCTGATCAGCATTGGAAGCGCCTCCGTTTCGTTCGGGGCCACAGAAATCTTCAAGGACGTCTCGCTCACCATTGGCGACCGGGATCGTTGGGCACTCATTGGGCGCAACGGCGCCGGCAAGACCACGCTCATTCGACTCCTTACCGGTGAGTTGGCGCCCACCACGGGCTCGGTCGCGCGCCGGCCAGGCATGCGCATCGCCCTGCTCGAGCAGCACCGGAGCTTTGACCCGAACCAGTCTGTCTGGGACACCATCGCGGATGCGTTCACCGAGCTGCGCGCCCTCGAGCGCACGCTGGCGGAGCACGTGGCGCGCATGGAGACGGACCACAGCGAGGAGCTGATGTCGGCCTACGGGCACGACCTCGAGCGCTTCGAGCACGAGGGCGGCTACCAGATGGGCACGCGCGTAGACCAGGTGCTGCAAGGGCTCGGCTTTGAGCCGGATTGGGCGCGCAGCACCAAAACGGGCGTCCTGAGCGGCGGTGAGCGCGGGCGTGTGGCCCTCGCTCGCCAGATCGTACAACCCGCCGAGCTGCTCATTCTCGACGAACCCACCAACCATCTCGACCTCGACACCACACGTTGGCTGGAGCAGTACCTCCGCGAAAGCGAGCGTACGCAGCTTCTTGTGAGCCATGATCGCGCCTTCTTGGAGGCAGTATCGGATCATGTGATCCATATGGAGGGCGGTACCGCGTTTTCGTACACCGGTGGATATACCGCATTCGTGCAACAGCGCGAAGAGCGTCGTCTCACGCAGCTGCGCCAGTTCGATCAGCAGCGGAAAAAGATTGCGGCCGAGCAGGACTACATCGCACGCAACCTGGCCGGCCAGAACACCGCGCAGGCCAAGGGCCGTCGCAAGCTGCTCGCGCGCATGCCGCGCCTGTCCGCGCCCATTGGTGGGGAGTCGGTGATGGCGCTGCGCCTCCAAGCCGGCGACCGCAGCGGCGACCGCGTGCTCGAAACCGAGAAGCTCACGCTGCGGGTGGACAACCGCACGCTGCTCGACGACGTCACGCTGGTGATGCCGCGCAACGAGGTGATCGCCCTCGTGGGCCCCAACGGCGCCGGCAAGAGCACCTTCATCAAAACGGTACTCGGCGA
>JBBSPE010000362.1:0-1827 GCA_038259155.1 Gemmatimonadales bacterium
ACCCCACCCCCACGATCGGCATGGTGGGCGTGCTCGACACGCTCGAGCACGTCACGCCGTCGGCCTTTCAGCAAGCCGGCGACACGATCGTTCTGCTCGGCGAGAACACGGACGAGCTTGGTGCGAGTGAGTACCTGCAACACCTCCACGGCCGTGCCATCGGGGCACCGCCGGCGTGTGACCCAGTCGTGGAACGGCGGCTCATCGATGCCTTGCTCGCGGCGATCAACACGGGGCATGTGCACAGCGCCCACGATTGCAGCGACGGCGGGCTGGCGGTCACGCTCGCCGAGTGCGCGATGATGCGACGCGAACAGGCGTTCGGATTCGCAGTGAACCTCACCGCATGGGCCTCGCTCCCGTTGCGCGCGCTGCTGTTTGGCGAGGCGCAGGGCCGCGTGGTGGTGAGCACCGCGTCGCCGGATGCGGTGCTCGCGCTCATGGCGGAGCATGGCGTACCGGCGCGAGTGATCGGAGAGGTCGTCCCCGCGCAGGACGGCATCGAGTTTCTCGTGGGTGACGTCACGGCGCGGTCGGCGGTGGCACCACTCGCGCGCGTATTTCACGACACCATTCCGGGCATCATGGATGGCGACCACGCTGCGGACTTCGCGGCGCCGGCGTCCCACGGTCCCTCCCCCGACTGACGGATACGGTTCTCATGTGCGGCATTTTTGGCGTCTACGGCCATCCCAACGCAGCAGCGCTCACACAGCTCGGCTTGTACTCGCTGCAGCATCGCGGGCAGGAGTCCGCCGGCATCGTCGCGGTTGACGACACCGGCGTGGCCAACCTGCGCCGCACCATGGGGCTCGTGTCCGAGGGCTTCCATGACGACGACATGCGCGCGCTGCACGGCTACATCGGCGTGGGGCACACGCGCTACTCCACGGCCGGTGCATCTGCCATTGAAAACGCGCAGCCCATTCTGGCGCGCGTGCGCAAGGGACACATTGCGCTGGCCCACAATGGCAACCTCACCAACAACGTCAAGCTGCGTCGCGACCTTGAAGATGTCGGCGCGATCTTCACGTCGTCCATGGACTCGGAGGCGATCGTACACCGCATCGCGCGAGCCTCCGGCGACGTGCCCGAACAGCGGCTGGCACAGGCGCTGGACGGCGTCGAGGGCGCGTACTGCTTGCTCGTGGTCATTGACGAGACGTTTCTCGCCGCTCGCGATCCGCACGGCTGGCGACCGCTCGCCATCGGACGACTGGGCGACGCCTGGGTGGTGAGCTCCGAAACCTGCGGACTCGACATCGTGGGCGCCACGTTCGTACGCGACGTCGCTCCCGGCGAGATCGTGGCCATCGACCGTCACGGCATGCGCACCATGCAGGCCGCACCCGCCGCCGAGCTCAATCGGTGCGTGTTTGAGCACGTCTACTTTGCGCGCCCGGACAGCAAGGTGTTCAGCGCGTCCGTGCACATGGCACGCCGCGAACTCGGACGTCAGCTCGCCCGCGAGTGCCCCGCCCCCGATGCGGATCTGGTGTTTTCCGTGCCCGACTCGTCCAACTCGGCCGCACTCGGATTCGCCGAGGAGGCAGGCCTTCCGTTCGAGTTCGCGCTCATTCGCAACCACTACGTCGGGCGTACCTTCATCCAGCCCACGCAGGCGGGTCGTGATGCCAAGGTGAAGGTCAAGTACAATCCCGTGCGCGAACTCATTGAGGGCAGATCCGTGGTCATGGTTGACGATTCGATCGTACGGGGCACGACCACGCGAGGGCTCGTGTCCTTGGTGCGTGGTGCCGGCGCACGTGAGGTGCACATGCGCGTGTCGAGTGCGCCCATCATCAGCCCGTGCTACTACGGCATCGA
>JBBSPE010000363.1:0-1721 GCA_038259155.1 Gemmatimonadales bacterium
GGAATGAGCGCAATCACGCTCACGATCGCGACAACGGTGCCCAGTGCGCGACTACCGTAGGCGCGCGCGAAGAACTCCGGCTGCGACACCACGCGCCACGCGGTGGCACGCCGCCAGATGGCCGGCAGCAACCAGTACGACATGATGTACGCGACCGAACCGTACGCAATGATATAGAACGCCGGCGCGCCCTTGCCGTAGGCCCAGCCGCTGCCGCCCAAAAACGTGAACGTGGTGTAGATCTCGCCGGCCATGAGCAGGAACACGAAGATCGTGCCAAAGCCGCGACCACCAACGCTCCATTGCTCCAGCGAGAGATTGCGCGCCTTGCCCACACATAGTCCGAGCGCGAGCAACAGCGTTCCGCCAAGCAGTGCGAGCGAGATATTCACGAGCCCTGCGCCCGGTCCGCACGCTCGTCCAACAGGTACACCACCGCCATCGTCACCGACGTGATCAGCACCCAGCCGGTGATGAACGCAAGCAGGAAGGGCAGCCCGAGAATGCGCGGTTCCACGCGGTTGGCCACGAACGGTGCAATCAGCAGCGCAGTGGCCGGGATCGCGGCCAGCCAGCGCCAGGGACGGCCCGCGCTCACGCCATCAGCAGGTCGAAGGTGGCAGCCGTCAGGTAGCGCAGCCCAATCTCGAGCGCACGTTCATCGATGTTGAAGCGCGGGTGATGATGCGGGTACGTGATGCCTTCGTCCACGTTTCCCGCGCCCACGAACGCGAACACGCCGGGCGCACGCTGCTGGTATGCCGAAAAATCTTCGCCACCCATGGACGGACGCATGGGTTCCAGCGTGTCGTCACCAAACGTGCGCGTGACCACGCCCGCCAATCGATCGGTGAGCGCGGGGTCGTTCACCACGGGGCGATAGCCGAGTTCGTACGTGAAGTCGTACGTGGCGCCAAAGCCCTCGGATATGCCCTTGATGAGCTGCTCCATGCGCTGCGGAATCGTGCGCCGGAGCTCTGCGTCGAAGGTGCGTACGGTGCCGGCCAGATAGGCCGAGTTGGGAATCACGTTGAACGCGGTGCCGGCAATGAACTGCGTGATGGACACCACGGCCGGATCGAGTGGGTCCACCATGCGCGACACCACCTGCTGCAGCGCCGTCACCACCTGCGCCGCCACGGGAATCGGGTCCACGGTATCGTGTGGAATGGCGGCATGCCCACCCTTGCCGGTGATGGTGCACTGAAACGTGTCCGGCGCCGCCATGGCCGGCCCGGAGATCAGGCTCATGCGTCCAAACGGCATGGACGCCCACAGGTGCAGTCCGATCACTTCGTCCACGTCGTCCATCACGCCCGCCTGCACCATCTCCTCCGCACCGCCCGGCGCCAACTCCTCGGCGTGCTGAAAAATGAAGCGCACCTCGCCCGCGAGCTCGTCGCGGTGTGCGGCCAGCAGCGTGGCAAGTCCGAGCACAATGGACGTGTGTCCGTCGTGTCCGCACGCGTGCATGGCACCGCGCAGCGTGGACTTGTACGGCACGTCGTTTTCTTCCTCAATGGGCAGCGCGTCAATATCCGCGCGCACCGCAATCACGCGTCCCGGTTTCTCCGTGTGCAGACGGGCCATCACGCTCGTTTCCGTGGGGCGCGACAGTTCGAGCCCGGGAATGGCCGACAGCACGCCGTAGATGTACTGGGAGGTCTTCTGCTCGTGGAACGACACTTCCGGGTGCTGGTGCAGGTGCCGACGCCACGCGA
>JBBSPE010000364.1:0-1678 GCA_038259155.1 Gemmatimonadales bacterium
GGGCCGTGGGCACGCCCGCCTTTTCCATGAGCGACTTGGCCACGTGCTTGGACGTCTCGATTTCTGCCGCGTCGTGCGTGGGACCAAAGGCGGCAATGCCGCGCAGCCGCAGCCGATCGACCAGGCCGTCGGCGAGCGGCGCTTCGGGACCCACCACCACGAGGTCCACTGCTTCACCCGCGGCAAACGAGACCAAGTCGTCACTGGCCGACGTCGCAATGGGCACCAGGCGCGCCAAGTCCGCGAGCCCTGGATTTCCGGGCGTCGCGATGAGTTCGAGCGGCAGGTTTTCGCGGGACAGGGCGTCGGCGAGCGCGTGTTCGCGCCCACCGTTGCCCACGAGCAGAATCTTCATGCAGAGCCGGGTTGGGTGACCGTCACCGCGACGGCCACTCACAAGCTAACCGTCGGCCAGCGAGGGGCCGACGGCGCGCACGCTCCGGCCTAGCTGGCCGACGGAGGCGCGCTGGCGTCGCCGTTGCTGGTACCATCACCGCCACCCGGCGCGTCACCAGCCGAGCCAGGCTCCTCCGCCGTTGCCGTGGACGCCCCACCCGTCGCCGCCCGGAACGCCTCGGCAAACGCATCGGCCGCCTTGGTGAACACGTCCGTCACCCGGTCAGCCGCCGCACGCGCCTCGTTGGCGTAGTAGTTGCTGGCCTCGCGCATGTCGTCGCCAAGCGGACGGTCCGCCTCGCTGCCGCGCCGCACGAACTCGCCGCCAATGATGCGGCTGTAGCCACCGGCCTCCACCCAGCGATCGAGCTCGCCCACACGCACCGTGTGAAACGGATGCACACGCAGCGCCGTGTTGAGCGCCTTGAGCACCGCATCCCACGACGTGCCGCCCACTTCGTACTCGCGGGCCTGTTCTCGGTAGGCGTCCAGGTCTAGGGTGTCGTCAATGACCTTGCCGCCCGCGAGCGCGAGAAACGCGCTCATGGACGCGCGCACATTCTGTGACCCCAGCAGGCCGGCGCGATCGGCGGAGAGCTCCGATTTGCGGTACCACTCAAGCAGCGCGAGCTGGAACGGCAGCAGCGCCACGGTGGCAATGATGGGCAGCGCCTGCAGCCCGAACGTCAGCACGATCACCGCGATGGTGCGATACGTGGTGTGGCCGCTCATGATGTGGCCGACTTCGTGCGCCAGAATGAAGCGCTGCTCCTCGCGCGACAGGATTTCCAGCGCGCCGGAGTTGATCACAATGAATGGATGGTCAAAGCCGACGGCGCCGGCATTCGCGATGGGCGTCTGCGCTACGTACAACTGCGGAGGCGGCTCGCCGGCGGGCGGCCAGTCCAGCGTCTCCAGCACTTCCTGGTACAGCGCGTACAGGTTGGGCCGCTGCGTGGGCCCCACCAGCACGGCGTCGCCAAGAAAGAGGTTGCGAATGCCGCGCTCGCCAAAAAAGCCGGCGATCTTGCGCACCGCCAGGTCAAAGCCGGGCAGGGCGCGAAGCGCATTCAGGGCGGCACGATCGGCCGGATGCTCCCAGCTGACGGAGGCGATCTGGGTAAGCGGAACAGTCGTCATGGCGAGGGCGGGCTGAGGGTTGTCACTCCGTACGCCGGAACCCCACCGGAAGTTGCGACGGGGCGGGGGCCGAGCCCCCCCCCCCCGCCCCCCCCGGGGGGCGGGCCGCCCCGGGTACCGCCAGGGGCGGCGGGGTGGCCCC
>JBBSPE010000365.1:0-1664 GCA_038259155.1 Gemmatimonadales bacterium
CAGGGCGCGATGCGGATCGTCGCCTGCATCACGCAGACGTCGGTGATCGACCAGATCCTCACCCACCTTCGCGCCCGCCCTGCGCCGGCGGCCCACGCCGGCGCGCGGAGCCCCCCATCGACGCGGGCCCCCGCGAGCCGGGGCACGTCACGCGCCGCACGCCAGTCCGCCGCCGCCCGGACTCCCCCCTGAGGACGCGGTTTCCGACGCCCCGCCACCCCGCGGGGGCGTTCGGCGTACGCGGCGGTCCCACCGCACCGTCACCGTGGGCCCCGCCGGCCTCCGTCGGCCTCGGGTCACCCGTCCGGACCGCAGGCCGAACAGCCCGCGAGGCACACCGGCGCGGTGGCGGTCGCGCCGACGCCCGCTCCCCGGTGCTCGCGAGGCAGCGGACCGGGGCCTATACTCCAGCTGCCCCGATTGAAATTCCTATCCCGTTGGCGGCGCTGCTGTTTTTGTATCGTCACGTGCTTGAGATGCCGATGGTCGCACCGCTGCATCACCTGCAGGCGAAGCGTGCGCAGCGTTTGCCGACGGTGTTGACGCGTGCCGAGGTGACGCAGGTGCTCGGGGCGATAAGCGGTGTGCCAGGGCTGATGGTCCGTTTGCTCTACGGCAGCGGCCTGCGACTGCTGGAAGGATGCAGCGTGCGTGTGAAGGACCTCGACCTTGTCCGTGGTGAGGTGTTGGTGCGCAGCGGCAAGGGGCAGAAGGATCGCGTGACTGTGCTACCGTCTACTCTGGTAAGTCCTTTACGGGAGCATTTGGCGGGTGTGCGAGCGCAGCATGCGCGCGATGTGCAGTCGGGGGCTGGTTTCGTGGCGTTGCCCGACGCGTTGCGGCGCAAGTTTGGCGCTGCGGTGGCGCGCATCTGGCCGTGGCAGTGGGTGTTTCCGGCCACGCGTTTGTACCGAGACGAGGCAACGGGCGAACTCCGCCGGCATCATTTGCACGAGAGTGTGCTGCAGCGCGAGGTACCGAATACGGCGCGGGTGGCTGGGCTTTCAAATCGAGTCACGTGCCACACGTTCCGGCACAGTTTTGCGACGCATCTTTTGGAGTCTGGCTACGATATTCGCACCGTGCAGGAGTTCTTGGGTCACGCCAATGTTCGTACGACGATGATGTACACGCACGTGCTGAACCGGGGTGTGCTTGGGGTTCGGAGTCCGTTGGACGGGTAGCCATCGCCGGGCGTACGCCGTGCCCAAGCGGGCGGTTGGCGAGCGGATTTAGGTAGACCGAGCAAACCGCGCGCGACGCATGGGCAAGTGGCTGGCTGGCACCGACTTGCGAGAAGAGCGCCCGCGCGTAGTTTGGCTTGGGGTGGCGCGAATAGCCTGCGGGCGGGAATTATGTTGGGCTATCCAATTCACGTTGAGGCTGTAGGATAAGTCGATTTCGCGCGCGTTCTTGACGAAAAGTTTGGCGCGATGGTTTCGTGTGTGATGTTTTCTTCCGTCACACGGATTTCCACGCGATGCTGCAAGCGTTTTCGCGCACGCCAGCCTGCTCCCGGCCCCCTGCGCTACGCGGCGTAGCCCGCGTTCGCCAGTTTCTCGATGTTGTGCACCAAGCAGTACAGCTTCCATTGCGCGTCGACCTTCGCGCGGCCACGCAACGTGAAGTGGTCGAGGCGCTTGTTCGCGCGCAGATTACCGAAG
>JBBSPE010000366.1:0-1663 GCA_038259155.1 Gemmatimonadales bacterium
AAACGTGTAGGTTTCGGGATGATCCGCATTCCCGAACTGTTGGCCCCCGCCGGCTCGCTGGACGCCGTTCGCGCAGCCGTCGCCAATGGGGCGAACGCCGTCTATCTCGGTGCGTCCCAATTCAACGCGCGGGATGACGGGGCGCAGCTCTCCATTGAGGAGCTCGCCAAGGCCTGTGCCATCGCCCACCAGCGGGGCGCGCGTGTGTACCTCACGTTCAATGTGCTGCTGAAAACGCATGAACTGCCCGACGCGATGCGCTATCTCGGGGAGTGCGTCGATGCCGGCATCGATGCGGCCATTGTGCAGGATCTGGGTGCGGTGCGACTCATCCGCGCAGCGTATCCCGCGCTTGAGGTGCACGGCTCCACACAAATGACGGTGCACGATCCCGCCGGCGCGCGCGTGATGCACGACCTGGGCGTCGAGCGCATTGTGCTCGCGCGCGAGAACACGCTGGCCGACATTCAGGCGATTCGCGATCAGGTGCCGGAAATCGGTCTCGAGACGTTCGTGCATGGCGCGCTGTGCATCTCGTATTCGGGACAGTGCTTCATGTCCGGCATGATCTCCGAGCGTTCGGCAAACCGCGGGTCGTGCGCGCAGTCGTGCCGCAAGGATTACGTGCTCACCGACCAGGGCACCAGCGCCGAGCTCGACCGGGGATATCTCATCTCCGCCAAGGATCTCGCCGCGCACGAGCATCTGGCGGAGATCGCGCAGGCCGGTGTGGGCTGCCTCAAGGTGGAAGGGCGCAAGAAGAAGCCCGAGTACGTCGCCACGGTCACGCAGCGATACCGCAGCTGGCTCGACGCCTTGCGCGACGGCACCTTCGCCCCGCCGCCATCTGACGAAGTGGAATCGCTGGTACAGATTTTCTCGCGCGGAAATACAGGCGGCATGTACGGCGGTCGCGCGGGCCGCGACTACATCACGCGCACGCAGCCGGACAACCGAGGCGTCACCCTCGGCACCGTCGTGAGTCGTAGTGGAAACGAGCTCGTGGTGGACGTGCGCAGCCCGCTCGCCGACGGCGACGGCTTGGGCTTTGAGCCACCCGCCGAGGGATCAGCGGCCACGATTGGCAGCACGATCACCCATGTCCAGACGCTGTGGGTGCGCGGCGGCGTGCACCGCCAGACACTCACCGCCCGCGTCCGGGTCGAAGCAGGGTGGCGCGTTGTGCGCACGAGCGATGCCACGCTGCTGGCCAGCGCTCGCGCCTCGTTCAACGAGGTCAGCATTCCCGAGCGCACGGGACTCGTGCGTTTGGAAATGCGCTGCTTTGGGCAGGCCGGTGGCCCGCTGAAAGTGGTGGTGACCGACGGCACGCATACAGTCACCGTGCGAAGCGATGTGCCGCTCGCAACGGCCAGCAAGCGAGCGCTCGATGTTCCGCAGCTGCGTGAGCAGTTGGGGCGCCTCGGCGGAACTCCCTTCGTGCTCGGTGCCGTGCACACTGACGGGCTGAGCGAAGGCTGCTTTCTTCCGGTGAGCGTGCTCAATCACCTCCGCCAGGATGCCGTCGCCCAACTGCTGGAACGTCGGTCGTGGGATTCCGGCGCCGCGCTTGCCGATCGCGATGCGTTGCTGGATCGCATCATCGCGGACGTGCCGACGTACGCGTTGTCCGCGAGCGCTGGCGACATCGGGAGTTCCAGCT
>JBBSPE010000367.1:0-1640 GCA_038259155.1 Gemmatimonadales bacterium
GTGATCTGCATGGACCGCGCGAACGAGGCCAATTCCATGGTGTGGGCCGGTGCGAGCGAACGCCGCGTGTTTCTGGTGGGAGACATCGCGGCGGTGCGGCCGGCGAGTCGGCTCGAGGCCGGCGGCCTGCACGCGGACGAAGGGCAGGGCGATCGGGTGGTGCGGGATCCGTACGGACGCGGGGATGAGGCGCCGGCTCGGGCGTTTGCGCAGGTGAGGGCGTATGTGCAGGCGTGGGTTGGGGAACTGACAACCGGAAGCCGGTAACCGGTCACCGTCACCGGTTGCCGGCCTCAGACACGGCGCCGGTCCGGCATTTCCACCGACATGCGTGCGGCGGGGCCGCTCAGAGATCGGGGCCGTGGGTCAGCATCGGGCACTGCTTTCGGTTTGGGTAAACGGCTCACGGTGGACGGTTGAACAGCGCTTCGCGGCTCGGCTGGACGGCGGCGCTGCGCTCGCCGCTACGGCGGTGCCGTCGGATTCGCGACTCGGCCGCAGAATCGGATGCAGTTCCACCGTCTACCGTCAGCCGTTCACCGCGACCGAAAGCAGTGTGAGGGCCCGCGGGAACGCCGCGATCTCCGAACGGCCCCGCCGCACCACCGCCCGTGCAGAAGCCCGACCGACGCCGTGTAAGAGGCCGTTCACCGACAACCACCAGCACGTAGGCGGAACACGCCACGGTACTCCACCGGAAACCCAAAACCGATCACCGCAGTTGTGCCCGCCACCGCCCACTACCCGAGCGGCGTGTCCGGCGCGATGAGTCGTTGCGCCAACATGGCCAACTCAAGTCGTCGCTGTCGTCGCGCTTCGCCCTCATCTTCGCCGTCAGGTACCGCCGCGTACCCACACCGTTCCATCACCGGATTGATGATGCGACCGACCGTGCGCCGCGTATACGGGCTGAGTTGTGACCCGCGCCCCACGTTGGTGGCGTCGATGGCGCGCTTGCCGTAGGTCTTCCAGTCGCCCAGTCCCACCGACGAGCGACTGTCCATGGCGCTCGCGACCAGGTCGGCGGGCATGGATTCTCCCAGAAACCCGAACAGCGTGGCAAGCTGCGCCTCCGGATCGCGCGCCAGGTCGTCGTAGCGCACCAGCAGCGCGTTCTGCGGGTGACGGTCACCGAAGTCGAGCAACTGCGTGGTGAGATCCACCCAGCAGTGCGCGTACGCCTCGAAATAGCTGGGGTACCGCTTGACGTACTCGTGGATCTCCGGCAGGAACGCCTGGTTCTTCTCCGTGAGCTCGTGCATGCTGGCCACGAAGTCGAGACCGTTGCGGATCACGCACACGAACTGCAGTTCGTCGCCGCACAGCGCTTCGATGGCATCGACGTGAAAAGCGTCGAACGCGGTCTTCTCGGCCCAGCGCCGTTTGTCTGCACGGCGTGCCAGGTCGTCGTGAAACGAGAACGCGAACGCCCGAAGCCGCGCCAGCACTTCGGCGCGCTCAAAGCCCACGTGCCCCAAGCCGGCCACCACGCCCACGCGCACCCCATCGGCAATGGTGTCCTCGCGCAGGAAGCGCGCACAGGCCGAAAAAATGTTCGTTTCCGGGGGGGCCGTGATGTCGGGATGCGCGTCGAGCAGACGACGCACCAGCGTGGTGCCCGAACGCGGGGTCCCCAACAC
>JBBSPE010000368.1:0-1623 GCA_038259155.1 Gemmatimonadales bacterium
GAAGAGACCCCCGCGAGGCGGCCGACGTCTGGATTCCCATGAACGCGCTGCCACTCTTGGAAGCGAGCGCAGACGTGCTGTCCTTTCGCGAGTTGGAGGATCTTTCCGTATTGGCCGAGACCGCAGACGCGACACAGTCCACGTCATTCCACGCCTCCGTTCAACTCCTCTCGGGCCGACTCGCCCCGTTGCACAAGCTAGACCGGGGGTGGCAACTCAACGCCGCGCCCGCGCAGCCGTCCGTGCGAGCACTACTCCGCACGCGTGCCGGGCAGCTCGCGTTCGCGCCGCTGATCGTGATGTGTTGCCTGCTGCTCATCGCAGCGACCAACGTCGCCAACCTCGCCGGCGTGCGGGCGGCGAGCCGGGAGCACGAGTCACGGCTGTCGCTGGCGATGGGGATGCCGCGCTGGCGCCTCGTGCTGTTGGAGGCGATGGAGCCCATTTTGCTCAGTGTCGTGGGGGGGATGGTTGGTCTCGCGCTGGGCGCCCACGCGGTGCGCTGGCTCGCCGCCCTGCCGGTCGTGCAGCCGTTTGGCCTTCACCTCGAAGCGGCCGCCCTGCTCGGTGCGGGAGCCGCTGCCGTCCTCTTCGGCGCACTCTCGACGATCTTGCCGGTGGTTCGTACGGCGCGACTCTATGAGCGCGACATCGTGCATCAGGGCAAGGGCATCACCGCGCGCACGGTGTCCGGGCTCCAGCGGGTCTATATGGTTCTGCAGTTCACGCTGGCCCTCGCATTTACTGGCGTGGCGCTGCAACTGGCGCAGGCCGTGCGGCAGCAACGGGCCGTGAACGTCGGCTTCCCAGCGGACCGGGTGCTCGTCGTTACGGGAATTGCGGGTGCATCGCAGCGTACCCCGGCTGACTGGACCCGTGACCGCGAGCGCGTGCAGCGCGCGGTAGGTGCCGTGCCAGGTGTCGAAGCGGTGGGAGCCTCGATGGCCGAGTTCTTCGGCGGCTACGCGATGGCGCAGCGACCGATTGCCACGATGCCGGGGGCTTCGGCGCTCGAAGCGTGGGACGGGAAGCAGGGGGTGTTCGCAGCGATGGACGTGGTGAGTCCCGGCTATTTCAGCACGCTCGGGCTCCCGCTGCGCGAAGGCCGGGAAGTCCCGGAGGGGGCGTCGGCGAGTGGACCAACGCAGATCGTCGTCAACCAGACGCTGGCGCGTCGCCTCGCCGGCACCGGCTCGGCCGTCGGACGCACCATCTACGAGCTTGGGCAACATCCCATGGAGGTGATCGGCGTTGCACCGGACATTCGCGCCACGGCGTCCGAGACCGTGCCGCCCACGTACTATCGGTCGCTCGCCACGTCCGCACTCCCTAGCTTCCTGCTCTACGCACGCGTCGCCGCTCCGTCGCCCGCGGTAGCGCGCGCCATCACCGATGCTATCGCCAACACATTGCCAGAGAGTGCCGGACGACTCCAAATTCAGAGCGCCGAATCCAAACGGCAACTCCGCGACGCCCCGGCTACGCTGGCCTTCGCGCTGAGTATTGGGTTGGCGGGCCTAGCGATGGTCGTGACCGCCACGGGACTGTACGGCCTCGCAGCGCAAGTCACCCAGTCCCGGCGCAAAGAGTATGGCATCCGTGCGGCGCTCGGCGCGTCGCCGA
>JBBSPE010000369.1:0-1618 GCA_038259155.1 Gemmatimonadales bacterium
GACGCGGTCCGCACCGTTCGGGCCAGTACCCTTTTCCCCACGCACACACCCGTCCCCGCCGGACACGATGCGTTTGACGTCAGCGACGTTGCCGAATGTGCCGGCGCACCGTTTCTGGCGGATTTCGGCACTGCTGCACCGCACATCTTCGGGCTCGGCGTGCATCCGGCGCGCGACCCGAACCAGTTCCAGATGACGGTGCTCGCCATGCGCCTCGCCGGTCACGTGAACGGCGTGGCCGCACGCCACGGAATCGTCTCGCGCGAACTGTGGGGCGATCTCTGGAGTGAGCGTCCGGCCGAGAGCGTGCCAATCGGCGCGGTCACGAATGGCGTGCACCTCGCCACCTGGATGGCCAACCCCGTGATGCGTTTGCTCGACAATCATCTTGGTGATGATTGGAGTCGACGGCTCGATGATCCCGAAACGTGGGACGCCGTGCTCGGGCTGGAGGGCGGCGAACTGTGGCGCACACACGAGGAGCTGAAGGGCCTGCTGTTCCGCTTCATCCGGGAGGAAGCTCGCCAACGCTGGACCGCGACCTATACTGAGGCCGCGCAGGTGGTAGCCGCAGGTACGCTCCTCGATCCGAACGCATTTACCATTGGCTTTGCGCGCCGCTTCGCGACGTACAAGCGGGCCAACCTGCTCTTCCGCGACACCGAGCGCCTCCGTGCGATGTTCACCAACGCGCGACGGCCCGTGCAACTGATCGTCGCAGGCAAGGCACACCCGGAGGACAACCCAGGAAAGGAAGTGCTCCGTTCACTCTACCACTTTGCCCGTGACCCGATGTTCGCCGGGCGCGTCGCGTTCCTCGACAACTACGACATGCACGTCGGCCACCTCCTGACACAGGGCGTGGACCTCTGGATGAACCTCCCACGCGTGCCGCTCGAAGCGTCGGGTACGAGCGGCATGAAGGCCGCACTCAACGGTGTGCCGCAGGTCAGCACGCTCGACGGATGGTGGGAGGAGGGGTACACCGGCCGGAACGGGTGGGCGATCCCCAAGGCACAACCGCACGAGGATGCCGACGCGGTCGACGCCGAGCGCCTCTTCGGACTTCTTGAAGAGGAAATCGTGCCGATGTTCTATGCCCGCGATGATCACGGTATCCCGCGGGCGTGGGTGCAGCGCATGAAGGAGTCTATTCGCATCGCCGGTCGTCGCTTCACCACGCGTCGGATGCTGCAGGACTACACCAAGCAGTACTACGCGCCAATCCTCCGCAGTGATCCGTTCACCGATGACCCACCCCTCGGGTGACGCGTGAATGATTCCGGCTCGCTGAGCCTGCCGCAGATCGGCACTGCCGCGCCCATGGTGATCCACTTGAGCGCGGAGTACTACCCGTACGCGCGCACCGGCGGGCTCGCCGAAGCGGCGTGGGGAATGCACCGCTTCCAGCACCGGCGAGGCCTGGCCACCACGGCGATCGTGCCGCTCTATCGGGTCGCGCGCCAGCACATCGGTAACCTTGTGCCCCTCGGCGATCCGTACTCACTGCACTTCGGCGAACGTACTGAAACGTTCCAGGCCTGGCGTGACACCGAGCCGGCCTCGGAGACTCCGACGGTATTCATCCAGCATGACGGCTTCTTTGATCGTGCGGGTA
>JBBSPE010000370.1:0-1577 GCA_038259155.1 Gemmatimonadales bacterium
AAGGCACTCTATGAGGCTGTGGTCGCCGATGGGCTCTTCGCGAGCAGCCCGCAGAAGACACGACTGGCGTACGGTGTGCTCGGGGTGGTGATCCTTGCCGTCGGCGTGGCGATCGGGTCGGCGCTCGGGAACGGTGTCCTGATTGCAGGCGGTGTGCTCTCCGGGATCATCGTGCTGGCCTTCGCCCGCGCGATGCCGGCGCGTACCCTCAAGGGCGCCAAGCAGTGGGAGCAACTGCGCGGACTCGAGGAGTATGTCCGTCGGGCAGAGAAGCTGGAACTGGAGATGAGTCAGGGGCCGGAGCGGACCACACAGTTGTTCGAGGAGTTGCTGCCCTATGCGGTGGCGCTTCGGGTGAGCGACATCTGGGTGAAACAGTTCGGGCCGATCCTCGCCTCGAATCCACCGGCGTGGTACGTGGGTGGGACACCTGGTCAGTTCAACATGACCAACTTCTCGAATGGACTCAACGGGTTCCAGTCGGCAGCCACGCGGACGATGGGCTCATCACCGGGGTCGAGCAGTGGCGGTGGCGGCGGCGGCTCAGTCGGCGGCGGGGGCGGTGGCGGCGGGGGGGGGAGTTGGTAGCGCGCGCCCGGCGAGCGCCACCAGCCCCCAGCCGCGGCGGTCACGCCGCGGGATATTTGTGAATTCAGCCGCCGCCGGAATTCCCGGTGACATCCCGCGGCGTCACCGCCGCGACTGGATCAATTCTTCTCACGATGTACCACCCAGCTCCGCTGCCACTTGTCGATCACCTCGAGATGCACGCCGGTGAACAGCTTCCGGGCGCCGAGCTTCTGCTTGAATCGCCACGAGGGCTTGTTGATCGCCAGCGTGATGCTGTAGCACGTGTCCCGCCCCATCTCGGCGAGGAGCCGATAGGTATGGTGTCGCAGGATCGGTGCGAGCTGGAGCCCTCGCACTTCCGGACGGATGTACATGTTGAACAAATACGCCTCGTTCTGCTGAAGCGCCACTGGCCAGATGTCACTGATCGCCCGATCGAGTGCGTACCAGGAGAAGCCGACAATCTCGTCGCCCCGCAGCAAACCGATGCACCTCGCGCCCCCCGCAAGATGGTTGTGCATCTCCGCCCCGCCGATCGGCGCCCCTTTGGCGTCCCACTGGCTGATGGTCGTGACCTCATCGGCGCCGAGGGTCTTGATCAGGAAGCCGTCGGGCAGAGGGGGGAGCATCCTGCCGGTATGGCTCGAGCTGCGTTCTTCGATCCAGTAGAAAATGGAACAGCGTATGCCGAGACGGAGGAGTGCCGCCCGCACCAGAAACGGTAATCCGCGAGAACGCACGGTGCCAAACCATGTTTGGGCGCGCTGTTGCATGCCTGGGGTGCTGCCGCTCATCGAGGCGCGAGTCCCAGCACGTCACGCACTTCCCGATGCGAAGACGGGGTGCGCCCCATGGCCGTCGCGATGTCAACCACGCGCGCAACGAGATCGCGATTGCTTGCCAGTCGGGTGCGTGCCGCGTCGTACCAGATGTTGTCCTCGAGTCCGACGCGCACACCACCGCCATCGGCGATGCCGATGGCGTTCATCCTCAGCTGGGTGTCGCCA
>JBBSPE010000371.1:0-1562 GCA_038259155.1 Gemmatimonadales bacterium
AGCTGCGCACGATCGGCGCGACGACACTAAACGAGTATCGCAAGTACATCGAGAAGGACGCGGCGCTGGAGCGTCGCTTCCAGCCCGTGTTCGTGGGTGAGCCGAGTGTCGAGAACACCATCGCCATTCTGCGCGGTCTCAAGGAACGGTACGAGGCGCATCACGGCGTGCGCATCACCGACGGCGCGGTGGTGGCCGCGGCCACGCTCTCCGATCGCTACATCGGCGACCGCTTCCTGCCGGACAAGGCCATCGATCTGGTTGACGAGGCTGCGTCACGCTTGCGCATCGAGATCGACTCCGTGCCGCAGGAAATCGACGAAGTGGAACGTCGCTCCATTCAGCTGGAGATTGAGCGGCAGGCGCTGCTCAAGGAATCGGACGCGGTGTCCATGGAGCGACGCCACAACCTCGAGCGCGAGTTGGCGGAAGCGCGCGAAAAGGTGGCCGGCATGCGCGCGCAGTGGCAGCAGGAGAAGGACACGCTCGGCGCGGTGGGACGCATCAAGCAGGACATCGAGCAGGCGCGGGTGGACGCGGAAAAGGCGACCCGCGCGGGCGACCTGAATCTCGCCGCGGAGATCACCTACGGACGCATTCCGCAGCTCGAGCGCGACATGAAGCAGGCCGAATCGCAACTCGGCTCGCATCTCGGCCGTCCGCAGTTTCTGAAGGAAGAAGTCGGCGCCGACGACATCGCCGATATCGTCGCGCGCTGGACGGGCATTCCCGTCACGCGCATGATGGAGTCTGAACGCGAGCGCCTCACGCATCTCGAGGACGTGCTGCGCACCCGCGTGGTGGGGCAGGAGGAAGCGGTGCACGTGGTCGCCAACGCCGTACGTCGGTCGCGTGCCGGCCTCCAGGATCCCAATCGCCCGGTGGGCAGCTTCATCTTTCTGGGGCCCACGGGTGTGGGCAAAACGGAGACCGCGCGCGCTCTCGCGGAGTTCCTCTTCGACGACGAGCAGGCGATGGTGCGCATCGACATGTCGGAGTACATGGAGAAGCACGCCGTCGCGCGACTCATTGGCGCACCGCCGGGCTACGTGGGGTACGAAGAGGGTGGCCAGCTCACGGAAGTCGTGCGGCGCCGCCCGTACTGTGTGATCCTGTTCGACGAAATCGAAAAGGCGCACCCAGACGTGTTCAATGTGCTGCTGCAGGTGCTCGACGATGGTCGGCTCACCGATTCACAGGGTCGCACGGTGGACTTCAAGAACGCGGTGATCATCATGACCTCCAACGTCGGCTCCTCGTACATCCTCGAGGCGGCGGATACACCGCTTGCGGAAGTGGAGGAGCGTGTGCTGACTGCACTGCGCGGGAGCTTCAAGCCGGAGTTCCTCAATCGCGTGGACGACATCGTGGTGTTCCGGCCGCTCGGCCGCGAGCAGCTCGACAAAATCGTTGATCTGCAACTCGGTCGTCTGCGCCAGCTCCTGGCCGACAAGAAGCTGACCATCTCGCTCACGCCGGAAGCGCGGACACGACTGGCGGACGCGGGCTATGATCCGGTGTTCGGTGCACGACCACTCAAGCGAGCGGTGCAGCGCATGGTG
>JBBSPE010000372.1:0-1539 GCA_038259155.1 Gemmatimonadales bacterium
CACGCCGTTGCCGATGAAGTTGGTGATGGCGCGTGCCTCGGACATGAAGCGGTCGACTCCCAGCAGAATGGCGAGTCCCTCGAGCGGGACGGTCTTCGTGGCGGCGAGTGTGCTGGCCAGCACCACGAATCCGGAGCCCGTGACACCAGCGGCCCCTTTGGACGTGACCATCAATATCCCCAAGAGTACGAGCTGTTCCCCGATGGACAGGTCCACGTTGTACACCTGCGCGAGGAAGATCGCAGCCATCACGAGATAGATGCTCGTGCCGTCGAGATTGAAGGAGTAGCCGGCCGGCACCACGAGGCCGGTGATCGGGCGCGATGCCCCGTAGCGCTCCAGCTTCTCGAGCAGGCGCGGAAACGCCGATTCGGAGCTCGACGTGCCGAGCACCAGCAGCAGTTCCTCGCGGATGTACCGCAGAAAGTGCCAGAGCGAAAATCCATAGTGGCGCATGATCACGCTGAGCACGCCGAAAATGAAAATGGCCATGGTGAGATACACCGCGCCCATGAGCTTGGCGAGCGGCAACAGTGTGCGCACTCCAAACGTGCCCACGGTGTACGCCATGGCGCCGAGCGCGCCAATAGGCGCCACTTTCATGATGATGGAGACAATGCGAAAGAAGATCTCGGTGAGACGTTCGAGCACGTCGTACACCATCTGTCCGCGCTCGCCGGTCATGGCCATCGCCACGCCAAAGAGAATGGCGAAGAACACCACCTGGATGAGCTCACCCTCCGCGAACGCCCCCACCACGCTCGACGGAACGATGTGCGTGAGAAACTCCACCACGCCGAGTGGTTCCGTTCCTGCCCCGGGAAGGGTGGTGTTGGCGAGATCGGTGGGGCGAATGAAGCCGGCGCCGGGCTTGAGCGTGTTCACCACCACCATGCCGATGAACAGCGCGGTGAGTGACGTGGCCGTGAAGTAGATGAAGGCCTTGCCGCCCACGCGTCCGAGTCGCCGCAGATCCTGCATGGACGCGATGCCGGTGACGATCGTGAGGAACACAATCGGCGCCACGATCATCTTCACCAGATTGATGAACGTGTCGCCCAGCGGCTTGAGCGTGCGCGCGAAGTCCGGGACGACGATGCCGAGCGTGACGCCAATGGCGACTGCGATGAGCACCTGGACGGTGAGGTTGCCGGCGAGCTTGCGCATGGAGAAGGCTGAGGGATCGGGGAGGGGAACGCGGCACGCTAACCCGTGGACAGGGCGCCCAACAGGGCCACGCCCGGCGGTCGCGGCGACCGTCGCCACGCCTGCGAGCGGTGCGACCACGTAGATTCCGCCTTTTGTTGTCTCACGTACTCCCCGTCCCATGGCGCAATCACTGGGCTCCCTCGTCACCATTGCGGCCATTTCGGCGGTCGGCGCCGCCGCCAATGCGGTGGCAGGCGGCGGCACCCTGCTCACGTTTCCCGCGCTGATCGCGCTTGGCATTCCGCCGCTCGCCGCCAATGCCACCAGCACCGTGGCGCTGTGGCCCGGCACCATCAGCAGCATGTACGGCTATCGACGCGAACTGGCCGG